>NZ_JARXYP010000001.1:359859-719718 GCF_029893805.1 Streptomyces sp. SAI-135
CCTGCTTCAGGCGGGGAAATTGTCCCACTTCTCCGCGGCGCCGAGATCCACCGTCCAGCTGCTCGTCCTGCCCACCGCCGAGATTCCACGCAGACGGGGCGCGCCGGCCCCCGGTCCGGCCGACACCGCGGAGGTACGCGTGCTGACCGCGCACGCCACCACGGTAAGCCGCATGCTGGGCGGCCTCAGGCCGGCTGGAGCCGACGCCGCCCGCAACACCCTGGCCGAGTTGGCCCGGGCCGCCGTCGCAGGCGGCCTCGACGACGTGGAACCGCTGCTGTCGCCGGCACTGGCCCAGGCCGCTCGAGACTTGGCCGACCAGCGGCTCACCGATCCCAGCCTCTCTGCCGCGGCTCTCGCGCGGAAGCTGAACGTCTCGGCCCGTACCCTCCAACGCGCCTTCGCCCAGGAAGGCCAGTCACTGAGTGCCTACATCCGGGAGCGCCGCCTCGACGAGGCGCGCCGTGCGCTCATCACACCGCACCGGCACATGACCATCACGGAGATCGCCGCCCGCTGGCAGTTCGCCGACAGCGCCCACTTCGCCCGCGCCTTCCGCAAGCGCTACGACCAGACCCCGACCGACTGCGCGGCGACCGCCGCTCGTGAACCAGACACTCCATGAGTGCCGGGCCGGTCCGGGACTTCGGGGACAGACACGAAGGCTACGCAAGGACAGTGAACCGCTCCCGGTCGGCCATTCCCGGCTACCGGGATGTTGAAGGCTGCGGTGTCGAGATTCCTGCTGCGTTGCGTGGTGCCGGAACGAGTCCCGCTCTTACCTGCGCTCCACAGGCTGCCATGGCCGGTCCGGCCGCCTTGGCGACGTTGACCGCCGCGTTGAAGTCCCGGTCCAGGGCGGTCCCGCAGGTCCCGCAGGTCCACACCCGGACGTGCAGAGGCTTGGGGCCATCCTGGACGCCGCATCGCGATCACACCTGAGACGTCGGCTCGCAGCGGCCGATCCTTATGAAGGTGCGCCCGTACCGGGCGGCCTTGTACTCCAGCATGCTCACGAACGCGGACCATCCGGCGTCGTGCACGGACTTGTCCAGGCGTGTACGCGCGAGTCCCTTGACCGGCAGGTCCGCTCGACCGGACTGACTGCGCACAGAGCGGCTAAGGACGCTTCGTCGGCCAGACGTTCGGCATGGTCACCGGCCGTGATCAACAGGTGATGGCGCTGTCCGGAACCGACGCCGACGCGCTCGAGAAGTTCCGGAGCGTGGGACAGGACGAGCGCGGCCAGGCGTCGTTTGAGTTCGTCGACCTGTGCCGTCAGCTGCTGGATTCGCTTGGCCAGCAGCTTGAGCGTGATCAGCGTGGCGTCCAGGACGTCGTTGTGGTCGAGGTGTTGAGCAGCGGACGCCAGGTCGGCACAGGTGCGTATCGGCGGTGGGTTGTTCAGGGGCGCCCGTTGTTCCCGACCTGTTCTTGCTGTCCTTCTCCTTGCGGGAGAGGGCTCGCTGCGCCCTCTACAGGCGCTTCACGGCCCGGCGCAGGAAGCGCGGGCTGTCGATTTTCGTGCCGCCGGAAAGGACCGCGATGTGCCCGAGCCCGAGATCGATTCCCAGCTCGGACAACACCTCGGCTAGGACTTCCTCCGGGCCCGTCTCCACAACTGCGACTTTCAGCGTTAGGTGTCACCGGCGTTGTCCGCCTGCGATGCCGCGTCGGGGTCTCAGCGGTGCCTGGCACCGAATGCACGAGCTTGTTGTCACTGGTGATGTCGCTGTTCGAATCTCCCCAGGTGGTGGCGGGTGACCCAAGCCCGCTGGATCTGGATCCTCACCCTGCGGGTCGTGACCAGGTGTCCGAGGATCAGTCGGTTCCCGGGCCGCGATCCTTCGTGTGGGCGGGTGAGCTGGGGGCCGACGAGGCCATGTCCTGGAGGCCGATGACGGTCAGGAGCCGGAGTTTGTCGGCGGCTTCGCTGTCGGGGGCGGCGGTGAAGACGATGACGCGCAGGTCCGCGCCGTGGAGGGAGAGCACGTCACAGTCGAGTTCGATCGCGCCGACCTGAGGATGGTCGATGGTCTTGCGTTCGCTGGCGTGGTGCGCAACGGCGGAGCCGTCCCACAGCCGGGCGAAGTCGGTGTTCGACCGGCGCAGGTCGCTGATCATGGCGACCAGCCGGCGGTCGGCCGGGTAGCGGGAGGCGACATCGCGCAGGTCGGCGACCAGCGAGGCCCGGTAGTCCTCCGGGGAGGGGTGCCGGACCCTGCCGGGGTCGTTGTGGAAGGTGCGCCAGACCAGGTTCGTCTCGCGGCCGGCGCGGCGTCGCGTCTCTCCGTGCAGTGCCGCCCACAGGTCGTTGTACTCCAGCAGGGTCCAGGCCGCGTCGAAGACCGCGATCGGCACGTCGGCCAGGCGGCCGAGCAGCCGCTGCACGCTGGGGCCGATGAGCTGGGGGACGGTCCCGTCGAGCTCGGCGGCGTGGCCGGCGAGGCGGCAGGCCAGCTTGAACTCGGCGTCGGTGAGTCGCAGGGCGCGGGACAGCGCCCGCAGGACGTCGGCACTGGGGTGCGCGCGACCCTGTTCGAGGCGTTTGACGTAGTCGGGCGAGACACCGGCCAGCCACCCCACCTCCTCGCGCCGCAACCCCGGGGTGCGGCGTGCTCCCCGGGCGAAGGGAGAGCTGACATCTTCCGGGCGGACCCTGGCACGCCAGGAGCGCAGCATCGTCGCCAGATCCGGTCCCTCGCTCACAACCGCATTCTCGGTGGTCATGACCTGATTGTCGACGCGCAGCCCGGCTCCTTGGGTGGCCCAACCTGGGCCACGCTGCCCCGGCTCCCGCGGGCCAGACTCGTTCTGGCGCCGAGAGAAGAGGAAGCCAGAGATGAACACTCCGACCACGGACACACCGGTCGCGCTGGTCACCGGCGGCAACAAGGGCATCGGCCTGGAGACGGCACGCCGTCTGGTGGAGGCGGGGTACCGCGTCCACCTCGGCGCCCGAAACCCCGACCTGGGCAAGCCCGCCGCCGACAGCATCGGCGCACACTTCCTCGAGGTGGACGTGACCTCACAGGTGTCGGTCGACCGCGCCGCCGCAACCGTCGAGCAGACCGACGGCCACCTGGACGTCCTGGTCAACAACGCCGGGGTCACCGGTCCGATAGCCGAGGCAAGGGACTACACCCCGGATGACGCCACCACGGTTCTGCTGACCAACGTCGTCGGCTACGTCCGGATGATCCACGCGTTCCTGCCGCTGCTCGAACGCAGCACGAACCCCCGCATCGTCAACGTCAGCAGCGGCCTCGGTTCGTTCGGCCTCTTCCACGACGACAGCCGGATCGAATCGCGCTTCGGCTCCCCGCTGTACGCAGCGTCGAAGGCCGGGATCAACATGCTCACCGCCCGCTACGCGCAGCTGCTGCCCCACATGCGCATCAACACCGCCGACCCCGGCATGACCGCCACCGACCTCAGCGGCGGCCAGGGCCACTCCGTGAGGGACGGAACCGACGCCATCGTCGCCTACGCCCTCGCCGGACCGGGCGGCATGACTGGGACCTTCCGCGACCGCGACGGCGACCTGCCCTGGTAGCCGGCCTTCTCCCCTCATCAATCGCTCCACCACCCATCGATCCCGAAAGGATCCGTCATGTCCTCCTTCCTCATCATCGGAGCCACCGGAAACGTCGGCAGCGCCCTGATCACCCAGCTCCACGAGCAGGGCCACCACGTGCGGGCTCTGGTCCGCAGTGCCTCGCGCGCCGAACTGATCCCGGCGGGCATCGACATCGCCATCGGCGACCTGGACGACGCCGAGAGCCTGACCGAGGCCGCCCGCAGCGTCGACGGCGTCTTCTTCATGCAGCTCGCCCCGCTGCCCGCACAGGCCGAGAACATGATCAAGGCCGCCCGCACCGCCGGAGTGCGCAAGATCGTGGTGCTGTCCTCCATCGGTACCGTCCTGGAACCGCTGCCCATGATCGGAGCCAGGATCGCCGCCCGCGACCAGGTCTTCCGCGACTCCGGGCTCGACGTCACCTACCTGCGCGCCAACACCTTGACGTCGAACGCGACGTGGTGGCTGCCCACGATCCGCGACGAGGGCCGCGTCTATGACGCGAGCGACCCCGGCAAGACCGTGCCCGTCGACACCTTCGACATCGCCCGCGTCGCCGCCGTCGCCCTCACCGAGGACGGCCACGCCGGCCGCGCCTACATCCTGAACGGCCCGCAGGCGCTCACCGCCCGCGAGCAGGTGGAGATCCTCGCCGACGTCCTGCAACGGCCCATCGAGTTCGTGCCGCTCACCCCCGAGCAGTTCGCCCAGCACAGCATCGAGCGGGGCACCCCACCCGAGATGGCCGCCGCCGTGCAGAACCTCAACGAACTGTTCCGCGCCGGACGCGCCGGAGTCATCAGCGACGACATCACCAACCTCACCGGCATCGCCCCGCGGACCTTCCGCCAGTGGTGCGAGGAACACGCAGGCGAATTCCACTGACAACGGCTGACAGAATGAGGTGGATCTGTCCTGGTTGCCGTGTCCGGGGCGGGAGTTGAGCGTTCGAGGCGATGTGGGGACAGCGCCGTGGATCGTGTCGGATGAGCTGTGGGACCGCCTGGAGCCGCTGCTGCCGCAGCGCGAACGGCGCTTCCGGTCCCGGACCGGAAGGTGATGTGCCGGATCCTCTAGGTACTCCACACCGGCATCCAGTGGGAGTACCTCCCGAAGGAGCTGTGCTTCGGCTCAGGCATGACCTGCTGGCGACGCTTGCGGGGCTGCAACGAGGCCGGCGTCTGGCAACGACTCCACGAGGTCGTGCTCGCCGAACTGAACGCAGCCGCTCGGCTGGACTGGTCCCGCTGCGTGTCGACTCCTCGCACGTCAGAGCGCTAAAAAAGGGGGAGCCACACGGGCCCGTCGCCGGTCAACCGGGGCCGGGCCGGCTCAAAACACGACCTCATCACCGACGGACACGGCACTCCGCTCGCCGTCCTGCTGACCGGAGGCAACCGCACCGACGTCACCCAGCCCCTGCCCTTGCTCGACGCGATCCCGCCCGTCCGCGGCCGTGTCGGACGCCCCGCCGCAAACCCGACTCGCTCCTCGCCGACCGCAGCTACGACCACGACGTCTACCGCGACCAGGTCCGCGAACGCGGCATCGTGCCGGCCATCGCCCGCCGCGGAACACGACACGCACCGGGCTGGGGACCTACCGATGGGTGATCGAAGAAGGCTTCGCGTGGCTGCACGGCTTCCGGCGCCTGCGGATCCGTTGGGAACGCCGAGCCGACATCCACGCAGCGTTCCTCAAGCTCGCCGGGTGCCTGATCGCCCACCGACAACTCGGCTCACTGCGTCAACCGTTGTTATGCCTCAGTGTCGCTGACAAAGCGGCGAGGACCGGTACGCCGACGTACACCGTGCGGGGGGGCGCGGCGCCCGCCTGATCCCCCGAACGGCCTGCCAGGACGCGACAGGCGCCGGGGGGAGGGCTTGCCATGGAAGACATGTCCCGACTCGACAGCGCATGCCCGCCCTCGCTTCGCTCCGCCGCGGTACTGGGCCTGGTCGCGGCTCTGGCCGTCGGCTGTACCGCGGCTGATGCTGACACCACTGTCGCGGGACCCGCGGCCGTCGGGACGTCGCCGCTGCCCACCGTTCCCCCCGCCCAGCCACCGGCACAGCTCACCCGGGCCAAGGTCGAGACCGCGGTGAGCCGGCTCGACGACGTCGTACGGGACGCCATGCACCGCACTGGTGTGCCCGGAGTCGCCGTGGGCGTGGTGTACGACGACAAGGTGATGTATCTGAAGGGGTTCGGCGTGCGGAAGGTGGGCACGAAGGACCGGATCGGAGCGGACACGGTCTTCCAGCTCGCTTCGGTCTCCAAGCCCCTTGCCTCCACCGTGGTCGCCGCGGCCGTGGGCGAGAAGACCGTCGGCTGGGACGACCCGGTCGTGAAGTACACCCCCGGCTTCGCGCTGAAGGACCCGTGGGTCAGCCGCCATGTCACGCTGGCCGACCTGTTCTCACACCGCAGCGGATTGCCCGATCATGCCGGCGACCTCCTGGAGGACCTCGGCTACGACCGCTCCTACATCCTGGACCATCTGCGTTACGAGCCGTTGGCCCCCTTCCGCGCCCACTACGCGTACACCAACTTCGGGCTGACCGAAGCCGCCGTCGCCACCGCGCGGGCGGCAGGGACCACTTGGGAGAAGCTGTCCGCCGACAAGGTGTACCGGCCGCTGGGGATGAACTCCACGAGCTCTTCGTTCGCCGACTACGAGAAGGCGGGCAACAAGGCCGCCCTGCATGTGAAGACCGGGGACACCTGGCGTGCCGCGTACGTGCGCGACCCGGACGCCCAGAGCCCGGCGGGCGGGGCCAGCTCCACGGTCCGGGACATGACGAAGTGGCTGCGCCTGCAAATGGGCAACGGAAAGTTCGAGGGGCGGCAGGTCGTCGACGCCGGCGCTCTGGAGGAGACTCACGTGCCGCACATGGTTTCCGAGCCGCCGCACTCGCCCGCGGGCAGGACCGGGTTCTACGGGCTCGGCTGGAACGTGAGCTACGACGACCAGGGCAGGCTGAAGCTCGGCCACTCCGGTGCCTTCGCGCTGGGGGCGGCCACCAACGTCACTTTGCTGCCCTCGGAACAGCTCGGCATCGTCGTCCTGACCAACGGCGAACCCATCGGTGTGCCCGAGGCAATCTCCACCACGTTCCTCGACACCGCGCAGACGGGCGGACCGACCGTCGACTGGCTGAAGTTCCTCGGGCCGCTCTTCCAGCAGGCCCTGCAAGGGGAACGCTCGCAGGTCGACTACAGCAAGCCCCCGGCCTCGCCCGCACCCGCCAAGGCAAACAGCACCTACACCGGAACGTACGCCAATGACTACTACGGCCCGTTGACCGTCAGCGCCCAGGGGAACGAACTCACCATGCAACTCGGGCCCAAAAAGCAACGGTTCGCCCTGGCCCACTACGACGGTGACACCTTCAGCTACCGCACCACCGGCGAAACGGCCGTCGGCCTGACCGGCGTGACCTTCACCGTCGGCTCCGGCGGACGTGCCGACAAGGTCCGGGTCGAGAACCTCGACACGAGCGGTCTCGGCACCTTCACAAGGAACGACTAGCCCACGGGCAAGGCCGTACGAACGCGGCGTGGATCGTGTCGGATGAGCTGTGGGGCCGCCTGGAGCCGCTGCTGCCGCAGCGCGAACGGCGCTTCACACGGCCCTCTGTCCCCACATCGCATCGAACGCTCAACTCCCGCCCCGGACACGACAACCAGGGCTGACCCACCTTTGTGTGTAAGTCCCTCGCCAGGTGGTGTCACCTCGTCCGTTACGCGCCTGGCGAGGTTGTCGACCGGGGCGATGTGGATCACGGCTTCGGAGCTGGCGGTGAGGGTCTCGTAGTCGCGGGCGAGACGGGCGGTGCATCATGGTCCAAACCGATGCTCCTGGATGTGGAACCGTAGGAAGTCCCATCATCCCAGCTCGGAGAGCACCCCTGTCTTCATGTCCAAGCCCTGGACCGGCCATAGCCCTGCAAGAACGGTCGGGCGTCTTGACCGTGCACGGCGGTAGCAGTCCGGCGTCCTGACAGTGCACGGCGGGTAGCGGCTTCGGCGTGCACCGAAGCCGGGTGCTCCCGCCGTGCACCGGACGTCAGAAGATCACCGGCAGTCCGTCCAGTGCCTTGCTCACCTCGGCTGTGAACTCCGCCCCGGCCCGTGGCTGTTCGGTCGCCCAGCAGACGCGACCGTCGGGCCGGATCAGCGCCGCCGTGACGACGGACCACGCGGGTCCGCCGGTCTCGGCGAGCCGGCTTCGGTGCACGGAGATGCCGACCGCCGCCGCCCGCTCGGCCACCTCGGCCTCCATTGGTTCGTCACCCATGGTCAGGAGCACCGCACGCCCGTCGTACAGCAGCGGGAGCACCCCCTCGCCCTCGGGGTCGTGGGCACGGCCGCCGGTCAGAGGGTGCGCTTCCGTGGCGGTGGGCCGGTAAACGGTGTCGAGTCCGGAGAGCTTTCCGGCCAGCATCCCGGCGAAGGCGGGTTCGGAGGCGATGGCCTCGTTCAGCAGACCGCGCAGCGCGGTGACGTCCGCGGTGAGCCCGGTGATCAGAGCGCCCTGGGCCATGGTGTGCTCGGCCAGCTCCGCACCGACCGGGTGGCGTTCGGCGTGGTAGGTGTCCAGCAGCTCCGCGTCAGCGCGCCCCTGGACCACCGCCGCCAGCTTCCAGCCGAGGTTCATGGCGTCCTGGAGCCCGACGTTCAGGCCGACGCCGCCAGCCGGCCAGTGGATGTGGGCCGCGTCCCCGGCCAGCAGCACCCGGTGGTCGCGGTAGGCGGCAGCCAGCCGGGTCGCGTTGCCGAACCGGGACAGCCAGATAGGGTCGCGCATGCCGAAGTCGGTGCCGGCGATCCGCAGCGAGGCATCGCGCAGCTCGTCCAGCGTCAGAGGGACGTCGCGCCGCTGGTTGGCCGGGTCGTACCCGGTGACGCGGAACCTGCCGCCCGGAAGCGGGACCACAAGGAGGCGGCCAGCCTCGGAGAGGGCGGCGAAGCCGGGGATTCGCGGTGGGTCGTCGAGCACCACTTCGCCGAGGAAGCCGTATGCCGAGGTGTCGGATCCCGGGAAATCGATGCCGGCTTCCCGGCGCACGGTGCTGCGCGCGCCGTCCGCGCCGACGACGTACGGAGCGCTCACCTCGTACACACCCTCGGGCCCGCTTACGCGGACGGTGACCGACGAGCCGTCCTGGACCAGTGACGTGACCTCGTGTCCCCGCCGGACGACCGCGCCCAGTTCCGTGGCGTAGCGCTCCAGCAGCTCCTCTGTGACCGTCTGCGGCTGGACCAGCAGGAAGGGGAAGGGGGTCGGCAGCGAACGGAAGTCGATACGGGACTCGAGCATGCCGAAGTGCCAGCTCGGGATGGGCCGGCCGGCGGCGAGGGCGTCCTTGTGCCGGTTCCGCATGGCCAGCACCTCGACGGTGCGCGGCTGGATGCCCAGGGCCTTGGAGTGCGGGCTGCGCCGCTCTTCGCGTTCCAGCACGAGGACGGAGACGCCCGCGAGGGCGAGTTCGTGGGCGAGCCAGAGACCGACCGGGCCCGCTCCGGCGATCAGGACCCGGTAGTCTGAGGATCCCTGGGGTAATGCCTTAACTGTTGCGGACAAGAGGTTCAACTCCTGGTGGAGAGCATCACATGCTCAGTAATGACCACTGGTCATTACTGACTTCAGCTCGTCAGGGTGAGGCCGGTGCCCGCTATGAAGCCGTCGAGGGTGTGAGGTCTGTACTGCAGGCGCTTGAGCCGGTTACGGACGAGGACTTCGAGCCGGTCGAGGGCCGTGACGGCGAGGTCGGCAAGGCTGCGTTTGATGTGTGCCCACACGCCCTCGACGGGGTTGAGGTCAGTACCGTTCTCTCAGAGAATCCTGATCTTCGATATCCAGACCCCGCCCGGGTGGTTGGGCCAAGTGAACACCGTCCACTTTCCGATGGGCTGTTCCGGCTGCCACCGCCCGTCCCCGTACCACTGGACGCGGTTGTTCCCGGTCGAGATCCGGGTGGCCCACCCATAGAGGCTCGCCTCCCCCGCGTTGGCGTAACAATACGTCGACGAGGCATTGTCAGCCGGGTGCACGGTGACCTGCAAGAACTCGGGCCCACACTCACGTGGTCCATCAATGGCGGACGCACTTACTGCGCCGATAGTCAGGGATGCCATCACCGCGGCGGATGTCAGTCCGGCCAGGACTGCTCGTCGTACACTTCGCTTCATGGGAAATTCCACTTCTCAGCCCGCGCTTTCATGAGGCGAGCCGTTCGAAACACGGTCAGTTCAATAGAAGGCTCCCTGACTAGCAAGGACAGAGGATTACTCAGGTCCCTATTCCGCAGAAGTCAGAGGCGCTTTCCAGTTACTGCGCCTGGCCAGTCGGGCCATATCCCGTTGGGACGCGTTTTACTCTGTGGCGTGGTCAGCCCTCGATCACACGCGCGACTGAGCCGGTATGGCTGACCATCACGACGCAGGAGGGCTCGGGATGGAGAATCATGGACCCACATCCAACGGGAAAGAGCGTTCGTTCGATCTTGTTCATTAAGTCACTTGCTCCAGGTCGTTGTCAATACGGAACGTTCTACCTCGTAGGGAGCTCTCGACGATTGCGGGGTGGGTAACCGACCTCGGCTCGCTGGGCCGTCTTCGCACCACGATCTTCCTCAGGGCAGGAGGCTTGCAGGCGCTACTTGCTGGGTCTTTGATCCGGACCGCGCCCCCCTGACCTGCGTCATGTGGCCGAACCAGGCCAGTTCGTTCAGGGCCTCGCTATGCGGCACCGCGGCAGCGATCCCGGCGCAAGAGCAGCGCTCGAAGGCCTTCTCAGGCACGAAGGCGTACTGCTCGCGGGCCTGGCGGGCGGCCGTCCGGCAGCGGCTCCACCTCGGTCTTGAGGATGGCGAGCACGTAGCGGACCTGCCGTTCTTCCAGCCGCCAGGTCCGCGACGACCTGCGCGAGTGGACGCTCTCGAAGGTCGTGTGGGTCGCCGACCGAGGCTTCACCTCCGCCACCAACCGCCGGGCGCTGATGCGCGGAGGCGGCGACCACATCATCGGCGAGAAGCTCCGCACCGGATCACCCGAAGTACGCGCCGCCCTCTCGCGGCAGGGCCGCTATGCCACCGTGCGCGACAACCTCCAGGTCAAGGAGGTCAACATCGGCACTGACGAGCAGCTGACCAAGCGGGTGCTGGAGTCCGCCCTGGAGGGCGAGATCACCGATCACGTCGGCTATGACAAGCACGACGCGGGAGGCCGGAACAGCGGCAACTCCCTGAACGGCACCTGTTCGAAGACCGTGCTGACCGACGTCGGCCCGGTCGAGGTGAAGGTGCCCCGCGACACGGCCGGCACCTTCGAGCCGCAGCTCGTGAAGAAGCGGCAGCGCCGGCTGACCGGCGTGGACGAGATGGTGCTGTCGCTGTCCGCGAAGGGCCTCACACACGGGGAGATATCGGCTCATCTGGCCGAGGTGTACGGCGCGGAGGTGTCCAAGCAGACCATCTCCACAATCACCGACTCGGTGATGAAGGGCATGGCGGAATGGCAGGCCCGACCGCTCGATCGCGTCTATCCGGTCGTCTTCGTGGAGGCGATCAACGTGAAGATTCGCGATGGCAAGGTCGCCAACCGGCCCATCTACGTCGCGATAGCCGTCACCGTCGAGGGCACCCGCGACATCCTCGGCATCTGGGCCGGTGACGGCGGCGAGGGCGCCAAGCACTGGCTCCAGGTCTTCACCGAGCTCAAGAATCGCGACATTGAGAACGTCCTCATGCTCGTCTGCGACGGACTGAAGGGCTTGCCCGACGCCGTCGAGACAGTCTGGCCCCGAACTGCCGTCCAGACATGCATCGTTCACCTGATTCGCAACAGCATCCGCTACTCGCCCGCCAGGACTGGGACAAGGTCGCCAAGGACCGCAAGCCCGTCTACACCGCGCCGAGCGAGGCCGCCGCGACCGAACGGTTCCTGGAGTTCTCGGAGACATGGGCAGCAAGTATCCGGCCGTGATCAAGCTGTGGTCCGACGCCTGGGCCGAGATGGTGCCCTTCCTAATCTTTCGACGTCGAGATCCGCAAGGTCATCTGCAGCACGAACGGGATTGGGAGCGTGAACGCCCGCATCCGCAAGGCGGTCCGGGCCCGCGGGCACTTCCCGAACGAGGCCGCCGCGTTGAAGTGCGTCTACATGGCTTTGATGAGCCTGGACCCGACTGGCAAGGGCCGGCGCCGCTGGACGATGCGTTGGAAGGCGCCACTGAACGCCTTCCAGATCGCCTCCGAAGGACGCCTTACCCCCACCACCAGCCACTGACCCTCAGTAATCAAGATCAGCCGTTGACTGAACACACCCCCAGGACGACTGCCGTCCCGGCCACGGATCGGTCCTCGTGCAGGTGATCACTTGGCCGGGCTCAAGGTGCTGCCATTGCTGAGGGTCAAGGGGCGCGAGTCGCACCGAGGCTCGCCCGCCAGGTTCGAGCCGTCGCTGCTGAGCCCCGGCCGAGATAGAACATTCGGTCTTGACAATGGAGATCGGGGAGCTTTCAATGTAGGAGACAGAACGTTCTACCTCCGTTTGGACTCTCTGCATGCCCCTCCCTCTTGAGACCCGTCTCCCGGATGTGGTGCCGACCGATCTGGCCGAGATGTCCTACGGTGTCGAGCTGACCGTGTCGCCGGAGGCGCCCCTTGCGACAGGACGGCGCAGCCCAGAGTTGCGCGGGAGATGGCCGTCGCGGGTCGCGCATCTGCGGCGTCGATCGCCGACCGGCAGTACCGCGGGCGGGACGTCCTCAACAGGAGCCATGCCCCGGTCATCCAGGGCCAAGACGCGGAGGGGCCACTGACGGACAGCTTCCGGGGCGGCGCCGCTCATCGGATGGCGAGACGCTCGCCGCCCCGATCCAGCTGTCAGGTGCAACCGCACATGCCCTGACATCCGAGTCGAACCAAGCGTGGATCAGCGAGTCCGGTCAGCCAGTTGCAGACCTCGCCGGCCCGTCTGACCCCATTACCAAGCCAATTGAAGGACTCATCATGCGAATCCGTATCCCGCGTCGCGTCGCAATTGCCGCCGGCGCCCTCGCTCTGCTGGGTGCCGCCGCGGTCCCGGGTGTGGCGGCAGCGAGCGGTGAGAGTTCCGCTGCTTCGCCGAAGCCGACCGTCGTCCTCGTCCACGGAGCATGGGCGGACTCTTCCGGCTGGTCCCAGGTGGTGGAGCGGCTGCGCCACGACGGCTACCCCGTGCGAGCCATCGCCAACCCTCTGCAAGGGCTCACCAGCGACTCCGCCTACCTCTCCAGCTACCTGGCCACCATCCACGGCCCTGTGATCCTGGTCGGCCACTCCTACGGCGGCGCGGTGATCACCAACGCCGCGGCATCGGACCCCGACGTCAAGGCCCTGGTCTACGTCGCCGGCTTCATCCCGGTGCAGGGCGAGACCGTGGGCGACCTGGCCGCCAGGTCCTCGTCGCCCATCCCGCTGATCACGACGCCCGTTCCGGGCGGTGCGGATGTGTCCATCGACCCTGACCACTTCCGAGAGGTCTTCGCCGGCGACGTCGATCCGACCATCGCTGCCGACATGGCGGTCGCGCAGCGGCCGGCGAACACCAAGGCCGTCACCGACCCCAGTGCCGCTGAGGCGTTCCGCACGGTGCCCTCTTGGAGCCTGATCACCACCCAGGACCACGCGATCTCGCCCAACGTGCAGCAGTTCATGTCCCAGCGGGCCGGTGCGCACATTGAGCGAGTCGGCTCCTCCCACGATGTGATGGTCAGTCACCCTGGCGCCGTCACGCACATCATCGAGGATGCGGACCACGGCTCCAACTGAAACGGAATTTGACAGGACACGACACATTCCAGGCCGGACGCTTCTCCAAGCGCCGGGCGAGTGCCGTGGCGTAGACAAGACCCAGCCCGCGGTCTTGTCTACGCCGCCCACCCGCTGCCGCGTCGGCAGACCGCCGAGGCGGCAGCGGGACTGGCAACTGCTGACGAAATGAGCGACGGGGTCCGCTGAGCTCCCCCACTTCTTGAGGGATCGGATGGCCTGCGTCCGTACCGACTGACGTGGCTTCGACGATGCGGCGCATGTCCATCGCGGCCCGGGTATGCGGGGAGCGGTGGTGACGCGGGAAATGGTGGGGTTGAGCAGCACGACGCGGGGTACGGCCCGATATGCTTCTTGACCTGGAGCGCTCTCCGCTTAATTGATAAAGCCTCGGACGCCTCACCTCGCTAAAGCACGAGGTTAAACTCTGGCCGACTACAGTGATTCCTAATGCTGTCTGTCAAGCCGCGTGCGCGGTGGGTGGCATGAGTTCGTAGGTCCGTTCGTCGCGCAGGAGGGCCCACAGGACGTTGACGCGGCGGCGGGCCAGGGCGAGGACGGCCTGGATGTGACGCTTGCCTTCGGCTCGCTTGCGTTCGTAAAACCGGCGGGACTCATCGCAGTGGCGGATGCTGAACAAGGCAGAGATGTAGAAGACGCGTTGGAGTCCGCGGTTGTAGCGCCGTGGCCGGCGAAGACTGCCGCTGATCTTGCCGGAGTCGCGGGGAACAGGTGCGACGCCACCGAAGCCGGCGAGGCGGTCTGCGGTGCCGAAGGCGGTCATGTCGCCGCCGGTCGCGGCCAGGAACTCGGCGCCGAGGATGACCCCCAGGCCGGGCATGCTGGTGATCACTTCGAAGTCCCGATGTTCGCGAAAACAGGCCTCGATCGCCTTGTCGAGCTCGGCGATCTGTTGGTTGAGGGCCGTCACTTCCTGCGCGAGTGTGTGCACCATCTGAGCGGTGAGTTTCTCGCCGGGCAGGCTGGTGTACTGGCGTCCGGCAGCCTCCAGAGCGGTCTCGGCGAGCTGGTCGGCGCGCAGGACCTTGCGGTTGCGCAGCCAGGTCTCGAGCCGCTTTTTGCCTGCCCGGCGCAGGGAGGCTGGGGTCTGGTAGCCGGTCAGCAGCATGAGCGGGCCGGTGTTGGTGAGGTCCAGTGCCCGCTCCAGGCCCGGGAAGATGCCGGTCAGTTGGGCGCGGAGCCGGTTGACGGTGCGGGTGCGGTCGGCGACCAGGTCCGTTCGACGGCCGGTGAGGATCTTGAGGTCGGTGACAGTCTCGTCGTCGGCACGTAAGAGGTGCAGATCGCGGCGGATGCGGGCCTGGTCCGCAATGACAGCTGCGTCCTTGGCGTCGGTCTTGCCCTCGCCGCGGTAGCTCTCCGAGGCGCGGTGGATGGCCCGGCCGGAGATGTAGTGCACCGGCTGAGCGTGGTTGAACAGGAGCGTGATGACCAGAGCGGCCCCGCCGTCGGCCAGGTCAATGCCCCAGGCCACCTCCTCTCCCAAGGCCAGGACGTCAGTGAGGAGTTCGAGAAGTTCGGGTTCGTCGTTGGCGACGCGTCGGGACAGCAGCCGGTGGCCACTCTCGTCGATCGCGACGCAGTGATGATGGGTCTTGCCTGCATCAATGCCGGCCCAGATCATGGCCATGTGGTGCCTCCGTGCGGTGTGCTGCGGGCGCTTCCCGACGGACGACCTCGCTGTCGATTCCCTACTCAGCGATCATTCGCAATTCCTAATTGGCAGCCGATTCGTCGTGGGGCGCTGGGCGGCCAATCACTGAAAGCCACATACGGCAGAGCGTTTTGAACCACACCCGGCGCCCCTGGGCGGGTCAACCGTACGAGGAGCTCACCACATCCCGCAGAACAACGTAGGGAGCGTTTTCAACGGGACCACTGATCGGGTGACGCCGGTCAGGTCGAGGGGAGGACCGCAACGCACAATGCTCCCGTGCCGTTGGTGGAGGTGTTCGAAGTCTCAAACCATCGGCAAAGGAGCCCTGTTGGCTCCCTATCCTGCCGCACTCGACCTCCCGCATGCCCTCGTCGAGTGGGTCACGATGCTCGTCGTCACCCGTGAGGGTGACCGCAGGTGCAAACTCCCGCCGCACCAGCGGGCGCTCATCGCTTTGGTGTACCTGCGCCGCCACGACACCCTCGCTCGGATCGCGGCCGGTTTCGGGATATCCGTCGGCACCGCTCACGCGTACGTCACCGGCGTCACCGGCCTGCTCGCCGGCCGCGCGCCGGGCCTGCTCAAGACTCTGCGCGAGCGTGATCCGGAGTTCGTTTGGCTGGACGGAGCTCTCGCCGAATGCGACCGCGTCGGCGACAGCCGGGCCGATTACTCAGCCAAGCACCGCCGACATGGAGTGAACGTCCAGGTCGTCACCTACCCCGCGGGCGAGGTGCTGTGGATTTCTCCCGCGCTGCCGGGCCGCACCCACGACCTGACCGCAGCCCGCCTCCACCGCATCATCCGGATCTGCGAGCGTTAGGGCGTCCCGATCCTCGCCGACCGCGCCTACCAGTGCGCCGGCCCCTGGGTCACCACCGGACTCAAGCGGCCACCAGGCGGCGAGCTCACCCTCACCCAGCGCACCGTCAATCGGGCCCCGGCTGCAGCTCGGGCACCGGTCGAACGCGGCATGGCACGGCTGAAGTCCTGGCAGATCTTCCGCAGATCCCGCATCAGCCCGAACCGCATGCCCGTCATCGCCAAAGCTGTCTCACCCTGGAGAGGCAACGCTGAAAGACCTCAGTGTTGAAACGGGGAGGCCGCCTGCGCCTCGGAACAGCACCGGCACTGGACCGGCGTCTTCACAGACGGCCTTGGCTGGCTCGAAGCACTCCCGCACCCAGGCTGACCAGCTGCACTCCGTCCTTCGAGCAGCACCACGAGGGCCGGAGCTGTGAATTGGGCGTCTACCCGGTGCGTCAGTAGTGCAACCGGTCTGCCCATTCATAGAATTTCCGGCTCGAACAAGCGTGAGGGCCCGATAGCAAGGTGACGGGCCCTCACGGAGAATCGAGGTGAGGAAACGGTGGTCAGCTGTTGATTCTGTTCCAGATCTCACCATAGGCAGCGAGTTCGCTGAAACCTCCGTCGACCGGCAAGTCGATTCCGGTCACGAAGCTGGAGTCATCGCTTGCGAGGAAAAGTGCGGCCGAAGCCATCTCGTCCGCGTCTGCCGCACGGCCGAGGGCAGTCATGCTCACCAGACTCTTGAATAGGGTGCTTCCCGAATCCATCATCGGGGTGTCGACCACGCCCGGATGCATGGCGTTGACCCGAATCCCCTTCGTGGCGAGATCGATGGCCGCGGACTTGGTCATCCCTCGCACTCCCCACTTGGAGGAGGAGTATGCGGCGACAGGATGACCCATTATTCCTGCCGTGGATCCGATATTGATGATGCTTCCGCCGCCCGTCCGCTCCATCAAGGGCGCGCAGGCCTGCATACCGAGAAACTGTCCCGTCAGATTGACGTCGAGGATGCTGTTCCACGCCTCGAACGAAGTGGTGGTGAGTGAATGGCGGACATTGGTCCCGGCATTGTTGATGAGGATGTCGAGGCGACCTGTCTCCGCTTCGATCTCACTGATCACCCGGTTCCATTGCGCAGGGTCGGTGACATCGAGCACTTTGAAGTGAGCCTTGCCCCCAGCCGTGCGGATCTCCTCGGCAACCTTCTCGCCCTGTTCGGCGAGAAGATCGCACAGGTAGACGATCGCGCCCTCGCGGGCGAACCGACGTGCTTCGGCCTCGCCCTGGCCGCGGGCGCCTCCGGTGATGAGTGCGACCTTGCCTGCGAGCCGTGCACTCCCGCCAAGCGCCAGACGGCTGCGGTGCTCGCCGCCTGCTGTGGACAACTCCTGGACCGTGTCCACGGGATCGAGGAGGAGTGTGTCCACCCGTTCGATCTGCGACATGTCGAAGCCCGCCATGTCGCGCCGGAAGCCTTCACTTTCCATGTAGTCGCGGATGACCGCGCGGGGGTCGTCTCCGTCCTGAAAGCTGACCAGGGCGACGACGGCCTTCGGGTTTCCAGGCACCCGGGAGAACCCGTGTGTCACGACGTTGAACTCGGCCAGCGTCGCTATGTGAGCCTCCCACCGTTCCAGGTAGTCAGGTACGGCGGACTCCGATGCCAGATGGTACGTACGCTTTTGATAAACAGGCACTCTTTTTTCCTTTACTGCTTGCCCTGCTGAGCAGGATGAACCTTTCCTTGCAGCCGGTGGACTGGCCCGTCCTCGCCGAGATCGCTCAGTATCAGATGAAGGTGCACGTTGGCCTGGTCCAGGTGCATGCGGTCGATAGGGGCGAGCAGTCGCTCAATACTCGCATTGACACGAAAAGTCGCTTCCCGCGCCAACGCCATTCCCGTACCAGTGATGCGGATCATGCGGCCTCGCCGGTCCGAGGGCTCAAATTGGCGTTCGACGTAACCTTCACGCTGCAGTCGACGGAGAATATTGCTCAGGCCGCCTGTGGTCAGCAGCAGACCTTCCGAAAGCTGCCGCGGGCGAAGGCCGTCGGACTGCGCCGCGAGTGCGACGAGGACGTCGAACTCTGCGCGCGACAAGTGGCAGCTACCCGCAGCCGACACGACGACCCTGTCCAGCAGCGAGTGCAGTCGTCCGACGTGCTGAGCGAACTCGACGACGGGGCCGGGTGGTGGCGGTACCTCGATGGGATCGAACACTCTTCGAGAATAGCTCATCGAGAAAGCTTTCTCGATGCATGCAGGTGCAACCAATCTGGTCCCCGCGATGCGAAGTCGTGGGGCAGGTAGCGCCAGGGGATGCCAGCGCGTCGGCGTAGGGATGGTGTCCATGGTTCTGGCGCAGGTCGCGTTCGAGGGGCGGCCAGTTTGCAGGCCCCGGCGCTTACGCTCGGCCCGTGGGTCCGACCAGTTCTCAGCGCGCGTCGGACAGGTCGCTGGGACATGGGCGCTGTCGCGTCATGTTTCGGTACCGGGGTCGGGAGCGACACCGTCCCGGGGCGCAAACGGCTTCAATCAGGCGTGTCTGGATCAGGCGGGAGCGAATACACCGAAAGAGGCCGAAATCTGGCCTCTGTGGTCACACAGTCGTGGCAGGGTCCTCCAGTCTCAACGACCTCCTGGCGATCCGCCGCCTGAGCTCCATGGGACACCCTCATCCAGGATAAGAGCTCGTAACACGATCATGAATTGGCCTTCTTGAGACGCCTCCAGCCGATGAGGCTGCAGCCCAACGAGACGAACGCATGGTGGAGTTCGAGGCGTCGTTCCCATCGGATGGCAAGGCGTTTGAACTGAAGGAGCAGAGCGAAGGTCTATTCCACGACGTAGCGGAGCTTGCCCAGGCCCTTGATGTTTGGGGCGCCCTTTCGGGAGATCACGGGAAGGATCGGGCGGTGCCGTAGCTGTCGGCGTACGGCCTTGGAGTCGTACGCCTTGTCGCCCAGGACGGACTCGGGTCGCCGGCGTGGTCGGCCGGGCCGTCCGGCCACGGGCGGGATGCCGTCGACCAGGTCGAGGGTCTGGGTGATGTCGTTGACGTTGGCGGCGGTGGTGATGACGTGGAGCGGGTTGCCCTTGCCGTCGCAGATCAGGTGGTGTTTGCTGCCCGTCTTCCGTCGGTCGACCGGCGACGGGCCTGTCGCGGCTCCCCCTTTTTCGCGCGGACGTGAGAGCCGTCCACGCACGCGCGGAACCAGTCGAGTTCGCCGGCCGCGTTCAGCTCGGCGAGCAGGATGCGGTGCAACTGGTCGAAGACCCCGGCCTGCTGCCAGCGCTCCAGGCGCCGTCAGCACGTCTGTCCGGAGCCAAAGCCCAGCTCCAAGGGCAGGAGTTGCCAGGCTATGTCGTTGTAGAGGACATAGAGGATGCCCTGCAGGCAGAGCCTGTCCGCCACTGGCCGCGGCCCCGGTGACCGAGCGGGCCAAGGCGGCAGCAGCGGTTCGATCAGCGCCCACAGCGCGTCGTCCACGATCCACGGCCGAGTACTCACGCCACCACGAACGGTCGAGCTGCCAGACCCGTCACGCCCGACCAGTACATTTCAGAAGGGCAAAGGCTCAGAACTCATTGAGTCGGTGTATCCCAGGGACCACCGTCCGGGGATGGTCGCGCAGATCGCATCCAGATCGGCACGGGTGCGGCCCCGAGCATGGAGCCAGCTGTGGACGCCCAGGCCATCCTGCCGCAGCAGCTTGCCCGGCGCGGAGAACCAACGCACGGGGGAATCCTCCGGTCCCGTCCACATCGGGTAGTCCGGCAGCGGGACTTGCTGAAAATGCTCCGGCACCTTCCCAAGCAGGTCAGCAGGCAGCTCGCACGCGTTATACAGACGTCCCTCATTGCCGAACAGCGCCTCGCTCAATACGAGTTCGACGCAGGCCAGGGACACTCGATCCATGAACGGCACCCAATCGTGCTGTGCCAGAACGAGCACCGGCGGATCTTCCTGGCCAAGGTCGGCAAGGCGCACACCCCACAAGGCACATCCCTGGTTCTCGCTGCGGAACACGAGAACACCGCCGCACTCGTCGTGCACGAACATCTCGTGCGGCAGCAGCAAGGGGTCCTGGTTACTGACCAAGTCGGGACGGATCCCTACGAGTGCATAGAACTTATGCAGCGCGGCTGGCAGCGAACGACCGAACGTCGCCTCGGCCCGAGCCAGCTCTGCCGTAAGAGAGTCGCCGCCGACCAAGGGCTCGCCCCAAGCGGCAGCAAAGCTGCGGATGAACGCCCAGGCCTGGTCATGTTTGCAGACCCCGCCATCCAGAGCCTCGGCCACGTCGAAGCTGCCACTCATGCCACGAACATACGGGAAGCCCATGCCCCAACATCACGTAGTCTCGAGGCTGCCGCCCAAGATCGTGTTATGACCTCTTACGGACGTCGGACACACGGGTACGACCTTGTAGGCTCTCTCGCCTGGAAAGTGCTCTTTCCCTCGCAACGTACAGGAACCTCGCCAAGTCCTGTCGGCGCAGGTCAAACCACTTTCTGTGTGTCTGATCAGCCTGCGACAGACCACCTCATGAAAGCGCCGGCCAGCCGACCAAGACTCCTTGGCGAAGATCCGGTCCCATCAGGGGGATGCCGCCGGATGCACCTGACGGCACTCCTGGACCACACCGCTCTGCCCCCTGTCCCGCGCCGACCCTTTCTTCACCGGCTTGGCGTTGAGTCGTTACTCCGGTATGGGGATAGTGGAACGACTCGTGCCTGATGAGTTGTGGGAGAACTTCCTGAACGTGGCGCCGCAGCCACCAGCTCGTGTGCAGGGTGGAGGCCGTCGTCGATGCGATGACCGCGCGGTGCCGGCCACGATCATCTTCGTAGCCACCTCGGGGTGCACCTGGCGTCAGTTACCTCCAGTCTTCGCCGCCTCCTGGCAGACGGTCCATCACCGCTTCACGTACTGGTCGATGGATCGAGTGTGGGCCAAACCGCATCGCGTCATCCTGGATCAGCTCGGCTCGAGCGGAGAGTTGGACTGGTCGCGGTGCGCGATCGACTCAGCGAGCGTGCGCGCGGTCAAAGGGGGCTTTTGACCGGACCGAATCCGATCGATCGCGGCAAGCTGGGATCGAAGATTCACGTCATCTGCGACCGCAACGGCTTGCCCCTGCCCGTGGGCATCCCGGGTGCCAATCTCCACGACAGCCAGGCTCTGATCCCGCTCATGCGCGGCATACCGCCGATTCGCTCCCGGTTCGGGCCGCGCCGCCGAAGGCCGGCCAAACTGCACGCAGACAAGGGCTACGACTTCGACCACTTGTGCAACTGGCTACGGCGACGACAGATAGTGCCTCGCATTGCTCGCCGCGGCGTCGAGTCGTCGGCTCATTTTGGGGCGGCATCGCTGGCTGGTTGAGCGCGCGATGTCGTGGCTGAACGGTTGCCGTCGACTGCATCGTCGCTACGAGCGGAAGGCTGAACACTTCCTCGCCTTCGTTGGATTGGCCAGTGCCCTCATCTGCTACCGCCGGTGTACACAAAGCGGGCATCCGTGAAGACGGCCAGGGAGAACGGCGAGGTAGCGTGACGGGAACGGGAGGGGCAGGAATGAGCGCGGTGTGGGCGGCGACGGCACTGGAGACCGGATGGTTCTCAGGACTCGAACGGCACTCGACCGTCCAGGAACTGATGGCCTACATCAAGGCCCTCAGTACTGGTCTCGGCCAGGGATACCTTGAGATCCGGCGGCCAGACGGTGATCTCCCCTACTTGGCTCTGGGCTTCAAAGCAGATCATGCTGTCCTCCACCTCTTCGACAACCATGGCGGGGTGTCCCTTCATGTCGGCGATGATTCCGCGGCCCCGGCGCCGAGGTCGAAGTGGTGATCATGGACGAACTGTACGCGTTCACCGCAGACGTCGCGCTGACTATCGATCATGCCGCGGACATCGTTCTCGACTTCATCCAGACAGGAGAACCTGGCGTGCCGAGCAATTGGTACGAGTTGTAGGAATGGATCGATCGCCAACTGAGACATCGTCTTAACCAGATTTTCTCCCTGGTGTCGGTCACTTTTGTGCTCGTAGGTGGTCTTGGGCCCGTTCTTCCAGGAGAGCCACGCCCAATAGCTCGCCTGCCACGGCTCCGTAGCGGTCGAGTGCCTCCCTGTGGAGACGCTCCACAGTCTGGGCAACCTCATGCGGCGTGCCGAGTTCTCGTGCGTAGGCGGTGATGGTGTCGAGCTGGGCATGGATGCGGTCGAGTTCATATGAGGCCAAGTAGTCCCCAGCGAATAGAGCTGGCAGGTCGTGGCGGATGAAACTAGTCGCAGCGGCGCTGCCTTGCAGGACTTCGCGCAGTACAACGAGATCGATACCTGCACGCTTGGCCAGGAGCAGCGCCTCCGCGGTGGCTATGGCCTGACCGAACCACAGCAGGTTCACAAGGAGTTTGGCTGTGTACCCAGCCCCAGGGCCGCCGAGGTAGTGCAACTTCTCCGGGTCCGCAATGGTTGTCAGCAGGGAGCGGCACCGTTCGGCCACGTCGGGGTCACCGGCCGTGAATACCGTCAGTTTTCCCTCTGCGGCGTCTTGCGGATTTCCGCCCAGCGGGGCCTCTAGGACGTCTACGGACCAGGCGCGCGCTCGTTCCTGCGCAAGGGCAGCCTCCTGAGGTGCGTTGCTCGTCATATCGATCCACACGGCATTTGCCGCAAGAACACTCAGCACCGACTGGTCCACGGACTTATTTACTGCGCCGGAATCGGGCAGGACTGTGATGAGGACATCAGCGTCGAACGCAGCTCCCGCAGCAGTGTCGTTCCAGACTGCGCCGACCCGGTGTGCTGAGCTCTTCAGCTCTTCACGGCTGTCGTGAGCACGGACGGCGTAGCCGGCCTGTACAAGCTTGGCGCAGATCGGGGTCCCCATGCGCCCGAGGCCGATGAGTGCGACTACTTGCATGGTCTGTTCCTTTGTCCGACTGGCACAAGCGACCGTCCAGGATAGGTGCGGGCCAGCGTCCGGCAGTGCCGTGGTAGGCGCCGCGCTGCTCTGCACGTTCCTGTTGGCGCCAACAACTGAGAACAACAGGTCCATACCTGTGAGGCAAGACACAGTGCTTGGCGATGCAGTCGAGACGGGCGCACCCGCCTTACAAACACATCCCGCCCTGGGCGGCACCCTGGTGGCCGTCGCCAGTGTTTGCCTCGTCGTCAGCATCAACGCCGGCACCTTGGGCTTCAGCACCCTGATCCTGCTCCTGTGTGGGCCGTCATCGCCGCCTGGGCGGTGCAGGGCCTGCTGGTCTTCGGCGCCCAACTACCCCTGCCGACGAGCGTTGTCGTCAAGGCCCACGACAGCACGGGCTACGGCACCGTCGAGTCCGCACTCGGCGCGGGCGCGATCGTCGGCGGCCTCCTCGACCTTCGCATACGGCCGTCACAGCCGCTGACCGCCGGCCTACTGGCCATGATGCTCTACGGTCTGCCTCCCCCCGGCGGCGGCTGCGGGGTATTCCGTGCCGGTGCTCGCGGCGAGCTCGGCCGCCGCCGGCCTGGGCTGGTCCTTCTTACCCCTCATGTAGGCCACGCCACTGCAGACCTATGTGCCCCGAACAGGCACCAAACCGGGTGTACGCGTACGACATCGCTGGCTAGGTGCTGCACAGGATGCGGCTGCGGTAGACATGACCCTGCCGAGTGGAGCTGGGGGCGCGCAGTTGCAGCCGCAGGTGGTCCATATGACACGCGACCCTCAATGCTGACCGGCCGGCAACTCCCGGCACGCGCCCACACCGCGTCGAAGTCGCAGACCAGCCGCGCGACCTCCCACGGGTGCGGCACCACGCTGCGGTCGAGGACGAGCACCAAGTCGCCAGGGACGTCGTCGGTCATCCGAACATGGGCCCACTGCCGCGATCAGCGTGCCGAGGGTCGATCGCCTCGTCCTCAGCGGCGGCTGCATCCCACGCCATAGAGGGCGGGGCGAGGTGGAAACACACCCTCCGCGGAAACCGCCGGTTCTTGGCAAAAGACGCCGGTCCGCCCTGGCGGCGAACCGACTTCTCTTGCCCTGCTGCGCAGGAACTTCGTTTCCTCCTCGGACTGAAGGCCGGGGTATCCACGGAGGAAGGCCGCGATGAAGGTGACCGCGCACCCGACCCGGCGGGCCCTCCCACTCGGGCGCCGCGACGGCATCATCCTGGACGGCCCGGACATGGTCGTCGAGGTCGTCGGGGACGGCAGCTTCAAAGAAGTGGTCGAATTGGTTCGTGCACTTCCTGAGGTGAGCGCCGAAGTCCGAACTGATTGGCGTCTCCGGGCGCCTCCACATGCAGCGCCCGGAGAAATCCCGCCGGTGTGTCAGCGGCATGAGCACCTCGGCTCATCGAGTCGCGGTCCAGCGGCTCGCCGGGAACCCACGCCGTCACGGTCCAGTGCTTGGAAAAGCGCGCGTAGCTTGGCCAGTCCCCGGATCCGCATGCCAGTCGCACCGACCAAGACGAGCGCGGGCTGCAGCTCGTGGCCGCCCTGCTCCGCGGTCGATACGGGCGGCTGGTAGGTCACGAGTACCTGACGTCGAGAACCCATTTTCTAAGCCTCCGGGAGCAGGTATCGCGGGTTGCGGCAGCTCTCTCGTGGATGCGCCCCGCGTTTCTCCATGCCGGGCCAATCGTTAACGGGGACATGGCGAAGGACGGGCCCGGGGCGGGCGTTGCTCGATTGGCGGGCGCGTACTGGCTTCAGGGCGAGGATGGCGACTGTGCCCAGTGTGGCGAGTTGTTCGGCTTCTGCGGTCTGGCTGGGGCCGCGGAGGTCGCGGTGCAGAAAGAGCGTGCTGGGCGACGTGCGGGTGTCCTGGCGGAGTGGATGGCACGGGTGCGGGTGGTCATAGTGCCGGTGGCGGCAGTCGTGGTGGCCTGCGCCATGGTGGCGGTCGTGCTGTGACTGGGCGTCTGGCGTAATCGGCGGTGAAGATATCTCAAGCGGGCGCCGACATGCGGGGGGCCGAACCCGTAGACGGCCAGGAGAGTGACGCCGGCGGCCGCCGCCCCTGTGGTCGGCGTGGGACGACGGCCGCCGGCGCGACGACCTGTTCGGCTCCCCTTCCATGGAGCCCTCGCGCGGGGACGTCCTCGCGGCCTTTAGGCGTGCGGGAGTTCGTCCCACCTCGAAAATGGCTGCGGGAATGAGGGCGGGGGCTTGCGGGCAACCCCCCAGCGACGTCCTTACGGGAGTGCGGGCCCGGCCGACGGAGAGTGGGTTGTCGTGCAGGCGCGGGGGCCGGGCGCGGGCTCGGAACACGCCTCCCACCTGCGCTGTCACCGGGCGGGTAACCGGGTTTCCGGAGCGGAATCCTAAGCCGTTTCCCGGCGATGCGAGAGGGTCGAATTCGGTCGGCTTAGATTGGGCTTGGCTTTGTCACCTTCCGTGGACGTCATTGTCAGCGCGTCAGGGATTACACAGCGGACTGATCGCTGGCGCGAGTGTATTCCCAGGGGTGAAGGGCTGAGTAGAACGGCCGGGGTGGGGCAGGGAACCGCCAGGCTCTCGTCGAGATCCCGCGCCGGGCTCCAAGTGAGCCAGTTGGGAGAACGTGGTGGCTGATCCCTCCGTCGAGACGATTACCTCCGGGCGTTGCCTGGTCGCGAGGGTCAGCGGCGAGATGGACTACGTGTCCGCCCCGGTCTTCCGTCCAAAATTCGAGGAACTGATCGCGTGGGATGACCGCTTCATCGTGCTGGACCTGTCCGGGGTCTCGTTCTGCGACTCCGCCGGGCTGAACGTGCTGATCGGAGCGTGGCGACAGGCGGATGCGGGCGGGGCCTTGCTCGTACTGGCGTGTGTGCCCGCGTCGTTGCGGCGGGTCCTTCAGATGACCGGGGCGGATCAGCTTCTGCGGGTCTATGACGCGGTCATCGATGCAGAAGCCGTCTTCGGCGGCTGACACCCGCCACCGGCAGCAAGTTCCACGAGCGCGCGAACGCGGAAGCCGACTTCCGCGGTGTGTCTAAGAGCACAAGCCGCCGCCAACCAACCCCGGCAGGCACCCACATGACGGCATCAACACCCTGCGCCGATGGAAGGCCAGGCAACCGGACCTGCTGCCACCATCCCCGAGCGACACCGCACCGCCACCCCGCGCGAAGGCCCGCGTCACCGTGACTGCCCTCCTACTCGCCGCCCCCCGGTCATGACCTGCGGCCAGCTGGACGGACCGATGTACCGGCGGCGGCCATCCGTCATCCGGTGGCGGGCCACTCTTCGTCCTTGGCACCGGCGGTCTGTTCATGTTCCGATCGAGCGGCCTCGAACACGCGGCGCCAGGACGTGACCAGAGGGCGCCGCCGTAGAAGAGCCCTCCGTTCGCGCTCGGTCATCCCACCCCAGATGCCGTGCTCAATGCGCAGGTCGAGGGCGTAGGCAAGGCACTCGGTGCGCACCGGGCAGCCGGTGCAGATGGCCTTGGCCTTGTTCTGCGCCGCGCCTTCGACGAACAGCTCGTCGGGATCGGCGGTTCGGCAGGCCGCGTACTCACTCCAGTCCTGATCATCCCCGGCCACCCCGATGCCGTCCTCTCCCTGGTTCGGCCCCCTGCCCTCCCCCGGCAGGCTCAGTCCAACCACGGTACGGCACGAACACGGGGCGCAGGAGATCACGGAGTGACGGCAAAACACTCGGGTGACAGGGGCACGGCTGGGGTCGGTGGTGCTTGGCGTCTCAACAGGTGGCGGAGCAGCCGGGCAACGCCGGAGCGGTGCCTCGCCCGCACGGTGCTGATCCGTCGCTGGATCGCGGCGCACATCTCGGCCCGCTCCGGCTTTACCGGGTAGTCGAAGCGGTCATGGCACGGTCGGAAGGTGGCGGTGTTGTCCGGGGCTTCACCGGGATCAGGCCGAGACTTTTGCCGCTGGGCAAGGTCACAAGGTCGGACTCCGCTTCGTGCGGGACACCGCTTTCCCCGGGAGCGCCTCAACGATCGGGGTTTCGGGACGGTCTCAGCGGTAGCGCTCGACGAGCGTGTCGCCGATCGAGGCCAGGTGGTGTCGCACACCCGGAGGGCCGGTCACCTCGAGCCATTCGACCAGTCCGGCGAGCTCGCCTGCGAGCGTGTACGCGTCGCGTCCGCGGATGGCGACCTCGACGCGGCCGTCGGTCGTGGTGCCTCCCACTTCGAGTCGATCGCCGAGTCCGATCCGGAGTATGCCGATGCCGTCGGGTGTGCAGAGGGCCTGGATCTCCAGAGGCGTTCGTCTGCGGTCGACCTCGTCCGCGATCTCGCGCCAGCTCCTGGCGAGGTCGAAGTCCTCGGGCCGGTTCACCGGATCGTCCGTCGCATCGGCGGACGACACGCGGTCGATCCCGGAAGGTCCGCCGGCCGGCCTCGGTATGGGTGACGAGGTACCAGGCCGGACCCTTTGCGACGATGCCCAGCGGATGGACGGTTCTGCGCGTCTCGGCGCCTTGGCCGTCAACGTAGCCGAGCCGCACCTGGACGCCGCGGACCACCGCGTTCTGGACTTCGTCCCCACCCTCATGATCTACGGCGACTACCGGGACCTGGTCGCGAGGTCCGAGAATCTGACCGAGTTCGTCCCCAACGGGGAAGTGGTCAGCATGGACTGCGGCCACCGGATCCAGCAGGCAAAGCCCGAAGAAACGAACCGAGCGATCACGAAATGACGGCACAGCAAGACCGGCCGTACAGGCGGGCTGTCTCGCGCGTAATCGCTGGTGAGCTGCGCACGGCATGTTCGGACGCTCAGCCTGGGCGCCTTGGGTTTGGGCTGGGCCGGGCTAGGAGTCAGGGGCTGCGCCCGCCTCTGGTCGAGTGATGCCCCGCCCCGGAGGACGCAGCGGTTTTCGGCTGGTGACAGAGCGGATGCGGTTCCTCCGCTGGCGATCGGGTAGCACGAACTGGATTGGTGTCAAAGGCTGGGAGGCCTTATGGACCCCGCGCTCTTAGCTCTGGCTTCCGCAGGTGGTGCCGCTCTGGTGCAGGCCATGGCCACGGATGCCTGGACAGCTGTACGGGACGGCGCTGCCCGGGTGTTGGGACGCGGTGACGCCGACCGGGAGTCGCGTGCTCTGGAACGCCTGGACCTTTCGCACAACCTGGTGAGCCAATCGGATCTTGAGGGCGAGGCACCAGTACGTGCAGCGGAGAGCGCCAGGTGGTCTGAGCGACTTGAGGTGTTGCTGGACGAGCACCCGGACCAAGTCGAGGAGGTCAGGTCCCTGGTCGTTCTGATGCGCGACGCGCTCGGCGAGCCCCTGCCGGGCAGTGGACTCACGCAGCACATCTCCGCCGGACGAGACGCGTACGTAGCGGGCCGTGATCAATCGCTGGATATGCGTCGTCCTGCCGGGGACAGCCACGACTGACGTGATCATGGAGCAGAGACTTGATCAACACATGGAGTCGCGCCGTGACGTCTACGGAGCCGGCCGAGACCTCTACCTGACCCTCGGCCAGCCGGACGGAGGAGTTACCGCACGGCACTCACGATCGTCAGCCGCTTACGACCGCAGTCGTCCCTTGTTCATCCAGTACCTCAATCCTGAAGTCCTGTCCTGCTACGGATTCTCCTTCAGTAACGAGAATGCAACCCGCATTCTCGAAGACTCCTTACGGGCGACAAGACTGGCGGCACTGCTCACAGATGCACAGCTGGTTTTCCCGGCATCGTACATCTTCGAGGTTCCTCGCTTCCATGTTTTTCTTCAGGACATATCGACACTCATCACGTCGGGGAATGTGTCCTATGTAGCTCCGGTTGCAGATCTCAATGAGTATCGGGAAACCAAGGCCAAGGAATATCGGAACGATTCAACCCATCGCTATGACGGGAAGATGGGGGCGACTGTACAAAAGAACCTCGTCTGGCAGCCGCGAATCGGGACTGCTACTGCATCAGACATAGCCACCCATTGGCGCACCTCCCTGGATGAGAACGGCCTTCTCTGGCGGATGATCCCGACCGTATCCTCGAGGTGGACCGGTAGCAAGGAGAATCCGGAGGAGGTTCTTCGTGCGATCCCCGAGCGCCTCGATGGCCAGGCTTTCATAGGCAGGTTTGTACAGAAGGTCCTGCCAGTTGGTTTAACGCCGGGTGAGTCGACACGCATCAACATGGTGATCTCGCGGTCCTACCTGCTGAGCTACCTCACCGACCTGCGCGCGAACATGCTGGTGGACTTCTCGCATGCAGACCTGTCGTGCGGCTTACTGGAGGATCCTGATCACCCGAACTTCTTCCTGCTCTCCGCAAGGAGATTCGATCTTGCGCTGCGATGGATCGGGCTGCACTCCTACGTGCACCGTGTCGCCACCTGGAACGCCCTCCTTTCGCTGCGATCAATGCCCGAGTTCGGCGAGCTGACAAGCGTTCTTTATGCCCGACGAGAGGAAAATTCGTTCAGAACCGCTGTCATACGGACAAGAAGGGGTGCGCAACTTGACAATGCTGCCACCTTAACTCAGGCGAAACGGAATGTCGCCGCCGTGGCCTCGCAGTTGTGCTAGCGTAGCGGCGAACTCGACTGAAAGGCTCTTGCATATGACGCCGATTTCCGTATATTGTTCGGGATCGATTGTCAAAGGATCGACGGACGATAAAAAGCTGTGCTGGACGGACACCGAAAAGGAGGAGGTGCAACAAGGTGCGGACCCCTATGAGATCGTCTTCCTGAACCCAGACGACCCGATCACTGATCCCGGGAATGTGCTCGGGCAGTTCGGACGGGACATGTATCAGGTGATGGTGGCGGACGCCGTAATCGTGGACGCGCGTGAACGACGGGGGCTCGGCGTCGGTGTTGAGATGGCGGCGGCGGCGATCATGGGAACTCCGATCATTGTCGTGGCACCACGCAATTCCAAGTACCGCTCGGATGAGCTCCACTATCGCGGAGTAGTGGTAAAAGACTACGTACATCCGCATGTGGCAAGCCTGGCAACATCAGTAGTTGACGATTTCATGGCGGCTGGGAACGTACTGGCGAAGATCAGAGGTGAGAAAAAGATGGCGTCGGAGCCCTATCCGGACTGGCTCGATTCCGCCATCACGGAGTATCGCAGGAACGTCTTCCGGCACGACTCTCCCATGGTCACCGCCGGGAGAAGGCTCGGTTGGGGAGAGGAATAGGGCACGACGAGAGGGGGCGGGATGATTGTCAGCACACCCGGCAGCTTTCTTGAGGAGGTTGTCGGTGAGAATGATTCGTTTCGGCTTTTCCTCGTCCATAACACACCGCTTGAGCGCCTCATGTTCGACCGGAACCTCATAGGGGTCGAATTTCGGCGAGCGTGCCTAGAGGCCAGTAGTTTGTTCATAGGGCACATGGTGGACGAGTGCGATCCTGAGGATTCAGCGGAGCTGTTGATTCTCAGCAAGGGAATCGTCTATCAACTCGCAGAGGCAGTCGCCGTGCAGACGGGGAAGAATCTTCCCATCAACCTCATTGCGACATCTCGGGTATCCGTCGCTGCGGATCATGTAGAAATTGAGGTCCCGTACGCGCGATTCGAGGCGCCCAGCAGTACGCTCATCGTGGGAGACACCGTTGCTTCGGGCGCGACAATCATCACAGCTCTTCATAGATTCCGCCAACAGCATTTCCTCCACCGGCTTTATGTTGTGTCGTATGCGGGATCATTGGTCGGCGCCAGAAAGATAGCCGACTACTGCCAGGAGCACGACGTGGAGGTCACATTTCTCTTCGGCTTGGCAGCATTTGGTCTTGCCGAGAACGGTTTCGACCTTTCTTTCTTGCACCCGGCGACCATCACTCGGGATGAGTACCGGCGCCGGGCAGCAGAGCAATTCGACGGGAAGCCTGTATCTGCGGTCGGTTGGGATTTCGGCTCACAAGCCATGGCTCCCCGGAAGTACCGCGAGCTATGCTGGATCGAAGCCGAGATGTGGAAGCTGCAAGGACTTCCGAGTTTCAAGTCGGCGGAGCGTCCACGCGACCTGACAGCTTTGCAGCACGAGGCTGCAGCCTATTCAACGATCGCCAACGAAATCCAGAGCGAAACGTAGACGCGCCCTAATCGAGGCATGCACGTCGTCAGGGGATCTGCTGGCATCAACAGCGAAACACGGCCACCGGGCTGCGAATGCCTCCCGCACAGACGGCAGTCGTTCGTGGAACTGTGCACTCCGAGCCAGGAGCTGGTCCATCGCGTCATCGGGTCGGCGATTCAATCGCGGAGTGACGCAACACAGGCCACCTCGCCGCGCTTCCTGACCACACGTGTCGCATACGAGACGTTGAGCGGAGCGAGCTACTACGACGTCCTGAGGCGCTTCCAGTACGAAACCAACCACCTGACCGGCATCTATGCCCGCTGCTTCCAGAACCGCTGGGATGCTCAAACATTGGTCTAGGTTGCGTGGGTAGCCGTCAAGGACGATCCCCGGGCCTTGGCCCTGGGGGACATGCTCGCGAAGTAGCCGACAGTAGACTTCGACCGGCATAGGCATGTTCTTTTTCATGCGGGCACTAATCAGAGCACGCAGGTCGGCGTCTCTTCCGTTCTTGGCCGTGTCTCGCAGTACCTGGCCGCTCTGAAAAGCGTAAAGGCCTAAGTTAGCGGCCAACTGACGGGACACAGTCGATTTTCCGACGCCAGGCGCTCCGATGAGGAACACAGCGATCTTTCCTTGATCGATACCACTAATGCGCGCTCACCTCCTGTGATCTTTTGGGCTCTGCAGACGGCGTGTTGCGCTGCCGCCTCGGATCAGGGGGCTCCTACAGTTCCAAGACCTGTCATCGTGCTGTGGAATCCTTCCACAGCACGATGACAGTATGCGGCGCCCAAGATAAAAGTAGGCCTCTCCGAGTTGACCACCGATCGGGTGATGAGCCGTGGGACGCAACGAGCGAGGCTACGGGCTGTCGGTCGAGATGTCCGACCACTCAATCACGTTGCTCTGGGGCCTCGTTGCTCATCCAATCCTGCCGCACTCGACTGCTGCGCGCACTCGTGGAGTTGGGTGGCATGCTGATCGTCACCGGTGAGAGCGACCGACGCCGCAAGCTCCGTCCGCCTCAGCGTGCGATGGTGGCACTGATATACCTGCGCAAACACACCACTCTCGCGAACATCACTGCCGGATTCGGGTCAGCACGTCCACCGCCCCCTACACCCGCGCGGTCGTCAACCTGCTCGCCGGCACGTGCACCGGAGCTGCTGAAGACGATGCGCGTGCACGACCCCACTTCATCCTGTTCGAGCCACTCTCCCCGAATATGACCGTATCGGCGACAGCCAGGCCCGCTACTCCAACAAACAGCCGCGGCGTGAACGTACAGGTTGCCACCGACGGACGGCCAACTGCTGCGGCTCTCGCCCAGCCTGCCGGACCCGAGCCCGTTCTGCCGCCGGGGCCCCAACCGCACTTATCCGCACGACCTCTTGACGAGTTTCCGCCACGGCCTGAAGGCCGGGGTATCCGCAAAGGAAGGCCCCGACGACTACCACGCGCATAAGCTGAACTCGTCGGCGCCCAGAACCACGTCTCCCCGACACAAGTCACGTGCTCGCGCTTCGGCGCGGCCCCGGAAACCCTTCCTGAGCCCGCCACAGGCGATCACACCCCTCATGTTCAGGAGAGCATCGATCGTGGAATCGGCAGTAGCGCGTCCTCATCCGGTCCTCACCGCCGCCACCGTTCTTCCCGAGGACGCCGACCGCGCCGCGCTCGTCGCACGCGTGCACCATCCCGCAGTGGGGGGACCGTGTGTGGCGGCGGTCCGCGGCGAGGAAGTCGTCGACCTGACGGCCATCGCGCCCACCGTCTGCGACCTCATGGAACGCGACGACGCGGTGGCGGTCGTCCGCGAGGCCGAAGGCGGACACACCTGGCGCCTGGAGGAACTGATGCAGGCACCGACCGGCCGCTGTGACGTGCCGCATCTGCTCGCCCCCATCGACCTGCAAGTGATCAAGGCTGCGGGCGTCACCTTCGCCCGCAGCCTGCTGGAGCGCGTCATCGAGGAACGGACGGGCGGACGGCCGGCGGAGGCCGCACGCGTGCGGGCCCGCGTGCAGCACGTGGTGGGCGGCGCGCTCGACGGCATCCGTCCCGGATCGCCCGAAGCGGACAGGGTCAAGGAACTGCTCGTCTCCGAAGGCCTGTGGTCGCAGTACCTGGAGGTCGGGATCGGACCAGACCCGGAAGTATTCACCAAGGCCCCGGTCCTTTCCGCGGTCGGCACCGGCGCCGACATCGGAGTGCTCGGCGCCTCGGGTTGGAACAACCCCGAGCCCGAGGTCGTCCTCGTCGTGGACTCGCGCGGCCGGGTCCGCGGCGCGACACTCGGCAACGACGTCAACCTCCGCGACATCGAGGGGCGCAGCGCCCTGCTGCTCTCCCGCGCGAAGGACAACAACGCCTCCTGCGCGATCGGCCCGTTCATCCGACTGCTCGACGACGGCTTCGGCCTCGACACCGTACGCAGCCTCGACATCGACCTCCGTGTCGAAGGCACGGACGGCTACGTCCTGCACGGCAGCAGCTCCATGCGCGAAATCAGCCGTGACGTTGGGGACCTGGTGGCCGCCACCTACGGTCCGCATCATCAATACCCGGACGGCTTTGTGCTGTTCACCGGAACGCTGTTCGCCCCCACCGAGGACCGCCGGACACCCGGTGAGGGCTTTACCCACGAGTACGGTGACATCGTGCGGATCTCCAGCCCGCAGCTCGGCACTCTGGTCAACACCGTCATCACCAGCGAGCAGGCCACGCCGTGGACGTTCGGTGTGGGTGCGCTGATGCGCAACCTCGCTCGGCGCGGGGTGCTCTGAGACTGCTACGTCCACGGCCCCTGGCAGAAGGCGGCGTGCAGGCGCCGCGTGTGATCCACGTAGCGCTCGGTTCCGGTCAGCGTGACTGTGGCCGTCAGGCGCGGATCCGCGCTGGAGGCAGCCAACCGCAGTTCCAGCTGGCCCGGTTCGACCAGACGCCGACCATCTCGTCCGGTGAACGAGGCGAGGTCGGCCGGGACCGTGACCCGCAAGCGGCGGGCCTCGTTCGGCTCCAGTTGCACCCGGGTGTAGCCGATCAGGCGCTGCACCGGCTGGACCACGGAGGCAACCGGGTCATGCAGGTAGAGCTGGACAACCTCCGTTCCGGCACGTCCGCCTGTGTTGCGTACGGTGAAGGAGAGGGTGAACTCGCCGTCGGTCTGTGCTTCCGGGGCGTCCACGGCCAACTCCGCCCAGTCGAACCGTGTATAGGAAAGGCCGTGGCCGAAGGCGAACGCAGGGGTCGGGTCGATGGTGGACACGTCGCCGGCGTGTGCGAGGCGCGCCCCGAGGTAGGTGGCCGGTTGGGAGCCCGGTAGGCGCGGCACACTGACCGGCAGACGCCCTGACGGGTTGGTACGGCCACTGAGCACCCCGGCGATCGCGTGGGTGCCCTCCTCGCCGGGGAAGAAGGACTGCACGATCGCGGCGGACTCCTCCACGGCGCGGCCGAGGGCGTACGGTCGTCCGGCGAGCAGCACGGTGATCAGGGGTGTCTCCTGGTCGAGCAGGACGTCGAGCAGGTGCTGCTGCGCACCGGGCAGCGCCAGCGATTCGGCGTCGCACCCCTCGCCGCTGGTGCCCCGCCCGAAGAGCCCGGCGCGGTCGCCGAGCGCGACGACGGCAACGTCGGCCTCGCGCGCCGCCTGAGCGGCCTTGCCAATACCGGACAGGTCGCCGTCGTCGATCCCGGTGCCACGGACGAACGTGATCTCGGCGTCGGGGAACTCGGCGGCGAGTGTGTCACGCAATGTGGGCAGCTGGATGCCCAGTGGTGTGCCGGGGTGGCGGACGCCGATGTGCTGGGGGAAGGAGTAGCAGCCCAGTACGGCGGTGGGTTCGTCGGCGTTGGGACCGAGCAGGGCGATGCGGCGTGGCCTTTCGAGCGGCAGGGTGCCGTCGTTGCTCAGCACCACGACCGCTTTCTCGGCGAGTGTGCGGGCCAGTGAGCGGTTCTGCGGTCCGTCCAGGTCGATCCTGCCGCGCAGAGCGGGCGGATCGTCCAGGTCGGCCCCGTCGAGGGCGGCCGGCACGGGATTCCAGTCCTTGTCGAGCAGACCGAGCGTCGCCTTCTGTGTGAGGACCCGGCGCAGGGCACGATCGACCAGCGTCTCCGGTACGCGGCCGTCGGTGACGGCCTCGGCCAGGGGCGCGCCGTATGTCTTGACGTTGGGCAGTTCGACGTCGATGCCTGCGTGCAGCGCTGTGCCTGCGGCGTCGGCCCAGTCGGCTGCGACGCCGTGCAGCGTTTTCAGGAAGGCGATGGCGAAGTAGTCGGCGACGACGGTGCCCTCGAAGCCCCACGTGTCGCGCAGCAGCCCGGTGAGCAGTTCCTCGTCGGCTGCGGAGGGGATGCCGTCGGTGTCGGTGTAGGCGTTCATCACCGATCGGGCGCCGCTCTCACGGATCGCCATCTCGAAGGGCGGCAGCAGAACATCGGCGCGCTCACGGGGCCCCAGGGAGGTGGGGGCGAGGTTACGGCCGGCGCGGGAGGCCGAGTAGCCGACGAAGTGTTTGAGGGTGGCGACGATCCCGGCTGACTCCAGGCCCTGCACGTAGGCCGTGCCGATGGTGCCGACCAGGTAGGGGTCTTCGCCGATGGTTTCCTCGACCCGGCCCCAGCGGGCGTCGCGCACGACGTCCAGGACGGGCGCGAGTCCTTGGTGGACACCGACGGCGCGCATGTCGCGGCCGATGGCGGCGGCCATGTGCCGTACCACCTCCGGGTCGAAAGTGGCGCCCCAGGACAGCGGAACGGGGTAGGCCGTCGCCCCCCAGGCGGCGAAGCCCGCCAGGCACTCGTCGTGTGCGAGGGCGGGGATGCCGAACCGGTTCGTGGCGGCGATACGGGTCTGGGTGCGGGCCAGGGACAGCGCGCCCAGCGCGGGGTCGACGGGGACGGTGCCGAAGGGCCGGGTCAGTTGCCCGAGACCGGTCGGCAGGAGTGCGTCGAGGTCGACGGCCTCCTCCATGTCGTGCTGGTGGGGGGCCACTTCACCGCCCTGGTCGGAGGCGCCCACCCACACCCCGTACAGCTGGGCGATCTTCTCCTGAAGGGTCATCGCGTCGATCAGGGCGTCGACTCGCGTGGGCAGGGGCAGGGTTGGGTCGTTCCATACGGGGACGGCGGAGGTGTCTTCTGCGGGCACGTTCGCGGTCACTTCCTCCCACGCCCGTCGGCCCCTGGGTCAGGGCATGCCCGGGCCGGGTTGGCGTCGGTGTCTATGTCGGTGTTGACGTCCGTCAACGGCTGAATCCGGCGGTCAGGCCGCTCAGCAACTGGCGGCGGCCGAACGCGTACAGGACCAGGACGGGCAGTGTGGTGAGGACGACGGCAGCGAGAACGGCAGGGACATTGACCCCGTACTGGCCCTGGAACGTCCACAGTGCGAGCGGCAGCGTCCGGCGCTCAGGGCTCTGCGTGAGGATCAGCGGCAACAGGAATCCGTTCCAGATGGTCAGTGCGTTGAAGATGGTCACGGTGAGGATGGCCGGTCGGGTGAGGGGCGCCGCCAGCCGCCACAGGGTCGTCCATTCGGTGGCGCCGTCGACCCGCATCGAGTCGAACAGTTCTTTGGGCACGTCGCGGATGAAGTTGGTCAGCACCAGCACCGACAGCGGGATGGCGAAGGCGATCGACGGAAGGATCAGTGCCAGCAGGCTGTCGTACAGACGCAGTTTGATGATGATGAGGTAGACCGGGATCACCGTCGCCTGCAGCGGGATGGCCAGGCCCATCAGAAACAGCCCGTTGACCGCGCGCAGGACCCGCATGCGCCAGCCACGCACGATCGCGTAGGCGGCCATGAAGGAGAACACGACCGCGGGCACCACGGCGCCGGCGGTGACCACGACGCTGTTCACGAAGTAGCGGACGAAGTCGGACTCGATGACCATCCGGTAGTTGTCCAGTGTGGGATCACTCGAAGGCATCAGCGGGTTGCTCGCGTAGTAGCGGCTCCGCGCCTTGAGGCTGGTGATCAGGGCCCAGTACAGGGGTACGGCGACGATGGCGAGCCAGAGCCATCCGGCCAGGCCGCCGGCCCAGTTGCGGCGGCGGCCCGACCTGCGGGTGGGGCGCTGCCGCTCGCGGTGGGTGGCCTTCTGCGGTCGTCGGGGTTCGGTGAGCGTGGTGGCCATGTCAGACCCCCTCTAGTTGGCTCGCACCGGCGTCGCGGCCCCCGAGCCGGCGCAGCAGCAGGGCGAGGCTCAGACCCAGCAGGACCAGGATGACCGCGATGGCGCTGGCAGGACCCATCAGACTGGCCTGGAATCCTCGCTTGTACATGTCCAGCGCGAGGACCCGGGTGGCGTCTCCTGGGCCGCCCTCGGTCAGGACGAAGATGAGGTCGAAGAAGGTCAGCGATCCGACCACCATCAGCGTGGACGAGGTGATGATGGTGTATTTCAGCTGGGGCAGCGTGATGCTGAAGAACTGCCGGATCCGTCCTGCTCCGTCCAACTGCGCTGCTTCATAGAGGGATTGCGGTATCTGCTGGACCCCGCCCTGGTAGATCAGGGAGTGAAAGGGGATGAACTGCCAGGAGACGACGAAGACGACGACTCCGAACGCGAGCCCTGGCCGCCCCAGCCAGTCCTGGCTGAGTGCGTGGATGTTCAGGCCGGCGCCGAGCCCGAAGTTGGGGTCCAGCAGGGCCTTGTACGCGATCGCGATCGCCGCGGAGCTGAGCATCAGCGGGATGAAGTACACCACGCCCAGTACCGCCCGGTAGCGCTGGCGGCCGGCAAGGAACGTGCCGAGCAGAATGCTCAGTGGTGTCTGGACGGCCCAGGACACGGCCATCACGAGAAACGTCACCCAGAGGGCGTGCGGCAGCCCGGGGTTGGTGAGCACCGTGCGCCAAGTGGTCAGCCCCGTAAGGCGGATGGTGCCGATCCCGTCCCATGTGGTGAAGCTCAGCGCGAAGACACCGATGAGCGGAACCACGGCGAAGCCGACGAAGACCACCAGCGCCGGCGCGGCCAGCCACGGCAGGATGCCGCGCGCTTCGCGACGGGACGGATGGCCGGCGAATGCGCTCATTTGGCGGTGACAGCGTTGAGATTGTCGGCGAACTGCTGTGGTGAGATGGACAGTTGGAACAGTTTGACGATGTTGTCCAGGAGGGTCTCGGCCGCGGTGGGGCTGAGCGCTTGGTCCCAGGACTGGGCGAACACCTTGGCCTTGCTGGCGATGTCGTAGGTGAACTTCAGGAAGTCGGCGCTCTTGGAGGCGGTCAGCAGCTTCTCCGTGCCCAGCCGGATCGGCACGGATCCGTTGTCGATCCACTTCTTGACCTCGGCGTCCTGCAGGACGCCGTTGGCGAAGAATTCCCTCGCCGTCTTCTTCTGCTCAGCACTGGCCTTCGAGGATATGGACAGGTACTGGGCGGGGTTGCCGACGGTGTCGCTGAGATCCCCCTTGCCCCCCTCGACGGGCGGGAAGGTCATGTAGCCCAGTCCGCCGCTGGAGACGAAGTTCCCGCCGTCGGCCTGCTGGATGCCGTAGGACCAGGCCCCGTGCAGCATCATCGCGGCCCGGCCGGTGTACAGGAGCGCCTGGTCGGCGTTGGAGTCCGCGGTGATCGAGGAGAAGCCCTTGACGAACCCCTGGGCTTTGACCAGTTCCTGGACCTTGGTCAGCGCGGTGATGGCGGCCGGGTTGGACCAGGCGTTCTTCTCGCCGTCGATGATGGCCTGGAACACCTCGGAACCGCCGATGCGATCGAAGAGGAACTCCAGCCACATCATGTTCGTCCAGCGGGACTGGCCGCCGAGGGCGAAAGGCGCTATCCCCTTCGCGTTGAACCGGGGCACCAGCGCCATGATGTCGTCCCAGGACTGCGGCGGTTTCACGCCGACCTGCTCGAACACCTTCCTGTTGTAGTAGAGGATGATCGGCTGCACTGTTTCGCACGGCATTGCGTAGATCTTGCCGTCGACGGTTGCCGCGCCGAACGAGGACGGGAAGAGCCCCTTCTTGATCTGGGGGTGCTCCTCGAACCACGGAGTGAGGTCTTCGACCTGGCCCGCTTCCACATAGGTGCGCAGCGTCCCGCCGCCCCAGCCCCAGATGACGGTGGGCGCCCGTCCGGCTCCGATGGCCGTCTTGATCTTCGTCTTGTACGCGTCGTTCTGGTAGGTGGTGTCCTTGATCTGATCCTTGGGGTGGGCCTTGTTGAAGGCTTCCACCGCGCCGGCCCTGACGCCTTCCTGGGGCTGGCCGTTCAGGTACCAGTATGTGGCCCCTCCGCTCTTGCCGGGACCGGATGAACCGCAGGCCGCCAGTGCCGCAGAGACCGGAACGCCGGCGGCCAGGCCAAGGAGGGTACGTCGGGAGAGCGCCATGTTTTCTCCGCACTCGAGAGCCATCGGCTTCTCGTGAGTCATGGTGAAAGAGTTTCGAAACAGCGTCCTTCAAGCTCCGCTCTGGCAAGTTAGGTTTCGATCTGATGCCCTGTCAAGACGTGTGCAAGCATGCCGATGAGACGCTTCAGCAGCGGAATATCGGGTTAAGATGGCCCTAATAGGATCAGCGATGAGGATCGAAACTATTTCGAAGCTCTTCAGTCATGACCGAAAGATCATGCGGCGGCAACGGCAGACACCCTGTTGATGCAGGTCATGTCACGTCAGCGACAGCCGGTCGCGCCCGTGATGCACCGCGCGGACAACTGATGCCTCAGAAACAGGTGTTGACAACGCCCCGTGAGCATTCACGGCAGTGGCTGCTGCGACAGGAACGAACAATCAGCGAGTTGTCCCGTTCCGTCCCGGCACCGCCGGATCCAGGCGCGTTGCCGTACGGTTGACCGGTTCCACAGGCGGCTCACCACACCGATGGACAGATAACCGAGAGGAAGCGATGCGACCGAACACCAGGCGCACCACTTTGGCGGACATCGCACGAGCCGCGGGGGTCTCCATCGCGACCGTGTCCAAAGTGGTCAACGGTCGCGGCGACGTGGCACCGCAGACGCGCGCCCGGGTACAGGGACTACTGCACCAGCACCAGTACCTCGCACCGGTGTTCCGCCACACCGAGGCCAAGGAGAACCCCACCATCGAAGTGCAGTTCAGGGGCGGCCTGAAGTCCTACGTCGCTGAGACCCTCGAAGGCATCATCGACGCCGCCGCAGAACTGGGTGCGTCCGTGGTGATCAGCAAGGCATCCCGCGCCCCGCACTGGGCCCGTGACCTGGTCTCAGCCGGACGCCGTGCCGTCATCGCGATCACCAGCGTGTACAGCACGGCCCACCTCGACGAACTGGCCCGGGCCGGGCTGCCGCTGGTCGTGCTGGACCCCCTGCACCTGCCTGACAGCCGGGTCAACAGCGTCGGGGCGACCAACTTCGCCGGTGGCCTGGCCGCGACCCAGCACCTCCTCGCACTGGGCCACGACCGCATCGCCTACCTCGGCGGTCCAGCCACGGCCGTGTGCAATCAGGCACGCATGCACGGCTACCGCGCCGCCATGGAGGCACACGGAGCACAGGTTCCCGGCACCTACGTCCAGCCCGGGGAGTTCACGTACGAGACCGGATTGCACGGCGCCACAGCACTACTGGGGCTGCAGGAGCCACCGACCGCGATCTTCGCCGGTAACGACGAGATCGCCCTCGGCGTCATCGAGGCCGCCCGCGCCAGGGGCCTGCGCATCCCCGAAGACCTGAGCGTGATCGGCTTCGACGACACAAGCCTGGCCCAGATGGCGTCACCGCCGTTGACCACCGTGCGACAGCCCCTGCGGGAAATGGGCGCCGCCGCCCTGCGCATCGCCCTTCAACTGGTCAACGGCGAAAAAACCGAGTCGCACCACATCGAACTCGCCACCGAACTGGTGGAACGGGCCTCAACAGCGGCGCCCCGCGAACCGACATCGGCGCGTGAGCAACCGTAGGAGGGCCCCGGCAGAGTACTGCTCGACGACGTCCAGCCCATGAACCTCCGCTTTCTGCTGACACGAGCGCCCGGTCACGAAGCAGCGGCCCGCCCGGGGGTCAAGTCCGCTGAAGTCAGGACACAACCCTGCCAGGCATAGCCGCGTACTACCGAGCAACCGCACCCTCGCGCTTGGTGATCACCGGCCACGCAGACGCAGGGAGGACGGCGCCGGCCCTTGAGCTACTCCTTGAACTGGCAGCCCGGCGGGAAGAGCACGATCCGTTCCCCATTCACATCCCCCATCAAGGGGGACCAAGGCGTACTGCTGCGTGACCTGCTCGTCCGCCGCCTCATCGACGCTTACAAGTGGCCTGCCGGCGCCGCAGCAGACCTCGTCGATCAGGGCATAGTGCTGCCACAGGAGCGCGCCGCGATGCGTGCCTCACGGGCACTGCACGATCAGCATCGAAACACCCGACAGAACTGAGATCGGAGAAAGTCAGCCGCGCTCACTGCAAGAAACCGGGGTCGTCGAAGTTGAGCGGTGCGGAGGTGTCCGCCGGCTCGACGAGCGGTGCCGCGTCGTGTCCGAAGACGCTGGTGCTCGGCATTGCACGGTCAGGTCGCATACCCAGCGGGAGCGCCTTGACCACCGTCTCATGATGCCGCTACGTTTACTCAAGACCGATCGTTCTATCTACGGGCTTCGGCGTTCCCGACGTCATCCTCGGCTGGCGCAGCACCGTTCGGAAGGTGCTGCCTAGTTCGTCACTCTTCTAGGTGGGTCTGCGCGGTTGGTCGGCACATGGCAGCGCTCACCGGCACAACGATGCCGCTCAGCGCGGCAAACCTTTCTAGGCTGAAGGACATCGCATGACAGAGACGGCTGGAAGCGTGCAGGAAGCGACCGAGGCGTTGATCGCGAAGGCACGTGCGGCAGTGCCGGTGCTGGCCGCGCACGCGGACGCTACCGCGGAGCAGGGACGCCTTGCCCCGGAGAGTCTCGAGGCGTTGCGTGAAGCCGGTCTGTTCGCGCTGGGCACTCCGGTCGAGTTCGGCGGGACGGACGTGGACCTGGTCACCCTGGTACGGGTGCTGTCCGAATTGGGCCGCGCGTGTCCGTCCTCGGCGTGGCTGGTGTCGATCTCGACGGGAACGAAGGCCCATTTCTCCGGGGGGTACCCCGAGAAGGTCCTCGCCGAGGTCTACTCCCATCCCGACGTGCGGTGGTGTGGCGGCTCGACACCCGGCCAGGCCGTCGCGGTTCCCGGAGGGGCCGAGGTCACCGGGCGATGGGCCTACGCTTCGGGAGCCGAGGATGCCCACTGGGCGTTCCTGGCGGTGGTGTCCGTGGGAGACGACGGTGTGCCCCATGTGCGGGGTGCGCTGGTGCCGATGTCCGAGCTGGCCGTTGACCGGACCTGGCGCGTGGCCGGGTTGCAGGGCACGGGCAGTCACACCGTTGTCGCCGACGGCGTTTTCGTTCCTGCGGAGCGCCTCCTCGATTTCCCCCTCGGTCCCGATGGCGCGCCAGATCTCACCCAGGGCAGGCCACTGGAGATCGCCTCCCAGACGGTCTCGGTCACAGCGACTCTGGCCGGAGCGGCGCTCGGTGCGCTGGACGTGGTGAAAGCCGTGATCCAAACGCGCAAGCCGCCCATGACGCAGTACAACAGTCTCGCCGAATCAGCGTCGGCCCGACATGTGTTCGCCGAGGCCGAACACATGGTGAACAGTGGTTACGACCGGCTGATCAGCCTGGCGGGCCGCATCACCGAGCAGCTGCCCGGCGACGACGTCACCGCCCTGCAGCGATCGAGCATGCGGATGGAGGTGGTCTCCATCCTGCAGCAGTTCCTGCGCGCCGTCGACCTGCTGCTGGACCTGCACGGCTCCAGCGCATTCGCCCTCGACAACCCGCTGCAGCGCTTCTGGCGGGACCTCAACGTCGGCGCCCGCCATGCCCAGCTGTCGACCTACCTCACCACCGAGAACTACGGCCTGCTGGTGACCGGGGCGGGCGGACCGGTGCAGGTGGGCTGAGCGCACGACGGCGCACGGCTGAGATTTCCGTAGAGGTCGCGCGGACCAGCACAGTCGGGCCCCGGCAGCAGCACGGGCACAGGTCCTGGTGATCATGGAGTCGCTACGCTTCGTGATCGCTGGGGAGACTTGTGCCCGTGCTTCCGTCATGGCTGACAGAACTGCTCTGGGACCAATTCGCGGTCCTGCTTCCGGAGCAACCGGAGTTTCAGCCGTACCATCCGCCTGGCTGCCACCAGCGACGTCTCAGCGACCGGGTCGTCTTCGACAAGCTCCTGCACCTGCTGTGCTCCGGCTGTCCTACGAGGCGATCGCCGACAGGACCTGTGCGGCCACCACGATCCGCAACCGCCGCGACGAGTGGATCGCCCTCGGCGTCTTCGCCCGCCTGAAGCAGATCGCGCTGGAGCCCTATGACCGCATCGTCGGCCTCGTCCTCGACCAGATCGCCGGGGACGGCTCCATCACCGAGGCGCCCGGAGGCGGCGAGGCTGCTGGCCGGTCACCGGTCAACCGCGGCAAACGGGGCCTGAAACGTTCCGGTATGACGGACGGATTCGGCATTCCGCTGGGCCGCGTCCTGGCCGGAGCCAACCGCCACGACTCCCCCTGCTCGCTCCGACCCTGGACCACCTGAACGCCCTCGGACCTCTGTGCGACAACATCACCGCGCACCTGGACGCCGGATACGACTCGGACAAGACCCGTGCCCTACTCCACGAACGCGGCCTGCGCGGCCATATCGCCCGTAAAGGGAGAAGGCACCGATCCAGGCCAGTCGGCGTTGGCATGTCGCACGCACCCACGCCTGGCAGAACCTTCCCCGGCTCACCCGCTGCTACGAGCGCCGGACCACCGTCATCGACGTCTTCTTCGACCTCGCCGACACCATCATCGCCGCACGTAGCCGGATTCGACGAACATGGACCACCCACCGCTGGGGCGAACGCCCCGACCGCCGGCCATGACCGCACACCTCCACGTGCGCGACCGCACACGGCCAGGAATCACGAAGCTGCACTGCAGCCCGTGCCAGGCAACCACGAGCACTCCCGAAACGACGTGCATCGGATCCGTCAGACGGTGCGCCCCAGCAGGGAAAGCAGCTGAACGGCGGGGTCGGTGCTGGTGGTTCGCACCGGGGCAGCGATAATTCCGAGGCCTGCCGCTCTCTCGGCGTTGGCACGCGCGTAGGCCAGGCAGTAATCGACCGCAGTCGGGTCAAGTTGCTCGGGCTGGCCGGATCCGCGGGCCAGGTCCCACTCGTGGACGGTCAGGTCGACGAGTATCTGGTCCGCGTACACGGTCAGCGGGGCCTCCCCGAAAGAGAACCGGGCTGTCCCGGACAGATCGGCACTCTTCCACGCTGCGAGGGAGCGTTCCGAGGCCTCGTCCCACGCGCGTACGGGATCCGCGCCGACCACGTCACCGTCATAGCGGTCGCCCACCTGCTCCAGGGATTCTCCGGCAAGCAGGTGCGGCACCCACAAGTGCTCGCCGACCAGATGGTTCACGAGATCCCGAACCGTCCACTCGGTGCACGGCGTCGGATCGTTCCACCGGTGGCCGTCAACCGCGTGCACTCGCACACCGAAACGGGCGATGGCATCGGGTATCAACTGCAGGGCTAAGAATGTCATGGCGGCACGCTACGCCACGATCTTCCATCCTCCCGAACGGGGTCGGACGATGACAGCATCGTGGGTGGGCTGTCCGGAATGGCCGTCCGCAACGACCTGCGCGGCTTCGTAGTCGACCACCTCGGCACCGACGATGTCGTCCCGGTCGTGGACGAGACCGGTGACCTAAACGGTCAGTCGCCGGAAGCGTCCGTCGTAGGGCGTACCGAGGGTGTGGTGTGTCCGAAGCAGGCTCGCGTCTCCACCGCGTTCCCGCAAGTGGTGGTGACCTGCCGCTGTCGGCGCTTGCGCACCTGCGGCGGCCACCGCCGGGGCGCTGCGTCGTCGATCTGGCGGCTGCCGTCCGGCGTGAACGGCGAGGGCAGGCGCGGGTCCATCTCGATGTGGGACAAGTCGACCAGCCAGCTCCCGGAAATTCTCGGGTTGAACGTCGGGGCGTGGAAGGGGGCGGGGGCGCTGAGGCCGACGACCAGGCGGGCCGCGGCCGCGAGGAACGCCGTGTTGCGGTCCAGGCCGACCGCATAGGACATGGTGTGCTCCCGTGCGGTCAACCGGTCGACCGACCGCACCCACTGGTACGCCTCCTCGTTGAGGAAGCCGCCCATCCAGCCAGAGTTCACGACCACGGGGTGCTCCGGGGTGGCCTCCGGCGGCGCCGGGTCCCTCGGCTTCGTGTCCAGCGAGCTGGGATTGTGGCAGGAGATCCAGTTCCCGCTTGCCTCGTCCCGCACGGCCTTCGTCGGCGGGCGCAGCGTGGGCATCAGCTCCAGCCCGGAGACGGCCGTCGACCCGCGCGGCGTGATGACTCGCTGGGCATACACGCTCAGAGCGCGGGCGATGTCGGCCGGGTCCATATCAGCCACGCCGGGCCAGGACCGCTCATCGAGGGCGTCCCACGACAGGATCGCGAGCTGTACGCACTGCGGCTCGCGCCCCTGCACCTTGCGGTAGATCCGCGCCCACGGCCCGAACCCGCGCGCCAGCGTGCCTTCACCGGCTGCTTGTCGACCGGGTGGTCCTCGGGCAGGCACAGGCGGTGCTGCCCGTGACCTTCCAGGCGCTCGGGCAGCCCGAGCTTCACGGCGGCCGTGGCGGTGAGCACGATCAGGGGATCGGAGTCCTTTCCATACCGGTTGAGCTTGGGCGCACCGAGACCGGACTCGCGCAGCGTCCACTCCACCAGCTCCGGGATCGTGGTTGCCGGGCAGTCCAGCACGAGCCCGTCCACGCCGTACGCGGAGCCGTCGCCGTCCAGCACGGCGAGTGGGCCGTGGGGGCGCGGGTCAGCGGACGGCTTCGCCGCCTTCCTCGTCGCCGGGCGCCGCGATGTCACCGGGCGTCCAGCTGGACGGGCGGGCCTCTCCGCTACGGCGGGAGCCTCCACCGGTGCGGCGGCCGTCGCCTCGGGCGCGGCCGCGCCCGTGAACATCTCCAGCATCACTGGTTGCGGCGCGGCGGGAGCCGCAGGGACAGCAGGCGGGCGGGAGGTGCCGTTGGCGGACTACTTGGCCGCCCACCCTTCAGCAGCCGCTGGTGCGCCTCCAGGCGCGGCGACTTCGGCTCCGAGCGGCCGTTCTCGTAGTTCTTCAGCGTCCGCCTCGTCGTCTTCAACGCGGCCGCGGGGCGGGCTTGGGTGATGCCGGCCGCTTCACGCAGCCAGGCACGCTCCGCCGGGGCGGGCGGTGTCCAGGCCGGCCTTGCGGACGGTCTCGACCAGCAGCACGCCCCCGGCCTGCGGGACCACCGCCCGGTCTCCGCCCTCGGTGCGGACACGCGGGTACGACTCAATACGCTTCTTCACGCTGGAGAGTCTCTTTTCCGACAGTCAACAGGACCCTAGACAAGTCCCATCGTTGCAGGTCAGGAGCACTCTCCGCGTTACTGATCACGCACCGGGACACCCCTGCCGTGTGCCGCAATGTGATGCTTGTCGTCATCCCAGCCGAACTGCTGGCGGGGTGCCTCGTTCCCGGTGACGGAACCGACCCGGTGAGACTCCGTACTCGCGACGGAACGCCCCTGCAAAAGCGAACTCCGTCGAGTAGCCGATCCGCCGGGCTATCGAGGCCAGTGATGCGTCGGTCTCTCGAAGCAGGCGTGCGGCACAACTGAGTCGCCAGTCCCTCAGATACGTCATGGGCGGCTTGCCGACCACTGACGTGAAGCGTCTCGTGAACGCCGTCCGGGACATGCCCACAGTCTCGCCGAGTTGTGAAACCGTCCACTGCGTCTGCGGACTGTCGTGAATCGTGTGCAGTACGGCAGCGATGGCCGGGTCGGGAGTCGCGGTCCGGCCCTTCGAGCTTTCATCCTCCATCCATTGGCGCAGGACATGAACGAGCATCAAATCGAGTACCGCCGACCGAGTCACTTCCGTACCCGTCCGCGCTTGCGACGCATCGTCGTCGAGCAGGCTGACGACCGATCGCAACGCCGGGAACCGCTCATAGTCGGGAGACACCACGAGCAGGTCCGGCATCGCCTCGAGGTACGGGTGCACCTGACCATGGTCCAACCGGTAGGCGCCGCAGAGGAACTCGAAGTCGGCGGAGCCGGAACCCGGCTGGTCCAGGCTCAACACCACCTGTGGCAGCCCACGAAGCGCACACGGCGCGTAGCTGAGCCCATGGTCTGCTCCAGACGTGATCAGGACGACATCGCCCGGCCGGAGCGCGACGGGTGGCGCATCAACGGGGATGAGCCAGCCGCTGCCCCGGAGGACCACGTGGAAACCGCTCCCGGTCAAGCCGGAGTACCGCAAACCCCACGAACCCGATTGCCGAAAACGTCGGACGGTTCCACGGCCGACCCGGAGGCTGGTGATGGCCTGACTGATCATGTCCACCCGCTCGATTCTATGCGCCGTACAAGCTCGTATTCAGCCGCACCAACTGGGTATGTCCGCGCACGTCGGCAGCTGGTTCAGTGAGTGCCATGGAAGGAAACGACACCGGCATGAGGGATTGCATCGTGGTCGGCGCCGGAGCCGCCGGGATGAGTGCCGCTCTCACACTCGCCCGGGCCCGACGAAACACCCTGGTCATCGACGCCGGCCAGCAGAGCAACCTCGCCGCGGCGGGTATCGGAGGTCTGCTCGGACACGATCGACGCCCTCCCGCTGAGTTCTACGCCTCAGGGCGCGCGGAACTCATGGCCTACCCGTCCGTCGAGCTGTGCCGGGGCGAGGTCGCCCATGGCGTGAAGGAGGATGACGGAAGCTTCACTGTGACCTTCAGCGACGGCCGTCGTGAGCGAGCCCGGAGCATGGTCCTGGCCCCAGGTATGAACTACCGCTATCCACCGCTGCCCGGCATGAACGAGCGCTGGGGTCATTCGGTCTTCCACTGTCCGTTCTGCCACGGCTGGGAAGTCCGCGATCGCCCCATGGGTGTTCTTGCGGAGGGAGCGGTCGGCGTGCACGGAGCGCTGAACCTCCGCGCCTGGAGCGATCGGATCACGCTGCTGACCAACGGCAGCGAGTTGTCAGACCAGCACCGCGAGCAATTGGTCGTCGGCGGAGTGGGCCTCGACGAGCGGCCGATCGCCGGCCTCGACGGGCCAGGGACCGAGTTGCGGTCCGCCGTATTCGCCGACGGCGGAGAACTCCCCATCGGTGCATTGCTGGTCAAGACGACTCTCTACCAGCGCTCCACGCTGGCCCGCGACCTCGGAGCGTCCCTGACCGAACCGGACGAGATGCTCAGCGTCGAGGCGATCAAAGTAGACGCAATGACCCGGACCGGCGTCCCCGGGCTGTACGCCGCCGGGGATGCGGCCACCTCGGTTCCGCCGTCCATGGCGGCCGCCATGGCATCGGGCTACCTGGCCGGCGCCGCCGCCGCTGTGCAACTTGCCGCAGGCTACTGAGGCCCACTCTCACAACGCAGCCGAGCCACGCCCGCAAGGCCATCACCGCCCAGTGCGACGTTCGGCATGCTGGGTGACCTGCTGGATTCTGCGTCACGCCAGGTGACCACCTACGGCGAGGGCGTGGCCGAACGCGTCAGCGCACTGACCCCAGGCCCCGTGGACCGCGTCCTGGGACACCTCGCCGACCGGGGGCCGGATCGACCGTGCCAACCAGCCCAGTCCGGGCGGCGGCTCGCTACCGACTCTGACCGAGCCGACCGGGGATCCCGATCGTGTCCTCACCGTCTCGGGCTTCGCCGCCGCAGCCGAACTGGGCGTCCGAATCACCATCGAGATCCGCTACGACCAGATGAACGAGTTCGCCAGGCTCGCCGACGAAGGAATCCTGGTCGTACCCGTTATCCCCCACCTACACCCTCGACCACCTCCAGGAAGCGGCCATGCTCGACCGATCCCACCGCCCCGGCGGCACACTCACGCTCGTCCTGTGAGCTTGTCCGACCGTTTCGGCACGGCTGCGTGCGCCTCGTCGAGACCATGTGCTCCTCCGCACTCCCCAACTCCTGCCTCCCCCGCGACGTGTGGTTCGACTGCGTCAACTGGTGGCCGCATTACGGCCTCCCCGAACGTAGCCCGAGGGGCGATGCGCTCGGTGTTGCGCTGAGAGCGCCTGATCTTCAGCCTGGACGTCCTGAAAGACCGAGGTGATCGGGATGACGGCCGGCACAGCGAAGCCTGCTTCCAGCGCGAGCCGGTCATCTGCCGGGCGATGACCCCGTTACGTACGATCTTGTGCGTGTCGGCACCGTCCTTGAGGCAACGGGCCGACCAGCACTCCTTCCTTCACCGGTCCGGGTCGTCTGACTGTGGCCGGCCCCTTGCGCTGCGCCTGTCAGCGCATGCGGGCTCTCAGGGTGAAGCCGCCGTCAACGGGGAGAATGACGCCTGTGATGAACGCGGACTCGTCGGAGGCGAGAAAGAGGGCCGCGTCGGCGACATCCTGAGCGGTGCCCTGGTGGCCCATGGGCACGAGCTTTGCGCGCTGGTCGGCGATGTCCTCGCGTCGGGCGCCGGTCGACCGGGCGACGGAGTCCACACCCATCGGGGTGTCCATCATGCCGGGCGCGATGGCGTTGACGCGGACGCCGTAGGGTGCGTATTCCAGCGCCAGGCTGCGGGTCATGGCGTGTACCGCCGACTTGGAGGTGGTGTAGGCGATGGCTTCGCCGCCCGCGAGCAGCCCCGCCATCGAGGAGATGTTGATGACGGCTCCGTGTCCTCGTGCCCGCATGTGCGGCAGCACGTATTTGCACGTCATCCACATGCCGGTGAGGTTTATCTCGAAGCCGTTGCGCCAGTCCGTCGGCGAGAGGTCCTCGGTGCGCCCGCGCGGCACGATGCCGACGTTGTTGTGGAGCACATCGATGTGCCCGAAGACGCGCAGGGCGGTCTCCGCGATCGAGGCGCAGTCCTCCTCGGCGGTGATGTCGGCGCGGTGGGCCACGGCTCTGCCTCCGCTGTCGCGGATGAGTGCGACGGTCTCTTCGGCTGACTTCTCGTCCTGGTCGACGACCAGGACGTGGGCGCCTTCTTTGGCGTAGGTCAGCGCTGCGCAGCGGCCGTTGCCCATGGTGGTGCCCGGAGTCTGTCCCCCGCCGACCAGGACCACGGTCTTGTCCTGCAGACGTGCGGTCACGGCTACTCCTCTCCTTGTGTGCGCGGCGGCGGGCCGGAGGCGGGCCGGGACATCTGAGGGTTCACCTGGTCATAGCGCGAGTGGCTGCCTGTGACCGCGTCGATGGCGGCGTCGAAGGAGGTGGCGAGCGGCCAGCCGGCGTAGAAGGCGATCTGGATGGCGCTCTCCCGCAGGTCTGCCTCGGACAGGTCGCCGCTGTCCAGTGCGGCCTTGATGTGCAGCGGCGTGTGCAGGCGGTTCTGGCTGAGGACCGCCAGGACGGTCAGGGTGACCAGACGCCGCTCGCGCCGGGACAGGACCGGCCGCTGCCACAGGTCGCCGTAGATGTGCTGGGCGGCCAGGCCGCCGATCGAGTCTGGATCGGTGATGTCCGGGACCGTCATCTGCATGATCTCTGCCATGGCGGCCTGGCCGTGTGCGGCTCGCCCGGCCGGCGTCTGCCCGCCGGTCTCGTCTCCGGGGCCTGCGGCCTGCGGGGCGCTCACCAGGTCACCGGCAGTTCTTCGAGCCCGTAGGTCAGGGCATCATCGTGGAAGTGCAATTCGCTCTCCGCCACCGCGAGTTGGAGGGTGGGGTAGCGCTGGAAGAGGCGGGGCCAGGCTTCTTGCATCTCGACCCGGGACAGGTTCTGGCCCAGGCACTGATGGACGCCGAAGCCGAAGCCGATGTGCCGGCGCTCGGTGCGGGTGATGTCGAGCCGTTCGGGGTCGGTGAAGACCGCGGGGTCGCGGTTGGCGGCGGGCAGATTGCAGATGACGCCCTCCCCGGCCCTGATCAGGACGCCGCCGATCTCGGTGTCCTTGAGGCACACACGTCGCGGCTCTGTCTGCACCATGCTCCAGTAGCGCATCATCTCCTCGACTGCCGGGGCCGCGTTCTTCCTCGGGTCCGCAAGGAGGGTGTCGCGCTGGGCGGGTTCTCGCAGAAAACCGAGGATGCCCAGGCCGATCATGTTGGCGGTGGTCTCATGGCCGGCGCCGATGACGAGCATGCCGAGCCTGACGGCCTCTTCAAAGGTCAGGACGTTCTTGTCATCGACCCAGGTGTTGACCAGGCGGGAGAGGAGCCCGTCGTCGGGATGGTCGCGCTTGTCGGCCATGGTGCGGCGGATGTTCTCGACCTGTTTCCGGTGGGCGGCGAGTTTCTCCTCCTTGGGCAGGCTCAGCTGCACCACTTTCTTGGCGGATTCGTGCACGGCGTGCCGCTGCTCAAGGGGGACGCCGAGGATCTCGCAGATGACCATGGTGGGCAGGGCGAGCGCGTATTCCTCGATGAGATCAACGGGTTTGGCCTTGTCCGCCAGTTCGTCAAGGAGCTGCTCGGTCAGATCGGCGATGCGTGCGCGCAGCTTCTCGGAGGCTTTGGCGGTGAAGTCCGGGTTGAGGATGCGGCGGATCGGCAGGTGTTCGTCGCCGTCCTTACGGAAGAAGATGTTGCCCTCGACTGCGGGCTGGGCGCTGGAGGTGTTGGGGAAACCGGGGTCGGTGACGTCGGCGCTGAACCGGCCGTTCGGGCCGAGGACTTGCTGGACGTGGTCGTGCCGGGTGATCAGCCACGGCCGGCTGCCGTCCCATATCGTCACTCGGCGCGGTACGCCGGCTTCCCGGAAGGCGGTGGCTGTTTCCGGCGGTGCGAAGGGACAGCCGCGGGGCAAGGGGAACGCCGGAGCTTCGGCCTTGGTGTCGTTTGACATGAACGTCTCCTGGAGGGTGTCAGGCGGTCACGGGAAGGCTGGTGCGGGCCTGGTCCCAGGGCGTGCGGGTGGTGAGCAGGCGTCGCAGGGCACGCAGCTGGCGGATCATGCCGACGCCCAGGGCTGCGGTGACGTATCCGTCGCGGACGTACACAGCCGTGAAGGCGCGCTGCTTCAGGCTGCCTTCGACGATGTGCACGGCATCGGCGCCGCGGGTGCCGCCGTAGATCTGGATCTTTAGGTCGTACTGGTCGGACCAGACGTAGGGCACGGTCTGGAACGCGGTCGCGGACGGCCCGGCGAGGACATTGCGGGCGACTGTCATGCCCTGTTCGGAGGCGTTGGTGCGGTGTTCGATACGCAGGCGCTCCCCGGTGACGGGATCGGGCCAGGAGGCGACGTCGCCCGCGGCCCATACGGCGTCGCCCGCGCGCAGCAGGCTGTCGCAGACGATGCCGTGGTGCAGCGACAGGCCGCTGCCGGTGAGCCAGTCGGTGTCAGGGCGCGCGCCGATGCCGACCAGGACGGCCTGGGCACGGAGGACGCGGCCGTCGGCAAGAAGCACACCGACAGCACGCCCGTCCTCGGCGATGACTTCTTTGACGGGCGAGCCGGTGACGATCCGCACTCCCCGCTCCCGGTGCACTTCGGCCAGCATCGTGCCGACTTCGGCGCCGACGGCGTCCGCGAGCGGCACCTGCTGGTCGGTCACAAGCGTCACCTCGCAGCCGAGCCCGCGGGCCACTGCCGCGGCCTCGGCACCGACGAAGCCGCCGCCGACGATCAGCAGATGCGGGTGGGCCGCCAGCGCGGTTCGCAGCGCCAGCGCGTCCTCCACTGTGCGCAGCGTGTACACGCCGGTGAGCCCTTGAGCGCCGGGCAGCATGCGGGCACGGGCACCGGTGGCGAGGACCAGGTTGCTGTAGGTGAGTTCCGTACCGTCGGCAAGACGCACCCGGCGGGCCGCCATGTCCAGTTCCGTGGCCCGGACCCCGAGCCGGAGTTCGATGCCGAGGTCGCTGTAGGTCTCGGGCGCGCGCAGACGCAGCCTCTCCCGTTCCCAGACGCCGCTCAATAACTGTTTGGACAGTGGCGGCCGGTCATACGGCAGATGCGGCTCACCGCCGACGAGCGTGAGCGGACCGTCGTAGCCGCCGTGGCGCAGTCCTTCGGCGGCAGCCACGCCCGCCGCTGACGCGCCGACCACGACGAGTCCTCCTGACGCAGTCACGCGTGGACCTCAATGACGGATGCCGGGCAGACGGCCGCTGCCTCACGGGCGGCTGCATGCTGCTCCGACGGCGGCTCGGCGTCCAACAGCACCACGACACCGTCCTCGTCCCGTTGGTCGAACACCTCCGGAGCGAGCAGTACGCACTGGCCGGCGCCGCAGCATTTGTCCTCTTCGATGGTGATACGCATGAACGCTCTCCTCGCTGACACGGCGTAGGCAGGCCCGGGCGGGACGGCCCACTCTAACTTTACGAGCGTATATTTACACCCGTTTAGCGTCCGGTCCAAGGTGCGGACGTATGGGAGGCTGGGAACGTGACCGAACCTGTCCAAAACCCGACGTCACCGGCGGACTCAGCCGCCGGGCGCAGATCCCGCAACGCCCGGGGCGAAGGAACCAAGCTCCGCGAGGAGATCCTTCAAGCGATGCTGCGGCTCATCGCCGACGAGAGTCGTATGCAGACCGTGCCGCTGTCCCTGCGGGAGGTGGCGCGCGAGGCAGGAGTCACCGCACCGGCCATCTATCTGCACTTCACGGACAGGGAAGAACTCTCACGCGCCGCCGTGAGCGCGCTCTACGAACAGCTCCTGGACGAGATGAACCGAGCGGAGGAGACCTCGGCCGGTCACTCCCCGGCCCGGCAATTGGCCGAAGTGGCCCACGCCTACTGCCGCTTCGCCCAGAACAACCCCACCAGCTTCCGTGTGATGTTCACCATCCGTAACCGCCACCGGGACGAGATACAACAAGTGGCGGACTGTTGGCGCCGTTCCGTCGCACGCATGGCCGAAACCGGTATCCGCCTGGCTCAGACTCCCGAGGCGGCTGCGGTATCGCTGTGGTCGGCCGTTCACGGCCGTCTCCTGCTGGGAGACGACACAGCAAACGCATGGCGCCTCGGCGACGTGCACCACTTCGTCGACGAACTCGCCCGGTCCCTTTCCACAGTTGACGGCCACTCCACTCCCCCCGGCGACAGCGCCCCCTAGTACTGCAACGGTGCTTGCCGTGACTGGTGACCAGCTCAGTCGTTGGTGTGGTTATGGGTGGGGACCTTGCTGATATCAGACTGTGGGCGGGTGAACTGAGCGCTCTGCACGAGCGGTTCGTACACCGGTTCAACCGGGAGGAGCCGCGGCAATCCGCTCTGGCGTACACGCGAGGGCTGATCGCGCCGTTGGAGCGGAAGAACGGCTGGACGCTTGCGGAAGAGGCCGGGCATGCGGGTCCCGACCGCATTCAGCGGCTGCTGAACCGGATCGAGCGGGACGCCGACGAGGTCCTGGACGACGTGCGCGACTACGTCGTGGAACACCTCGCAGACCCGATGCCGTCCTGATCGTCGATGACACCGGCTTTCTTACCCGCACCGGCGTCCCGTGGCGGGATGTACCGGAGCGGTACGGGCCCTGGGCCGGGTCCGACGACCTGTTCCGGCGCCGGCGGCGTGACGGCACCTGGCGGCGGATCTTCGCAGCACGCCAGGCGCAGGCCGGCAACAAGGACTTCATCACCGGGGACCTCACCACCGACTCCTCCGTCGGCCGGACCCACCAGCACGCCGCCGGGGCGCGGAAAAGGGGGACCCGCGGAAGGAGCCGTCCGGCGGAGACGGCGCTCTTTTGAAGGCGGCGGTACGACGGGAGCCGAGACACCGACGTCCGGAACCGATGGGTGTCAGCGCCGGTCGATCGCGAGGCCGCGTGCCGCGAGTTCGGCCAGGACCGGGTCGCGACGGCCGTCGAGTATCTGCCCGTTCATCTGCAGCGACTTGTTGAGCCGCCGCAACGCCTTCATGTCGAGCAAGGGCCTCAGATCGGTCAGGGCATCGTGGCTGCCGAAGAGGAGCTCGGCGAGGTCTGGCAGACCGACCAGGGCGCTGATGTCCGCCAGTTCGTGCAGGTACCCCAGGCGCAGGGACCGGAGCGAGGTGAGACCGGCCAGCGGCGACAGGTCCTCCCAGGACAGGTGGGAGAGGTGGAGCCGGGTGAGGGAGGGAAGGACGGGGAAGTCGGCCGGCAGGGGAACCCTGTCCACGCTCAGCACTTGAAGCCCGGGACGCTTCTCCAGCGCTCCGAGCGAGCGGAGACTTCCGAGCCGGTCGAGCGTCAGCTCGGTGACCGAGGTGCCGGCCAGCTCGCCGAGGTCGGTGAGTGAGGGCAGGCCGCTGAACTCCAGCTTCCGCAGGGCAGGCAGCTCGCCCAGGTCGCCGGGGCTGACGAGCTGGCCGGTGTCGCTGACGGACAGGGTCTCCAGCGTGGTGTGGGAGCCGAGGCCGGTGAGGTCCAGCAGTCCGGGGCACCTCGTGAGGCGGAGTTCGCGCAGCCCGGAGAGGGACGCGAACGGCGAAAGGTCCCGTACGCGCCCCAGTCCGGTCAGGTCGAGCCGGCGCAGCCCGCTGAGGGAGGCCAGTCCGGCGAAGTCCGCCAGCGCGGAGCAGTCGTCGAGGGCGACCGTCTCCAGGGAGGGCAGCGGCCCGATCCCCGTGACGGAGGCGAGCCGCTCGCAGTCCGCGATCCTCAGCTCTGCCAGGTGCGTCAGCGCGGCGAGCCCCCGCAGGTCGAACAGCTCCGGGCAGCCCTTGACCGCCAGCGCCGTCAGGCGGGGGTGGTGGCCGAAGCCTCGGAAGGACCGGAAACGCGGGCAGTCCTCGATGACCAGCTCGGCGAGGTGCGGTGCCGCGGCGATGCCGTTCAGGTCCTGGAGTCGCTTGCAGCTCGCGAGGTCCAGGGAGGCGAGGGCGGGGACGTTCGCCAGACCGGTCAGGTCGCGGATGGCGGTCCAGCCGAGGTCGAGGTGGGTGAGGCGGGTCAGCCCGGAGAGCTGCGCCAGGGACTTGAAGGACCGGCAGCCGCGCATGTTCAGCCGCTCCAGCAGGGGAAACGCCGCCCCGAAACCGTCCACCGAGTCGACCCGGGTCATGCTCAGATCAAGGTCGCGCAGTCGGCTCAGCGCCAGCAGTGGCTTGACGTCGGAGACGGGGCGGCAACGGTGCAGACTGAGCCGGGTGAGGTTGCCGAGGCTGCTGAGGGGTGTCAGGTTCTCGACCTCTGCGCAGCCGTTCAGGTCGAGGTGGCGCAGCTCCGTGAGGGCGCCGATCTCCGTGAGGTCGGCTATCTCCTTGCAGCGCTCGACGGTCAGCGTGCGCAGCATGGTGAGGTGCCGCAGACCCGCCAGCGAGGTCACGCGCCGCAGTTTCAGCTCGGTCCGCCCCTCCTGCCGGAAGGCCGGCGCCAGCAGTCCCGCGGCGAAGCCGTCCGGGTCGGCGACCGTGGGCCACAGCCGCAACAACGTGTCCACCGCCAGTCCCGCGACCGGCGCGAACCGAGCGGCAAGCTTCAGCGCTTCCCCGTCATCGGCGACAACGACCAACTCCCGCACGGCTTTGCGGGCCTCTGCGGGCTTCGCCGTCTTCAACAGGTCGGCATACGGCTGGAGTGCAGGGGCGCTGTGACCGTCGGTGATCGATGTCATGCCGAGCACCCTAGGCGGTGGCACTGACATCGCAGGAGGACGACGGACGGACGCCCACATCCACGTCCGGCCTGACGGCCGGGGAACGGGAACTCGGCTGGGGCGAACACTTCGAGGTGCGTGGGATCGCCGAGGTCCAGGCGCGGCGGCTGAGCATACGCACTGTGATGACGGTGTCCGCGAGGTCGAAGAAGGCGTTGATGACGCTGATGCGGCGTTTTGGAGCAGCGTGCGAGCAGGCAGAAGGCGCTTCGCCAGGCGTGGGTGCGCTCTACGTGGCAGCGTTGGGTGGCCTGGATGATCAAGGAGTACGGGGCGCTGCGGCGCACCGTCTACGCCGCCCGCTACCTGGCGGACGAGACCTACCGCCGCAAGATCGCCCGGCAGCTCAACAAGGGCGAGTCGCTGCACTCCCTGTGCCGGGATCTGCACTACGCCCACCAGGGGAAGATCCGTGAGCGGTTCCTGGCCGGGCAAGGTGAGCAGGCGTGGTGCCTGACGGTGCTGACCAACTCTGTAGTGACCTGGACCACGGAGTACTACGGTCTGGCCGTCGCGCAGATGCGGGCCGAGGGCCGGGCGGTGGACGACGAACTGCTGGCGCACATCTCCCCGGCGCACAGCGAGAACGTCAACTACCACGGCACGATCCATGTCGAGGTCGACACCGAACGCGCCAAACTCGATCGGCCGGCTACCGGCCGCTGCGTTCCCAACGGCCGGAGCGTACATGGGCCGGGCGAGCGGCCTGCCCTCGGACACGCCGACGCCGGTTTCTCCTTGATCCAGGTCATGGGCCGGGAGTGGTGCTTCCCCAGCCGGGTGGCGCGGCCATAATGCCGGCTCCAGTCCTCGGTCGCCGACCTCGCCGAACCCCGGCGGATGGCCACTTGGTGGCGTTCGCCGCCGCGATGCGAACCGGGCCGCGGACGAGGCGATCGAGGTCTTCGACATGCTGAAGTCCGACCTGGCCCGCGCCCCAGCGAAGTGTCAGTGGTGGCCCATAGCATCTCGGCCATGACGAGAACGGCACAGACGTACGCCTATCTCCGTCCCTCTGCCGTGCGGGGTACGGCAGAGGGACGGAGCATCGGTCTGGAGACCTCCGGCGGCGCCACCCCGGCTGGGCAGGAAGCCCATCCGCGCTTCTTCAGCGGCTTCCTGACCCATCCCCAGGCCACCGCCGCCGGACTGCTGTGCGTCGCGGACATCGCCGCCGCCCGCTACTACCAGCCGCAGCTCGACTACTGGCGCGACCCGGTCGTCACCGGGAACGGGGACCGGCTGAGGTTCGAGTCGTTCTCCGCTTGCTGCGGGGTGTACGCACGGCTCGACATGCTGGGCGACGCCCTCGACGGCGACGATATCGGGCACGGCACGACCAACGTCGACGTAAACATCCCGCTGCGGGACGCCCTGACCCGGGTGGGCCCGAACGATCCGCTGCGTCTGGAGGTTGGGCCCGATGAGATGACCGTCGCCACCTTCGACGAGCCGGTGGTGGAGAAGAAGGTGCCGTTGCCCGAGCGCTGGCTGCGCGGCTTCGCCGAGACCCAGGTGATCGCCTCCGGCTTCGACCTGCGGGCCGAACTCCCCGGGGCCGAGGCCGTGCGTTTCCTCCGCGCGCTGCCACGCCCCAGCACCACCCGCGGCGCCTCCAAGGGAGCGCGCTGGATCGTCCCGGCGGGCCGCTCGCTGCGCGCCACCACCCGGCCCGTCCCCGGCGCGGTCTGCCTGCCCGGGCCGGAACGGCTGACCGCGCTGACCCGGGTGTTGCGCCATGCGACGGGGCTGCGGATCCACGGCCCGGCCGTCACGGCGGGCAGCTGCCCGGTGGCGAGCGCGTGGGAGATCGGACTCCCCGGGATGCGGCTGACCCTCACCCTGTCCCCGGACACGACACGGGGCTTCTCCGGCGAGGGCCGCGTCCTCGACGCCCTGGCGGCGGAGGAGTCGGCGGAGGACGCCGACCTGGTCTCGGTGCTGCTCGCCTGGGACCCCGCCGTTGACATCGCCGACCTCGCCGCGCAGTCCGGGCTGACCCCGCAGCGGGTACGGGCCGCACTCACCCGCCTCGGCACGGCCGGGCGCATCGGCTACGACACGGCGGAGGCGGCGTACTTCCACCGGGAGCTGCCGTACGACACCGGACGGGCCGAGCGGGACAACTCCCGGCTGCGCGCCGCCCGCGCCCTCGTCGACGCGGGCGCGGTGCGCCTCGACGGTGAGACGGCCACCGTCACCGTCGAGGACCACAGCCACCGCGTGAGGTCCACCGAAGGGCGGCTGACCTGCACCTGCCGCTGGTGGGCCGAATACCGCGGCGGACGCGGCCCGTGCAAACACGCCCTCGCCGTCCGCATCGCCCACCGAGCGGCCGCGCCTGGTACGACCGCCACCGCCCAGGACAACGCCGACACCCCCACCGGAGCCACCCGATGACCTTCACCCACGCCTTCCCCGACTACCGGATCCCCGACGGCACCGCGGACGGCATCCGCGGCCTGCTGGACGCGGTGCGCGAGGGCCGCGTCGAGGACATCCCCAAGCTGGTCGGCGCCCTGACCGACGCCGAGCGGCGGAAGGGGCTGCCGGTGCTCAAGCAGTGGCGCAAGGACACCCCGGAATTCTGGCGGGGCGAGGGGCACCTGCTGGTGCGCCAGGGCCTGCTGCTCGCCGGGGCGGGGTGCTGCACCGGCGCGGCGGCCGCGGCCCAGTGGCTCACGAGCCGCGATCTGTGGTGGGCCGGGCCCGAGGATCCCCAGGCGGTCGTCGGCGTGATGGACGACCGTGCCCCCGAGTGGCTGGCCGAGGTGGCGCGCCGGCTGGCGGAGCGCCGCACCGTCGGCGGGTGGGAGTATGGGCTGATCAAGCGGCTGTCGCTGATCGCCGGCTGCGAGCCGCCCATGACGGACAGCTTCATCCTCGGCTGGGAGAGGGACATCCCGGAGCGGGGTAAGACGATCGAGGAAAGGCTGCGGGACGATCCGTTCCTTGAAGCGGCCGTCCCCCGGCTCTTCGAAGTGGACGAGGCCGGCTCGGACTTCCAGTACATCCGGAACACCGACCCCGGATGGCCTGACGCGCTCGCCGCACTCGCCCGGGAAGGACTGCTCAGCCGCGAGATGCTGGTCGAGGGCTGTCTGTCGCGGCTGCTGCGCGGTGGCCGGCTCGGCATCGTGAAGGGCTTCCTCGCCCTGCTGACCGCCCTGGACCTGACCGCGGACGAGCGGGCGGCGCACACCCTCACCTGGGTACGGATGCTCTCCGCAGGGCACTCGCTGGCGGCCGCCCGCGCCCAGGAGACGCTGGCCGAACTCGACGAGGCGGGCCGTCTGGAGACCGAGCACCTGGTCGAGGCATCGCGGGCGGCTCTGTTCCGGCCCGAGAAGAAGATCGTGCGCTCCCAGCTGGCCATGCTCGACAAGGCGATCAAGCGCGACCGGTCTCTCACGGACGAGCTGCTGCCGGTGACCGCCGAGGCCTTCGGCCACGAGGACCACAGCCTCCAGGACAAGGCCCTCGCCCTGGCCGTCCGCCACCGCAAGCACGCGGGCGACGCCATCCTCGCCGAACTGGCGGCGAGTGCCGAACTGCTCCCCTCCGACCTGCGTGAACGCGCGGTCGAGGCGTTCGGTGGCGCCGTGCTCGCCGAGGAGGCCGATCCGCTTGCCGCCGGGGGCGACGTCCTGCCGCCCGTGCCGGACCCCGAGCGCCTGGATCCCGCACCGCTCGCCCCTGCCGAGCTCGCCGAGGAGATCGTCGCGCTGCTGCGCGGCAAGGGCACCCCCGCGCAGGAGGAGCGGGCGCTGAACAGCCTCGTGGTCCACGCCCACGCCGACCTGACGGGGCTCCGCGCGGCCCTGGAACCGGTCGTCGCAGCGCACCGGCAGCCTGCCTCATGGCTGAGCGACAATGTCTTCGCACAAGCGCTCGAAGCCGTCGTCATGTTCGTCATGGGCGAGGCCGCAGAGGACAAGACGCGCACCCTCAGCACCCAGTCCGGCCTGGACGCCCTCCGTTTCCGGTTCCAGGAGTACCAGTGCCCGCACACGGCGATCTGGTCCGTCTGCCTCAGCCGCGCGGCCGAGATCGGGGCGCGGCTGGAGCTCGGGGACCCCTTGCCGTTCCTGCTGGCCACGCCCACCTGGTCGACGGGGACCATCGACCCGTTCGAGCTGGTGGCCCGGCTTGCCGCGTACGAGGACTCGGGCACCGAGCCCGGCCCGGCGGACCTCGACCAGGCCCTGCTGCGACTCGACCGTGCGGTGCCGCTCGAAGCGCGGGCCGCGGCGGACCGGCTCACCTCCCCGGCGGGGCGGCGGCTGGCCGCCTGGCTCGCCTCGGGCGGCCTGCCCGATCCCGCCCTCTCCCGGGAAACCGAGCGGCTGAGGCTCAGGACCCCCCGCCCCGGTGTCCTCGTGCACACCGAGGCCGTTCCCGGGCACGAGGACTATCCCGAGCCGTTCCGCTCCCTGCTCGGCGCGCATGACCCTATCGGCGCTCCGTGCAAGTGCGGGGGCGGCGGGGAGTGTTCCGCCCGGGCCCTGGCCCTCCTGCCCCAGCACCGGGAGATCATCGCGGCACGGATGCTGTCGGCCTTCACGACCCTGGCCGACTCCGACCACCTCGGTCACGGGGTGCCCGTGCTGCCCGCGCTGGCCGAGTCGGGCGGACCGGCCGGGCCCGCGACCCATTTGCTGGTGGCATACGGGCTCGGAGCACGGCGCTTGGAGGAGCAGTTGTTCGCCGTGGACGCGATGCTCGTGCTGGCCGCTCGCGGACAGCTCGACGCGGAAGGGCTCGGCCGGGACATCGCCGAGCTGACCGGCCTGCGCCGCCTCAAAACGAAGCGAGTCGTGGCAGCGCTGCAGGAAGTGGCGCGCACCGGTGCGTACGCCCGTGTGTGGGCGGTGCTCTCAGGCGCCCTCCCCGGGCTCCTGGCGGAAGAACCGGCACCCGCCGGCGGCGCTCTGCTCACGCTCGCGGCCGACTGCGCGGAGCGGTCCGGGGCACGTGGCGCGATACCGGAGATCGACGAGCTGGCGGCGCGCAAGGGCTCATCACAGCTGATCAAGCAGGCCCGGCGGCTCAGGACGGCGCTGAGCCGCGACGCCCACTGACACGTAGGGTGCGGGACTGACGGACGGAGTCCTCCATAAAGCCCCAGCGGTGCCCAACCATCACTCAACTGTGGTCGTCCAGGAACGAACAACGGAGGAAGCCGACCGTCGACACATGATCGCATTGCCGCAGGTCACCCTGTCTCAGAAGCTGGTGTCATAAGGCTTGGTCAAAACCTGCGTCACGGCGTCAAGTTACGGGACAGTCGTGGGATGGGTCTTGCGTACTGCCGTGTAAGCACGACCGCTCAGGACCTCGACCGGCAGATCGACGCGATGCGGGATGCCGGCGTCGCCGAAGGACACCTCTACGTCGACAAGCGCACCGGCGCCAACATGGAACGCGAGGGCTTGAGGGCTCTGCTTGGGTTCGCCCGTCCCGGAAACCGGATCAACGTGCTAACGCCGGACCGGCTTGGCCGGAACATGCGCGAGACCCTGAACCTCGTGCACGACCTCACCGAGCGCAGTGACTTCCTGCGCACGCTCGGCGACAAGCTCGCCGTGGACACCAGCGAGCCGGGACCCGGCACCGACATGGCCATCGCACTGCTGGCGATTTTGCCCGGATGGAGCGGATCTACATGCTGGAACGTGCCGCCGGTGCCCGCGCGGCCAAGGAAGACCGCGGCCTGCCGGCCGGCCGCCCCGCGAAGCTCAACGCGACCACCCGCGCTGGAGCCGCCCAACGGATCAAGGATGGCGCGAACCCCGAGCAAGTCGCCGCCGAACTCGGCGTCAGCCGCTCCACGCTCTACCGGAACTACGCAAGCACCGCGACGGCGCCGCTGCCGAATATGTCGGGACAGGGCGGGTGATCAACGAGCCAGACCACATCCGCACAGGTCAGGGATATCCGTTGTTTTTCGGCGATTACCACGGGGACCCCGGGTGGTGACGATCCATACGCCGGATCCGACGTCGACATTATTCGTGACTACAGGGCTGGGCGGCGGCCCTGCCACGGCACTGCGATCTCGAGTTGGACAGCCACCCGTATGAGCAAATCCTCGCGGCCCGGGGCGGCCGCCAACTGCACACCGATCGGCAGGCCATCGGTGTTGACGTGCCGGGGCAAGAAGATTGCGGGCAGAGCAGCGAAGTTGACGAACGGAGTTGCGGGCGCGAACTGCAGGCTTCGAGCGAGCGGTGCCAGCGGATCCACCGAGTCGGATTCCAGCGTGCCGTGCAGCGCGATACAGAACGATCGATGTTGACTAAGCGTCCCGGCGTGGCTAGCGTGCTTTCACATGCTGAACGTCTTAAGGGGGACATGCTGGACGAGCCCACCCTCCGACTATCCAGCGCGGCGTCATTTCCCCTCCGTGGAAAGCGCGATGATTCCGCCGCAAACCCCACCGCACCGGGGCGCCCCGGCAACACCATGAAGAGCGGGACAGTAGCGGCTCCCCCTTTCAGGTAAGCCAGACCGCCTAGCGCGTGCCCGCCAATAATGGCGGATAGCACATCTGCCCGTCCATCCATAGTGATTCGTGATGCCCTGAGGCTGGAAATACGCACACATCTGACGTTGATTTCCGTTGTGCCACGTCAGACAAAGGATGCACGTCCCTGCCGAGCGAGCCACCAGTTCTGGCCCGGTGCTGCACGAGGCAGACGGCCTTCGATTCAATCAATGCCCCATGCGGGCCAGTCGCTACCCCCCACGAAAGCAGGCATCCACCGATGGCCGCTCCCCTCGATTCCCGGATCCGGCAACTGGGCATCCTTGCCGTGCTCGTTCTCCTCACGGAGACGGGTCCGCTGGAAGTGAGCCTCGTCTACCCAGCGGCCGAATCTCTCACTCAGTCTTTCGGCAGCGCAGGTGCCGACGCTGTCACCGGCACGGTGAGCCTGACCGCCGTGGTGTGCATCCCCCTGCTGGGGCGCATCGCCGATGTGGCGGGCAAGAAGCGGGTACTGCTGTGTTCCGGGGCTCTCTTCGCGGTCGGGTCGCTGCTGTGTGCGGTGGCCGCATCGTTGCCGCTGTTGCTACTCGGTCGGATTCTGCAAGGGGCCGTGGGCGGTGCGCTGGCGGTTGCCTACGCGATAGTCCGGGACGTCTTCCCCCGCCATCAAGTCCCGGTCGCACTGGGTGTGGTCTCCAGCGGTGTCGGGATCAGCGGGCTCGCCGCGCCCTTCCTCGGCGGCGCCTTGGTCGACCGCTACGGCTACCCCGGTGTGTTCTGGTTCCTCTTCCTGCTGAGCGTACTGGTGCTGCCGCTCGCGGCGGCCATCCTGCCTGACGACCGACGCCCCAACAACGCAACAGCCACGGGATCCCGACGACTTGATGTCCCCGGAGCACTCCTGCTCGGCCTGGCCGCCGCGGCACTGGTGTCGGGCATCAGCGCCGGCGTGCGCTCGGGCTGGTCCTCGCCCGGCTTCCTGGCGGCCCTTCCCTCCGCGGCACTCCTGGCCATCGGCTTCTGGCGACGTGAACGGTCCAGGCCCGACCCGGCCATCGACCTCGGCCTGCTCACCGCTCCGGCGGTCCGGGACACCCTGCTCCCGGCCGTACTCACCACCGCATGCTCCACCACCGTCGCCTACCTGGTACCACAACTGTTGCAGACCCCGCGCCATGCCGGACTCGGCTACGCCTTCGGCCTGACCGCACTGGCCGCGGCCGGCTGGACCTTCACTCTGGGACTCGGTTCACTCGCCGGCGGCCCCATCGGCGGGTACCTGGCCAGGCGCAGCGGCCCTCGCAGCACGGCGCTGACGGCGCAAGCACTGGTCGCGACCGGAGCACTCGGCTTCGCTGCACTGCCCGGGCAACGCGGTGCCATCCTGCTGATCAGCCTCGTGTTCGGCCTCGGGACCGGGCTCACCTACGTGGCCTTCGCCAACCTCATCACCGAGGCCGTGCCCGACGAACGAGCCGCCACCGGAACGGCCTTGCTCGCGGTCGCCAACCAGCTCGGGGCGGCAACCGGGGCATCGGTCCTGGCCTCGGTACGCACCCTGTACCCGGTCAGTCCCACCGGAACGCTCTTCGCGGGCAGCGGCTACCGCCTGGCCTTCATCTGCGCCGCGGCCGCCGCGCTGCTCGCCCTGCTGGCCACCTGGCGCATGCGACACGGCCGCGCCCCGGCAACCGGCGGTGCCGCCACCCGTCGCATCGACCCGTCCACGGCCGGGTCCTCGGACCGCGGATCCTCCACCAAGGAAATGATCTGATCACCCATCCTGAGCTTGTCCCTTGACATCGAGCCCGGTTGTGTGATCACCCCGCCCGAAACCACCACACAGGACACGCCATGCGATCACCTCGCCTCGAAGCGCGGTACCTCGGTTCTTGGTCCGGCGCACCGTCTTCCAGTACCTGGAACGACATACATCATTCGAGGATGCTCCGCAGGCGGCTCAGCATGCGGTCCGCGTCTGCGGCGTCGAGGAAGTGCGTGACGTATTGGCCTTTCTCGTCCAGCACGTAGGTGAGGGCCGAGTGCGGGACCGCGTAGTCATCGGGTCGGTCGGGGTTTACCTCGCGCGCGGCGAAGACCTTGAAGGCGACGCGGGCCGACTCGCACTCTTCGGGTGTACCGGTCAGGCCCAAGAAGGCCGGGTATTTCTCCTGCAAGAAGGCGCGCATGACGTCGGGTGTGTCCCGCTCGGGATCGACCGTGATGTAGAGGGGCTGAAGCCGCTCTCCGAGCGGGCCGAGCTTCTCGAGAACACCCGACAGCTTCGCGAGTGCCCGGGGGCACACCATGCCGCAGTTGGTGAAGCCGAAGAAGATCAGCTGATACTTGCCGGAAAAGTCAGTCTCGGTCACCCTGCGACCATGGTGGTCGGTGAGCGAGTACGCGGCCTGGATGGGTGCAGTGTTGGCGCTCATGCGGCGTCCCAGATCATGTCGCCGGACGTCAGCCCGCCATCGAGCGGAATGGTCAGTTCGACACCCTCTTCGGAGGCCCTTAGCTCGTATAGACGAGCGCCCTCGATCGGCTCAGCCATGCTGCCGCGTCCGCCGGCCACAGGGACCCGGTCGACGAAGAGCGTCCAGGGAGCGGACCCGAGGCGTGAGATGGTCAACTGCACCGTCGGTGTGGACGAGCCATGCATCGAAGAGAACGCGAGCTGCAGGCTCTTCGTGTCATCGTCATACCAAGCACGGCGGACGTCCACACCGTCGCTGAGTCCGGTCAGCGCTGGCCGGGATCGCTCACGCTCGGTCGACGGCTGCTCGTAGAGCTTGCGCAGACCATCGGCGACGTTGAGCCGCGCGTAGGGCAGCATCGCGTTGCTCGTGATGGGAGGCATGGCAACGAACCGGCCCGCGTCGTCATAGGTCTCGTCGCGGCGGGGGTAATAGAGGCCGCCGTTTTCCCACTGCGGGTTCATGAAGGTGTCCGCGTGTGCCAGCAGGCCGGAGAGAACGTCCTCGTCACCCATCTCCGAGGCCCAGCCCGCGAGCCACCCTAGTTCTCCCAGACCGCCAGGTCCCTGGACCTTCTGGCTGTCGGGGAGCATCCCGAGCTGGGTGACGGTGAGCGTCCCCGCGTCGGTGGGCTCGACCCAGTGGCGGATCTTGTCCTGGTAGGTCTTGCGGATCAACTCCGGCCGCCACATGTTCATCAGCATCCCGAGCCACCCGTCAGTCCAGGCGGGGTCGTTGTCGACGACGAAGTCCTTGGGAAGCAACTCGTTGCGTTGGATGATGTTCTTCACCACCGGACGTGCCGAGTTCGTCTGCGCAAGACGGGACTCACGACGCCCGTCCCACACGGCGGCATGAACCGCCAACACAGGGAACGTCACTGACCGTCGGGTTTGGCACAGCTTCTTTGCGTGGTTCGGTCGAGAGCGCGCTCGATGATGTCGGAGATGAACTCGGGGGTCACTGCTTCGCCCTCATAGGTCGCGCGGACGAGGACCGCGCCGACCAGCATGGCCAGGCAGGGCTCGACATCTCCGGGCTGGAGATGCCTGATCAGGACGCTACGGATTCCGGTCGTGGCGGTCTCGTAGAGGCGGTCTCGCAGGCCTCGGGCGCCTTCGTCGTGGCCGGCGCGTTCGATGACGCTTGCCATCAACCGGTCGTACTGGCGCTCCGACAGTGTCAGCGCAAGCGCACTCAGCGAGTCATGAAGGTCTTCACGGAGATTTCCTGTGGCCGGCGGATGGGTGGCGTCGTCACAGATGTGGGCGATCGCATCCCGCATGAGATCGCCTGGCGTCGGCCAGTGCGCGTAGATGGTCGCCTTCGAATATCCGGCCCTTCGGGCGACTTCGGCGTGTGTCGTCGCCTCCCAGCCACCTTCCAGCAGTGACGCGGCACTCGCTCTGATGACGTCGCGCCGCGTGCGGGCGACGCGAGGATCTTCGCGTCCACCTGACAACTTACCCATGCGCCGAGGATAGCTTCCCGTAGTCCACCAGGCCACTACTGAACTGTGAGTATAGTAGTGTGCCATTGGTCTAAAACTTGTGCGGGTGGTCTGCGGCGTGGACTCAGCCATGCGCGCACCGCCCGGCGTCCCTCGCAACGCCCCAAGGCCGGCGCCCTTCCGAAAGGCTCCTGGATGACTTCTCATGTAGTGCCACACACCCAGCAGGCGATCGTCCAGTGCCGCTACGGAGCGGTTCGCGACGTGCTCGCCCTGTCAGAGGCCGCTCCCGTCGACGCTCCGGGGCCTCGGGAGGTACAGGTTCATGTCCTGGCGGCAGCGGTCAACCCCATTGACTGGCAAATGATCGAGGGGAACCGGCGTCTCATCACCCGCCGTCGCTTCCCCTTCACGCCTCTGTTCGACCTTGCCGGTGTCGTCACCGCAGTCGGGGATCAAGTCACCTCGTTCCGCGTAGGTGACCGGGTGCATGCCGACAACGAGACCGACGGAGGTGGGGCCTCGGAGTACGTCAATGTGCCCTCGCGGCTCCTCGCCCACACACCGACGGGGCTGGACTTCGCCGAGGCAGCCGCGCTCCCCCTCGCGGGCCAGACAGCGATGATCTGTCTGGACAATGGTCGCGTCACGGCCGGAACCCGCGTCGCGGTGATCGGAGCGTCTGGAGGCGTCGGTCACTTCGCTGTCCAAATGGCGCGCACGGCCGGGGCCTTCGTAGTCGGTGTCTCCAGTGCGCGCAACCAAGAGTTCGTGCGGTTGTTGGGCGCGGACGAGTTCATCGACAGGAATGAGACAGACCTGTCATCCAGCTTCGGCGCGGACTCGTTCGATGTGGTGATCGACTGCGTCGGCGGGCGCGAGCAGTGGATTCAAGCGCAGCGAGTCCTGCGTCCGGGAGGGCGATTCGTGACCATCGCTCGCGATGAGGACGGCGTGGTCACACCCACCTCCGCAGTGCGACTCGCATCAACGATCACCGCTCGCAGACTACGCGGCGTAGGGCCACGAGGAACGAAGTACATTCCTGTCTTCCTCAAGGCCTCCGGTGCCCTGCTGCAGCGCGTGAACAAACTGGTGGAAGATGGCCGAATCCACGCGCACCTCTCCCAATCCTTCCCACTGACTCTGGAGGGCGTGAACGCGGCGATCGATGAGAGCCGCGCGGGGCGAACCACTGGAAAGCTGGCGCTCCTGCGATGACCTCTTAGGCTTGTTTCGCCCACGCTGAAGTCGCGATTCGGCGCCGTCACCAGGTCGGCGAGAAGTGAGACACCTTGCCTGCTCGACGTTCTCGCAACGGTGCCGGTCCGAGCCCTGAGTCGTACCCCGGAACCACCGATGACGCGCCTGCCGACCTGCGCGCCGACGCCCGCCACAACCGCGAACGCATCCTGAAGGCCGCGCGCGGGGTGTTCGCGGCCCAGGGCGTGGACACCCCCATGAGCGCGATCGCTCGCCGGGCCGGCGTGGCCGTGGCCACGCTCTACCGCCACTTCCCGACCCGCTCCACGCTGGTGGCCGCTGCGTATGACGATCAGCTCGCCGTGTGCACGGCCACCCTTGAGAAGGCACTGGCCGACCCGAACCCGGCGCACGGCCTCTTCCGCCTCCTGGACACGGCCTGCACCACGCTGGTCACCGACCGGGGCTTCGACACGGTGTTCATGACGCGCGTCCCCGAGGCACTGGACTACAACCGAGAGCGCACCCGAGCGAAGGAGGGCCTGTCACGCCTGATCCAACGCGCCCGCGCCGCCGGACAACTCCGCGACGACTTCGAACCCGCTGACATCCAGATCCTCCTTCTGGCCGTCAGCGGCCTGGCCCAGCAACCCCCCGAAACCGCCGTGCCCGCCGCCCGCCGCCTCCTCACCTACCTCTTCCAGTCCTTCCAGGCCCACCCCCCGGCCCAGCCTGGCCCACTGCCTCCTGCCCCACCCATGAATCTGCGTCGGGACTGTCCGGCCACGTAGCACCCTCACAGCCGGGACGTGAGGGGAGCAAGCCGATCCACGCGCCAGACGGACTGACGCCGGTACGACCGAACTCGCGGAGTGTGCCGCGATGTCATCAGCGCAGCCGTATCACTGGAGTCATGGCCGCACCGCGGGTCTCCGCTGCTCCTCTTTCCCCCGTGACAGGGCGGACGGTGGCGGCGACGACCGGCGTCGGACCGTCGGGGACGCCTCTCTGGTTGCCGCCGATCCACCGACGACTCCCGAATCGAGGCCTCCGTCGGCCACGGTGTCAGCCGATGGTTTCCTTCGGACTCCGCACCCGGGGTGGGAAGGTTCCCCGCGGGCAGGAGGCGCCCTGACGGATGAGGGCCAGCAGTCCCGGGAGTCGGCCGTCGAATGCTTCACGGCGCAAGACCGGCGGGCGCAGTGTGCCGTCGGCCTTGCAGACGGTGATGCCCGCGTTGAGCGGCTTGGAGAGGTGATACCAGCAGGTCGAGGCCGGCAGCCACACCCGCTCGGCAATTTCGCCGACGGTTGGCTGCTCTCCGTCGAGCAGTAACTGCACGATGGCCGGCCGGATCTCGTCGCCGAGCACGGCGAAGACCTTGTCCAGGCTGGGCAACGGCAGAGGGGTCGATGTCCGGGGATCACGCGCCACGGGAAGGACGACCGAGACATGGCCGGCGACGGCCGCATCCAGTACCTGCTCGACCGGATCGAGATCCAGGACAAGATCGCCCTCTGCGGCCTGGGGCACGACCGCACCAGGCCGACAGCGTGCTCGCCCAGGGAGCTGAGCTGTTCAACCCCCGGACGTCAGGTTCGACGCCACCGCCGCCGGAGGGAAGATCTTCGAGCTGCGTGAATACGCCGAACTGACGGCCCTGTAAGCCTTCCCGAGGGGCCCTGGGGCACGGCTGGAGAGCCTTCGGTGACGCCAGGTTGCGAGCAACTCGGTTACCAACGCCGGAGACTGGAGACGCGGTTCCTGGGGCACAGCAACCCCTCCAAGGGCGGCGGCTGCCCGACGTACCGCGACACCGAGACCAGCGACCTCGTCGCCCGGAGCCTGGCCCTCACCAACGCCAGCAAGCGGAGCCAGCGGCTACAGGGCAAGGACAGTGAGATGCCGTAGTGGTGCCGGACGTCCTCCTCGACCTGCGCGCAGGGAAGGCGACGGGTGTCTGAGCTGGTCAGCGGCGACGCGTTCCTGCGCCTCTTCGAGTCGCCACCCTGACCTTCATCGAGACTCACTCCACCGGTACGTGGAGCGCCACTTGATCGGTGGCCACCTCGGCGCTGACTACGACCGACAGCATTCCTTCACCCCAGCTCCCCGGATAGAACATTCTATCTTGACAAGTGGATCGCACGACGGCACTCTCAGGTCGGAGCAGAACGTTCGGTCGTCATTGACCTTGCCCAGGGCGGAAGTTCGCGACTGGGCAGAGCCGGACGTGCCACGAATGTGCCACCCCCCTGTATCGCCCTGTCACCGTTGAACAGTTCCGAAAGGGTCACGTGACCACCGTGGAATCTCGCGCCGCAGTAGGGAATGCCCCGGCCCTGCGTGCTTTGTACTTCGTGCGATTCACCTTCGCCGCCGTCTGGGCTGCTCTGCTGTTCGCGGCCAACTCACCGCTTACCTTGCTCGCCGTCGATCTGCTCGTGCTCTACCCCTTGTTCGACGTCGGCGCGGCAGTGATCGACGCATACGCATCCCGCGGTGCTGGAGTGGTACGCGGTTTGCTTGGCCTGAACATCGCTATCAGCCTCTGCGGCGCCGCCGGCCTCGCAATCGCAGGCGGCTCAGGTATGCCCGCGATCCTGCGGGCATGGGGGGCCTGGGCAATCGTATCGGGACTCGTCCAACTGATCGTCGGCATTGTCCGCCGCAAAATGGGCGGCCAGTGGCCGATGATGCTTGCCGGTAGTCTGTCCATGCTGGCCGGATGCTCGTTCATCCTGCAGGCATCCGCACCGGATCCGAATCTGACCAGCGTGGCCGGATACATGGCGCTCGGTGGGATCTTCTTCCTCATCTCCTGTCTCCGTCTCGGACCGCGTTCCGCGCCTTGCGGGTGCAGACTCTGCAGCGAGTGAGGCCGGCCAACCCGGGCGGTGGCCGCCCCACTTGAAAGGGCTCACAGGTCATCCGCTTCCCGAACCTGATCGCTTGGTTCGGACCGGGGTCCGTCTTCAAAAGGATCTTGCCCAGAGCAGGATCGACGCGAACTGACCGCTGCCTCCCAGGAGGTGGCGGTCTTGTCGTATCTGGTGGCCATACCGCGGAACCTTTGAGGCGGTTGAAGCACCGTTCAACGACGTTGCAGGCGGCGATGGATGCGAGGGTCGAACGCCGGTGGCCGGCCGCCGCGGCTGCCGCGGTTGTGCCGCTGTCGCTGGAGGTCGGCTTTCCGGGCTGGTGTAGGCCTTGTTGGCGATGATCCGGCCGGGGCTGGAGCGAGGACGTCCACATCCGGTCCGCAGGACCCGGCTGTGTTGCAGAATCCGCCGAAGCAGCGCTGTTTCGGCGGACTTCGGCCCGCTGCCGTGCGAGTCGGGTCGTGGACGTCAGCGTGGATCGGCCGGTAGTCATCGGCTGGGAAGTGCTTGCGCCTGATGGGTAGATCGTTCAGTCTCGTGACATCAGTTCCACGGGAAGACGGGAATCGATGAGCCCATTGCTTATCCGCGCACTCGGTCCGGGCCGGACATCCAAGGCAGGCCGCTCGGCAGGGGGTCTGGTCCTTGTCCTGGCCGCCACTGTCCTGGCCGCCTGCGCACCGACCAAGGCCGCCAGCACAAGCACCGAACCTGCACAACCGGCCACGTCCAGGGCCTGGTTCACCTCGTGGGCCAGCTCCCAGCAGGGTGTCTCCTCCACAAGTCTGAGTGATCAATCGGTGCGGATGATCAGCCACCTCAGCCAGGGAGGCGACGCACTGCGCGTACGCGTCCAGAACACCTTCGGCCAGACCTCTCTCACCGTGAACGCGGCGACGGTCGCCCACAGCGACGGCAGCGGCCCCGCGACGGAAGACAAGCCGGTCCCCGTCACGTTCGCAGGCCGGAAGACGGTCGTCGTCCCAGCCGGCGGCGAGGTGTGGAGTGATCCTGCCAGGATCCGCACCGCGGCCCAGGACGACGTCGCGGTGTCGCTCTCCGTCTCCGGCACGGTCGCCCCGGGCATCCACAACAGCGCCTTCCGGACCAACTACCTGACCCCACCCGGCTCCGGTGACCACACCGCTGACGCCTCGGGTGCACCGTTCACGGAGACGACCGGCTCCACATACCTGGTCAGCGCCGTCGACGTGCACAACCCGCGGCTGCGCGGCACCCTCGTCGCCTATGGGAGTTCGGTGGTCGACGGAGTCGGGTCGACCAATTGCGGACCGGGTTGCGAACGCCCCGGCGCCAACCTCCGGTGGACGGACGACGTGGCCCGGCGCATCACGCGAGAGCTGCCCGCCAACCAGCGGTTCACCGTCGCCAACGCGGGTATCGCAGGCACCACGAGCGCGGCAACGTGTTCACGTACGGACCCGGCCCTGGGCGGCCTGGAAGGCGTCAACAGGCTGGAGCGCGACGTTCTTGCACTCCACGGTGTCACAGGTGTCCTTTACTACTACGGCACCAACGATCTCGTGGCCGGGTGCGGCGCTGGTCAGATCTTGGACAGCTACCGCGACGTCTTCCGGCGGCTGCATGCCGCGGGCATCAAGGTGTACGTCACCCCCATCACTCCTCGCCCGGGTTACACGGACCAAAACAACAAGGACCGGAACACCGTCGGTCTGTTCGTGTCGAAGTGGAACAACTGCGCAGGTACCTGTGACGGTGTCCTTCCCTTCGACCAGGTGCTGAGGGATCCCTTGAAGCCGAACAGCATCCATCCGTCGTACGACGTCGGAGACGGTATCCACGCCAACATCAGCGGGCAGGAGGCCTTGGCCGACATCATCTCGCTCCCGATGCTGGCGGCGTCCGCGTCCCCATGACCCGGCCCGGGTGAGCCGACCGCGGACGTGCCTGTGCGCGGTCTGGTCATGCGCGTCGAGCCCCAGCAGGCGGATGGACTTGCTACGGGCAATATCGGTCACGAAATCACTATATTCAGCCAACCGTGCATCCGGCCCTGTGTCATGACACAAAAAGTGAGGGCCGGCCTCGACGCTGTTACAAGCGGTACCGGCGGCTGACGGCGCACCCGAGAGAGCCCCCATCCCGCGTCCGGCCCGCTCACCCCGTCGGCGTCGCGTGGGACACCAACGCCACTCGGCACGAGACCGCCGCGTACCGGATGGCCGTGACCGACTTCGGCCTGCGTCGGGAGTTCGCCACCGCCTGCCCCTCGCACCCGCGTGCGGCAGCGCCGTCGTAGCCACTTCCGAGCACGGGTCCCCGGACCCGTCCCCGAGGCGGCCGACGCTCGAAAAACCCTTAACTGATCACGTCGTCCGCTGCCGAAACTGACGAAGGGCCCATCACCCGCTGCGGCCGAGGGGCCACCGGCAGCCGGCGCCGCTGCACGGCCGGGCGGGCAAGCAGCGCGAGGAGACGCTTGCCCGCCGGCGTGCATGTTCGCGCCCAGCCGTCCCTGCCTTCCCACCCCGGCGAACTTCAGCGGTGAGGTACCCGGCCGGGGCAGGAACTGCCGGGCGTTGCGGTCTACGTCCGGTCGATCTTCCGGGCGCCCTCACGGCCCATGCTGCTCTCCGCAGCCGTCAGGGCCTCCAGAGCGCTGGCCTGGGTGCGCCAGTCCGAGGGATTGGGAGTGCTGCCCGACCAGCGTTGACCGAGGCGGTTCAGGGAGTCCCGGTCATGGGCCCACATCGAATCGGCCTGCCTCTGGATGTAGGTCCGGTAGGCGGCGGATCCGGTGGCTTTCGCCAAGTCCGCCAGATTGCGCATGAAGATTCCCTTGAACTGCTTCTGATTGTCGTCGCAGGAGTTCTGCGCGATGTCACACGACTCGGTAAGGATGCCGTCGCGGGTGAGGACCGGTGAGGAGATCGCGGCGTCGGCCAGGCGCCTGGCCGTGTCGAGATAGCGGCCGCTGCCGGTGGACCGCCACAGCTGAGTGAAAGCGCCGATGGCCATGCCCTGGTTGTAACTCCACACCGTCTGGCCGTTGTTGGCGCAGCCGTTGGTCAGTCCGTCATTGACCAGACCCGCCGAGTTGATCATCCCGCTGGCGAGGTACCAGTCAGCCGCCGTGGCCGCCCGCTCACCCCATGTGGTGTCGCCACCCACACGCTGGTGCAACGAGGTGGTGAGCCACAGGTACAGCCCGTTGGTCACGGCGTTCTTGTACGTGCGCTCCCGGTCCCACCACACGCCGCCGCCGCATGTGCTCGGATCCCAGAACCGGTGGACGTAGTCGGTGATGGTGACCGCCTCGTCCAGATATCGGCGCTCGCCGGTATAGTCGTACGCCCTGATCCAGGCCATCGCCCACCAGGCCGCGTCATCGATGGCACGGCTGATGAAATGGCCCTCGACCGGGTCCGAACTGCGCACACCCGCCGGGAAGACGCCACGGTTCTGTTCGAAGGTGCGAGCGATCACCCAGTCGTAGTCGTGCCTCCCGGCCTGCTCGGCGAAGTCGACGACGGACGTGAGTGCGACAGCCGAGTTCCACCAACTGCTGCGCCACCAGCCCTCGTTGGTGTGATACGACGCCAGTAGCGCGTCTGCCGCCGCGCGAGCCCGGGTCGGCGCGGGCCTCGCCCAAGCCGTGCAGGCGCCCTCCTGATGGGCGGCCTCCCGGCCGCAGGCGCGGACGGCCCCGCCGTACAGCAGGCCGCGCGGGTCCCGGGTGGCGAACATCGCGGTCCTGGTCGAAGACGCCCCGGTCGACACGCTCTTACGGCCGAGCGAAGAACCCTCGGGCCAGCTCGCGCCGGCGTCCCAGGAGCGGTCGAGCCAGATCTCGTCACCCGCACCGCCGCTGTCGATCAGGCCCCACGCCATGCCGTTGCGCTGGTCGACGTGCAGACTGATCGTGCGGCCGAACAAGGCGGTTGACGGGACCGGGGTGTCGTCGCCGGACGCGGTGGCGGGATCGGCGCCGTCGCAGGCTGTTGCGTCGCAGACCCGCGGGTACACCCAGTCGGTGCAGCCGACCGCAGCGGCGTCGCCGCAGGCCCGGATCCAGCCGCGCCGGTGACCGACCGGGTCGGAGATGTTGAACATCAGTGTGCGGGTACCGGTCCACGTGCCGGGGATGCCGGCCTTGCCGAGCAGCGGCTCCCAGGAGGCGCCTCGGTCCCAGGACCGGTCGAGCCACACCGAGTCGCCGGGCACACCTTTGTCGATGCTCGCCCAGGCCATGTTGTCGGCGTCTGAGACATGCAGTCGCAGGACGCGACCGTTGAGGTTCCTGTCCGGCACCGGGAACGTGTCCTGCCGCGCGTTCGCGGGGTCCAGGGTGTCGCATGCCAGCGCGCAGACCGCAGGCGCCGCGTACGAGGGGGTGGGCAGGGCGATCAATGTGGCCAGGGCCAGTGCCATGACCAGGAAACCGATCCATGTGCGCTGTCTTCGTGCTGACATGACGACGTATCCGCCTTTGCTCCGCCGGGGTCGGCTGGGGACCGAGGGTGCTGCGCCGATGTGCTGAGGAACGTCGGGCGCGCTGGTGTCATGGCGCCGCGTCGAGCAGGTCCAGGGCGCTGTGCTGCCGTGCCGCGTCCACCTTGTCGACAGGGCCGGACCAGTGCAGTCCGTACTGGTCGAGGGCGTTGCGATCGCTCGTGTGGACGCGGTCTGCCTGGCGGCGGAGGTAGGCGGTGTAGGGATGGTCCGCCAGCTCGGCGTTGAGCTTGCCCAGTCCACGTGCGTGCGCGCCCTTGAAGGACGGCCCGTCGGCGCCGCAGTCGCCGTCCTCGCACGGGTCGCGGAGGATGCCGTCGGCGGTGTGGAGGGAGGACGCCGTGGTCGCGGCGTCGGCGATCTGGCGGGCCCGGGTGAGGAGCGCGCTGTCTCCTGTGGCCCGGTGCAACTCGGTGAGGGCGCCGAGCAGGACCCCCTGGTTGTACGACCAGACCGGCTGGCCGTTGTTGCGGCAGCCGGCCAGGTCGATACCGTCGTTGACCAGGTTCGAGCCGTTGATCATTCCGGTGCCCTGGAACCAGGTCCAGCCGGCGCGGGCCCGCTCCCGGTACGTGGTGTCGCCCGGGGTCCGGTTGTGCACGGCCGCGTTGAGCTGGATGTAGAGGGAGTTGGCGATGGCGTTCTTGTACGTCTTCGCCGTGCTCCACCACACTCCGCCGCCGCAGGTACCGTCCCAGTACGCCGCCATGTGGTCGGCGTCTGTACGGGCGGTGTCGAGGTAACGGCGGTCGCCGGTCAGGTCGTACGCGGCGATCCAGGCCAGTCCCCACCATCCGGTGTCGTCGATGTAGTCGTTGCGGAACTGCCCGTCCTGCGCGTTGCGGTTGAGGTCGTAGGTGCGGGAGATCGCGTACGAGTAGCTGCCCATGCCCGACACGCGGATGTTGTCGATGACCGCGGTCAGGGCGTTGGCGGAGTTCCACCAGCCTGTGGTGTCGAAGAGGCCGGTCGCGTTGTTGTAGAAGGTCATGAGACCGGTCGCCGCAGCGGTGCGCCGGTCACCGGCGTTCCAGGTGGCGCGCGCCCAATAAGTGCAGGCGATCTCCGTGCGATCACCGGCCTTGCCGCAGGCACGCAGGGCGCCCACGCCGCGGTTGTTCCAGTCGTCCACGTTGTACATGAGCGTGCGCCAACCCCGTTGCCCCGAGGGAACGGTGGTGTCGCCGAGCTTGCTTCCCGAGCCCCAGGTGCGGCCGCCGTCGAAGGAGCGGTCGAGCCACACCTCGTCGCCGGGGTTGCCGCCGGTTATGGATGCCCAGCCCATCGCGTCGGCGTCGTCGAAGTGCAGCACGACGGATCGGCCGTGGACGGTGGCCGTCACCGGGGCGCGGTCGCCGGTGGAGAGGACGGGGTCACGGGCATCGCAGTACTTGTTGCAGACGGTCGCCGCGGTCGTGGCTGCGCCGGCGACGGATGCCGACGGCGGGGCGACGGCCGCGAGGAGCGCGAGGGCGATCGCTGCGGCCGACGGTCTGATGGTGGGGGGAATTGGTGTGCGGTTTCTTGGTGCGGGAGTCATGGGGCCTCCCCGTCCGGTCGATGTTCCCGGCTTCGCCAAGGGCGGCTTGCGGACGCCGGTGAGGCGACAGCCCGGGGACATGGTGCGAATGAAAGAGAGCGCTCTCGGAAGGTAATGACGGGACGACGGGCCGTCAATGGTGCCCGAGTGTGAGCGGTCGGCAAATGGGCGTGGTGCGCGGTGCGTTCGCTCCAGAGGACCTCGCGGGTGCGGTGTGCGGAACGAGGGCGGCGCGGAACACGTTGGTCAGGGCATCGCTGTCGACGACGTGGGGGGAGCACGAGCTACGCGGTATCGCGCTCGACCTCAGCAGGCGAAGTGGCGAACCCGAGGCTCGGCAGGTGGTTCATGCCGGATGTCGGCAGATGGAGCATCAGCGGATTGGCGATCTTTGCGACAGCCATAGCGGTGGCTTGGCCCGGTACGTTGACCAGAGCATCACCCGCACCTCACGGGGCGCGCTGCGCGCCGGGTCGATGTTCCCGAGAAACTCGTTGTGGCCGTAGAGGCGGACGTCGAAGGCGCACTGGTCCTCACTCAGCCCGAACGTCTGCTCCACCCGCTGCCTGAACGTCCTGCGCAGCAGAGCGGCGCAGTTGTCGTGGCCGCGAGGATGCGCGTTTGCCTGATCGCAGTGAACGACATCGTCTCGTGTCCGGTTGATCCGGGCACCCTCAAGCTTGATGGTGTGCTGGCCGGCGGCATGGACCCGAGACCCCTCGACGAGCACCGCCGCCGGTCGACGGCGGTGTCCTCGACGTCGGTCACATCACCGGGGCGAGCTCGTGCGTGTGCTGCCGCCCGTGCCGACGCCGGCCGCGGACAGCTACGCCCTGACCGAGGACGACGCGCACATGGCACAGCGCATCAACCGACTCATCGCTTCCTTCCGCCCGGCTTCCCCACCGGATCAATCAGCGTCACGCGGGTCACGGGCTCCTGCGGTACGGAACGTCTTGGCACGTGCACGCCGCCCCCCGACGGCCGGGCGGCTTCGCACCAACGGCTTGCATCCCGACCGTTTACATCGATGTACATTCCGCTTTAGCCTGACGCCGCACCCGCCCATCAAGAAGGAGCACCATGGTGATCCGGCGACTTCGGCATGCCCTCAGACGGCATCGTCTCCTCGCGCTCGCACTGACCGGCGTACTGGGCCTGCTGGCAGCTGCCCCCGCCACCCCCGCGCCCATGAACACCGGCTCGGCGGGCTCCCCGCCCGGCCTCACGGCCACCGGAACACCGCTGCGCGACGGAACAGGTCTGTATCCACGGGTCATCCGGCTCGCGCACAACGGTGCGGCCAACGGGCGCATCCTCGCCAGCGTCGTCACCTTCGACGGCAACAACGGCATCGGAGCGATCCACGAGAGCACGGACTCGGGAACGACCTTCCGCGAGGTCGGCCGGATCGCCGACCCCGAGTCCGCGACCGGCCAGGGGCTCTGCTGCACCACCCTGTTCGAGCTGCCCCGCCAGGTGGGCGCACTGCCGGCCGGCACCCTGCTGTGGGCCTCCTCCGCCGGCCAGGACGAGCAGAACCGCCGCATGGCGCTGCGGATCTGGCGGAGCAACGACGTGGGCCGCACATGGTCCTACCTGTCGTCCTGCGCCGTCGCGAACGGCACGAGCGGGCTGTGGGAACCGGAATTCTCAGTGGCCGCCGACGGTGCCCTGGTCTGCCACTACTCCGACGAGACCGACGCCGCGCACAGCCAGAAACTCGTCGCGGTGCGCACCTACGACGGGGTGAACTGGGTGGACCGCCACAACACCGTGGCCAGCTCCTGGACTCCCGACCGGCCCGGCATGCCGGTGGTGCGACGACTGCCGAACGGCACCTACTTCATGAGCTACGAGATCTGCAATCCCGGCGGTCAGTACCAGTGCGTCGTGCACTACCGGACCTCCGCCGACGGCTGGAACTGGGGTGACCCCACCAACCTCGGCATCCGGCCCGAGACGGCGGACGGCAGGTACTTCCGTGCCACCCCGACCATCGCCTGGGCTCCCACGCCGGGCAAGGGAACCGACGGCAAGCTCCTGCTGATCGGGCAGCGCCTGCTCAACCGCGACGGCAGCGTCGCCTCGGGCAGCGGACGCACGATCCTCACCAACTCGCAGAACGGCAGGGGACCCTGGACTGCGATCACCGCACCGGTGACCGTGCCTGATCCCCAAGTGAACTACTGCCAGAACTACAGCTCACCGCTGCTGCCTTCGGTGGACGGGCAACGCGTCCTGCAGCTGGCCACCGACTTCGAGGGCACGGTGTGCCGCACGTACTTCGGGACGGGCCGCCTGCCCTAGCACGGGCCGGCGCCCGACGTGACCCTCCCCTCGGCCCCGAACCGATCGGCTTCGGGGCCGAGGCGCAGCCCGTGACGGCAGGCCGCGCCCGCCCTGATACCCCAGCCGCAGTTGGCTATCCCTGCTGGTCAGAGTCGTTTTCTCATTTTACTGAACTGATCGGCTGTCAGGTCGGATGCCCTCGAGTGCGGCGGCCATGACAGCGGCGAGCTACGGCTTGGTGGAGGCGTCGCCACCGTGACCAGTTCAGCGCATGGGGGCAGCGCCGAAAGTGCGCGAGGGCCGGCGGTCAGCTGCCAGGAGTCACCGGATGGCCCTGTTCACGAGTTCCGGCTCCGGTCCACTTGGTGCCTGCCGCCGATCTGCCGCGATCCCGCGATGGACAACTCCGGTATCCCGGGCGCCGCCGTCACGCCGCACGGGCCCCAGGCGGTCATCGCCCGGGGCCCGTGCGCACCTCTGCCGTGTACCCGTCAGGAGACCGGGTAGAAGGCGTTGATCTCGGAGACGACCTGCTCGGGGCGCTCATCCGTAAGCCAGTGTCCGGCCCCTGCCAACTGCGTACCGGTGGCGGCGGGGGCGGCGTCCTGGAAAGCTCGCAGTTCCAAGGCGCCGAGCCCGTCGGCGCTCACAACGCGCACCGGGATGGTCAGCGGGGTCTCCATCATCTCCGCGTTGTCCTTCTCGTCCTGCGGCCAAGCCCGGTAGAGCTCGAAGCCGTTGTGCAGAACCTGCGGTCGTGAGTAGACCCGGACGTACTCGGCGACATCAGCGGCGGGCACCGGCTGGGGCACATGCGACTGCGACGGATAGAAGGCCTTCAGGTAGGTGCCGACCCGCCCAGTGACCAACTGCTCCGCGAGCGGCTCCTGCTGATGGAACGGGAAGTGGAACGAGAGCGGGGCGATGTCGGTGGCGTACTTCAGGCTCTTGCCAGTCAGGCCGAAGTCCAGATTGAACCAACCGGCGACCTGATCGCGGTACTGGGCGGCCAGGGCGTAGCCGACACCGGACCCGAGATCATGGCTGACGACCTGCACGTTGCGGGGCATGTCCAGGCGGTTGAGAAGCAGGTGGACGTAGTTCGCCAGGACCTTCTTCTCCATCGAGGGCGGGTTACCGGTCGAGTCGCCCATTCCCGGCAGGTCGACCGCGACAACGGTACGCCCCGGAAGCAGCTTCGGCATGATGCCGTGGAACTCGTACCAGCTCTCCGGCCAACCGTGCAGCAGCACCATTGACTTCGGTCCGTGACCGCCGATGACGTAGTGCATTTGAACGCCGCTGATGGTGGTGAAGCAATGCCGGAAAGTCTTGTTGAACGCGGCGTCGTTCCGAGTCACAGCGTCGTATTCGTGGCTGAGTGGGCGTTCCGGTGCAACGCAGGCCGGAGCATTGGAATGCGTCGACTCGGAAGCCGACTTCGATGTCGTCGCGGAGGCGCCGATCATGTTGCTGACCAGGGTGCCGGCAGCCAGTACGGCGCCACCGACGATGAGGCCGAGCCGTCGGTACCGGGATGAACTCCGGTGGGCGGTGGGCGTATTCATTACTCGAATTCTACCCGTTCATTATCGATCGCGACGATCCAGTGGGGCAGATAATTTCCAGTCGACCTGGATTGCACCGAGGGCTTTCCGGTAGAGAAATCGGAAACTGCCTGCGGCGACGACCACGAGGGCGGGTGCCTGGAGTACAAGGTGGCGGATCACCGATGCGCGTCCTCGCCGGGCGGGGACGTCGGTGTCTCGCTCGCGATCGTGAGCACCGCAACGGTGGCAGTGACCGGTGATGCGATTGCGGTCGCATCCAACCCTGCCGCGTCATCCAGTTCGAGGTGGGCGACATCGAGGTCGAGTGCGACCGGCTCCGGTCATCGCTCGGAGAGTCGGTGATGCGGGACGTCGTCCTGGAGCCCACAACGATGCCGTGGGGGCAACCGCGGTCGGTGTTGCCGAGACCCCAGATGGCCTGGCAACGATGTCCGCTGGGCGCGCACGAGCCCCGCGTATCCGGTGAAACGCCCGGGAAATATGGGCGGCGGGGTGGCCCTGGCATGCGCCTTGGGCCACCTCCCGCGGCACCTCGATGGTGTGCCGCCTTGTCGTCGCTACTTGCTGAGCTGCGCGCGGAGTGAGTCGACGTCCATCATGTACCACATGTACTTGAATCGGCCGTCCTGGACTTCGTAGAACGCGGTCTCGGCGAAGGAAACCGTAGCTCCGGTGGGAGCCAGGCCGTTCCACTTCCGCTCCGGTGTTCCGGTGTCGATGAGGCGGGCAGCGACATGACCACCATCGACGAGGAGTTCCTGGATCTCCCATGACAGGTCCGGGACGGCGTCGGTGTGCCGACGGAACTCGGCCACCATGTCGTCACGGGCGACCGGCGTGCCGTTCATGATGACCTCGTCGTGCGCGAACTCATCCATGCGGTCGAAATCACGGTTGTTCGCCAGTTCCACGTACCGACGGTAAAAATCGCGCAGCTCATCCGACGTCATCCCTGCGCTCACGTGATCACTCATTGCTGTTTCCAATTCTTTGGAGTCACATCACTGTTCACGTAGACCGCCCGCCATAAAGGGCCAGTAGCCAGCCGAGCATTGAGACCGACCGGATTTCGCTGCTTTCCAGGCCGGAGCAGATCCACGCCTTGAGTCTCGCCCCGCGCCGGCCAAAGTAAAAAGGCCCTGCCCAGCCTCGTACTGGCAGGGCGACCCTTAAATCCCAGGCCTCGTGGTACGACTGGAGGCGTGGCCTTGAACTCGCATGAACTTGCCAGCAGCCTGCGCGCGTGGCGCGACCGAGTCTCACCCGGTGAAGCAGGTCTGCCCGAGGGGGGCCGACGGCGTGTACGCGGCCTGCGCCGGCAGGAAGTCGCCCAGCTCGCAGGATTGTCGGTCGAGTACCTCGCCCGTCTGGAACAGGGACGTGCCGGACACCCCTCGGCGCCCGTGCTGATGTCACTGGCCCGCGTCCTGCGACTGTCGGACCAGGAGCGCGCGCATCTGTTCCGACTCGCAGATCAGGCCGAGCCGCTGTCCGGACAGATCAAGCGCCACATCACGCCCAGCGTGCAGCGCATCCTTGACCGCCTCACCGACACCCCCGTCACCGTCGTCGACGCGTCATGGCAGTGCGTCACCTCCAACGCCCTCGCCAATGCCTTGACCGGGGACCCCTCAGCTCTGCCGCCGCGAGAGCGGAACCTGGCGTGGACCACCTTCACCCACGTGCCCACCCGATACCTGCGCACCGACGACGAGGAGCGTCTCCTGCGCTTGGAAGTGGTCGCTGACCTGCGGGAGGCGTGGGTCCGATACCCCAAGGACACCCTGCTTCGCGAACTCATCACGCAACTTCAGACAGTCAGTCCCGACTTTGCGGAACTGTGGGAGCAACGCGTACCTCCTCAGCCCATACCGAGCAGCAGGACGTTCCTGCACCCGGAAATCGGCCCGATCACCCTCGACTGCGACTTCCTCACCGTCCGCGACAGCGATCTCCGTCTCATCGTCTACACCGCCGCCCCCGGCAGCAAAGCCGCCGGGCAACTCGACCTCCTCGCAACCATCGGCCTTCAACACTTCAGCTGACGCAGGCGCGGCAGCAGCGGGAACACCAACGGACTCCTCCGGGCTTGATGTGGGCGTCGTCGTCGCCATGCCGACGAGCGCAGGATGTGTTCGACGGGGGTGGGGCGGCGGTCGGTGAGGCGGGTGATCAGTTGTCGTGTGTCGGCGAGACTGAGGTGGATGAGCTGGGAGGATCCGTTTCCGCTCTCTCCGTGTCCAGTTGGCCGGCGCGCAGGACGGTGAGGCAGGCGTGGGCGGCGATGGCGAGGGTCAGGTGGCGGTGCCAGCCGGGACAGCGGCGGACCTGGTAGTCGTCCAGGACGCACTCCTGCTTCGCGCTCTGGAAGCACAGCTGGTCGGGTCGCGCCGTCGAGTACCCGTCCGAGCATGGTGGTGGAACCGAACCTAGCGTCGTCGCACAAGAGCGTCGGCGTCGTTGACGACATTGGCCACCGGCCGGCCCTCCATAGCGGCCTTGATGTTGTCGACGACCGCCGTCAACATGTTGCGTTGCGCCCTGCGAGTCGCGCCTGCTGTGTGCGGCGACAGAACGACGGCTTCGTGACGCCGCAGCGGATGATCGGCCGGGAGGGGCTCCTGCTCAAACACATCGAGAGCCGCCCCGGCCAGACTCCCGCTCTCCACTGCCTCCAAAATCGCCTCGTCCGGCGCGATACCACCGCGTGCGACATTCACCAGCAAGGCGCCCTGCGGCAGGAGCGCAAGTCGCTGCGCGTGCAGCATCCCGCGCGTCTCCGGGGTGAGCGGAAGACAGACGACAAGGACATCGGAGGTCGCCAGCAGTTCGTCGATCTCTTTGTAGACCCCTGTCGTGCGACGACGACGGGACCAGTACGACACCGAGCAGCCGACCGCCTCGAACAGTCGCGCGGCTTCTGTTCCGATCGCGCCCATGCCGAGGATTCCCACGCGACGCTCGCTCAGCATGTTCGCACCGCGTGCCGCGGCCTCCAGCTGCGGCCAAGCGCCCGAACGTACCTGGCGGTCCGCCCACGTGATGCCGCGCGACAGATCGAAGGCAGCCGCCAGCGCCCACTCCGCAACTGATTGCGCGTTCGCTCCAGCGGTGTTGGCCAGGGGGACGCCCGCGGCGGTCAGCGCTTGCAGGTCGAAGGACTCGACGCCTACACCCGGCATCTGCACGAACGCCAGCTTCGGTGCCGCGGCCACGGCATCGGCGTCGATGGCGAGTGTGGAAGTGAAGTCGGCGACCACCAGCTCCGCCTCGGCCAGCGCTGTGTGCAATCCCTCTCGATCCCGGCTGGCCGGCAGCACGACCTCGGCATCGAGTGCCCCAAAGGCGTCATGAACTCGCTCGGCACCGAGCGGCGCCAGTACGAGCAGTTGCCACGGCTTACTACTCATCAAGTACTCCGATCACAGAATCACAGCCAGCCTGCGGCAGGATCCTATGAGTCCAGCACGTCGCTCGCGGACTCGCCTTGAGCAGCGTCGCCGGGTGACTGACCGGTCACCGGCTTCCCGACCGGGACAGCGGGGGTGGTCTGCCGGTCGCCCAGCAGAGCCACTGGTCGGTCAGGAGCGGGACTGGGTCCGTAAAAGTCCCAGTCGTGGTCGTTGCCGCACGGTCCCGCCCCGGCGGCGGCAACCACATCGAGCGCATCCGGGCGCTGCGGGCGAACTGGTGTGAGCACGGCATCGACGCACGCCTCGACACAGTCCCCGACCCGGCTCACGACCACTTCGCCGTTCTGCCCGCGGTGTTGCGATTCCGCACCGGATGCCTGGCTGCCGCATGCCCCGGAGCACTTCACGGAGCCGTCGGGCGCGACCGGTGCGGTGGCGGATCGTCCTGGAACACCGGTTCCCCGTGTGCCCGTGAGGCGCCGTGGCGGACTGCGGCCCTGAGGCCTCTCGCCGTCGCGCCGCCCATGCTGCTCTTCGGCGCCGGGCGGGACACGCCCCGTCATGTCACCGCGGTGTCCGGTCGGGCGGCAGCGGGCGTCGGCGTGCACGCACCGACCGCCTCCCGCAGGTGCTTCGACTACGCCGGTGACCGGCGTTCTGATTCAGGGCGGGCCCCCTCGGGGCAGGGGCCCGCCTCCCCTAGGGACGTGGGTGACACAAGCGGTCGGCGGTCAGTCCGTCTCCTCGATCGCCGCCGGGCGCAGTTGTGCGGTCCGGACACGGTCGACGTCGAGCTTGGTGCTGCGGTCGAAGCGGTAGATCCCGTTGCGCTCCTGGAAGACGTCGGTCAGCTGGGTGTAGCAGTAGCCGAACATGTTGCGGTCGTCGAGGAGTACGCCGGTCAGGCCCGCGAAGCGGGCGTGGAACTCCTCCTCGCTGCGGATGCGCTCACCGTAGCCCCAGGACTCCTTGAGGTCCTCGCCGGAGTGCGCGGCGGCGGCCTCGGGGTCCCACCAGATGCCGCCGAACTCGCTGACGAAGTATGGCTGCCCGCGGTAGGGGACCGAGTAGGCGGCGCCGCTCTCGTGGGTGTTGGCGAACGGGACGTCCTTCGCCAGACCCGACATCAGCTCGCGGAAGGTCTCGGGGTCCTGTTCGTAGTGGTGGGAGTCGTAGATGTCGGTCTCGTCGACGCGGTGGGCGTAGCCGGAGGCGTCGATCACCGGGCGGCTGGTGTCCATCGCCTTCGTGGCCAGGAACATCGCGCGGGTCACCGCGTCGAGCTGGGTGATGCGGTCGTGGAGTTTCTGGTACGTCTCGTTCAGCGGGCACCAGCCGATGATCGAGGGGTGGGAGTAGTCGCGTTCGACGGCTTCGAGCCACTGGGCGACGTACGAGGCGTCGGGCTGCTGGTTGTCGCCCGAGGAGCCGCCGACCTCGCAGCCCCAGTCGCCGAACTCGCCCCAGACCAGGTAGCCCAGCCGGTCGGCGTGGTAGAGGAAGCGCTCCTCGAAGACCTTCTGGTGCAGCCGGGCACCGTTGAAGCCGGCCGCCATGCCCAGTTCGATGTCCCGCACCAGGGCCTCGTCGGTGGGTGCGGTCATCAACCCGTCCGGGTACCAGCCCTGGTCCAGGACCAGGCGCTGGAAGACCGGGCGGCCGTTGAGGAGGACCGCCTTGTCGCGCAGGCCCACGGCGCGCAGACCGGCGTAGCTGTCCGCGCTGTCGACCACCTCGCCGGACGCGTCGAGGAGTTCCACGCGCAGGTCGTACAGGTGCGGGTCCTGGGGGCTCCACTCACGGCGCCGGTCATCGGCAACGGGCAGGTGCAGGCGCGGGGCCAGGTCCAGGTCGGCGCGTGCCTCGGCACGGCTCACCTCGCCGCCGGCGTCGCTGAGGACCGCGCGCACCCGGTGGCCGGGGCGGTTGCCGGACAGCGGGAGTTCCAGGTGGAAGGCGGAGCCGGCGAGGTCGGGGGTGATACGCGGGCGCCGCAGGTGGGTCTCGGGGACGGGCTCCAGCCAGACGGTCTGCCAGATGCCGGTGACGCGTGTGTAGTTCGCGGCGTGGTTGGCGTACTGGATGGCCTGCTTGCCACGGGCATGGGGGCCTGACTTGGGGTCGCGTGCCCGGACGGTGATGACGACGTCCTCGCCGCTGCCCGCGATGTCACCGAGGTCGGCGGTGAAGGGGGTGAAGCCGCCGCGGTGCCGGGCGACCTCCTTCCCGTCGGCCCACACGGTGGTGTCGTAGTCGACGGCTCCGAAGTGCAGCAGCACTCGGCGGCCGGCCCATTCGGCGGGCAGGGTGACGACACGCCGGTACCAGACGGCCTCCAGGAAGTCGGTGTCGCCGATGCCGGAGAGCTCGGACTCGGGCGGGAAGGGTACGAGGATCTCGTCGCGCAGTTCACGGCCGAGCAGGCCGCGTTCCAGCCCGCTGTCCCCTCGGTCGGTCTCGAACTGCCAGGCGCCGTTCAGGTTGAGCCAGTCGCGGCGCACGAACTGCGGTCGCGGGTACTCCGGGCGCGGTACGGAGTGAGTGGGCACACGTGCTCCAGTCGATCAGAGGCCGGCGGAGACACCGCCGGCCTGTGGGTGCGGCGAGGGGATGCGGTCAGGAGCCGCCGAGGCCGGTGGTGGCCACGGAGTCGACGATGCGACGCTGGAAGAAGAGGTAGACCACGATCAGGGGGAGGGCCGCGAGCAGCGCCGACGCCATGGACTGGGCGTACTCGATGCCGTAGACGTCCTTGACGGTGGCCAGGCCGACGGGAAGGGTCATCAGGTCCGCGTCGTTGGTGACGATGAACGGCCACAGGAAGTTGTTCCAGGCCCCGATGAAGACGAAGATCGCCACGGCGGAGACGATCGGGCGCGACAGCGGCAGCACGATGGACAGGAAGACCCGGAACTCGGAGGCTCCGTCCATCCGGGCCGCGTCCTCCAGTTCCCGTGGGATGGCGTCGAAGAAGCGCTTGAGGATGAAGACCATCATGGGCGCGACGACCTGCGGCAGGACGACCGCCGCGTAGGTGTCCACGAGGTGGAAGAGCAGCATCTGCTTGAAGAGCGGGACGATGAGCAACTGCGGCGGGACGAGGATCGAGGCGACGGTCACCGCGAGCAGGACCCGGCGGCCGCGGAACGTGCCGCGTGAGAAGCCGTATGCGGCGAGGGTGGAGACCGCGACGGTGATCAGCGTGACAAGCCCGGCGATCAGGAAGCTGTTGAGGGCCCAGCGGGTGATGTTCCCGCGTTCGAGGATCTGCTCGTACGCCCCCGTCGTGAGGGCGCCTTTGATCGGGGACAGACCGGGCGAGGCCGCGTCCTGCGCGCTCTGCAGCGAGGTGGCGATGGCCCAGACGAACGGCAGCAGCCAGACGATCGTCAGAGCGACCAGGGCGATGCCGACCAGGACGCGCGGCAGTCGGCCGTGTCCGAGGAAGAGGGAGGATTCGGCGGCTGCCCGGGGCGGACGGCGCAGCGGGCGAAGGGGCGTAGCGGTGGCGGACACGGTCAGCCCTCCTGGCGGAAGAGACGCAGTTGCAGGAGCGAGACGACGATGATGAAGGCGAAGAAGAGGTAGGAGACGGCGGAGGCGTAACCGAGCCGGTAGCCGGTGAACCCGACGTCGTAGACGTATTCCAGGACCGGGCGGGTCGTGCCGTTGGGGCCGCCCTTGGTCAGGATGTAGATCTGGTCGAACACCTTCAGCGAGGCGAGGACCTGGAGCATCGCGACCAGGGCGGTGGTGCGGCGCAGCTGCGGCAGGGTGATGGACCACAGGCGACGCCAGGCACCGGCACCGTCGAGGGCGGCGGCCTCGTAGTAGGTGTGGGGCAGGGACTGGAGTGCGGCCAGGTACAGCAGGAAGTTGAAACCGACCGTCCACCAGACCGTGAGAGCGGCGATGGACCACTTCGCGACGGATTCGTCGGAGAGCCAGCCGACGGGCCCGATGCCGAGGGTGTCGAGGAACTGGTTGGCCAATCCGAGGTCGGGCTGGTAGAGCCACATCCAGATCGAGGTCACGACGGTCACGGGCAGCAGGTAGGGGGCGAAGAAGGCCAGCCGCCACACCCACTGTCCGGCGAGGCCGCTGTGCACCAGCAGGGCCATCGCCAGGGCGATCAGCACCAGCGGGATGCTGGAGATGGCGGTGAAGACAACCGTGTTGCCGAGGCTGGTCCAGACGTCCGGGTCACCGAACGCCTCGGCGTAGTTGTCGAAGCCGACGAAGGTCGTGGCGCGCAGGGCCAGTGAGCTGTCGGTGAAGCTCAACCAGAGCCCGTGCACGATGGGCCATACCAGGAACAAGGCGAAGACGAGCAGGAACGGCAGGACGAAGACGAGGCCGGGGCCCTTGGCGGCCCGGATGCTGCTCAGTCCCTTGCGGCGCAGGCCGTGGGGGCGGTCGGCGGCCGGGCCGGTCACAGCCTCGGCACCGGGAGGTGCTGTAGTGGTCACGTGGCTCACTCCTTCTGCTCGTCAGGCCACCGGGTTGGGCTGCCGGAGCAGCGTGTTCGCCTCACGGACCATCTGGCGCACCGCCTTCTCGGCGGACGTGTTGCGCAGCAGCGCCGACTGGAGCGGCTGGCACATCCGGCTCTGGAAGTTGGAACCGGCCCCGGCGAACCAGTTCGGCGGGTCGAGGACCGCCACCTCTGCCGCTTTGGCGTAGGAGGACTGCGGGTCGAGGGCGGCGTACGCCGGCTCCGCGATGACGGGCTGGTAGGCGGGGATATGACCGGCGCTCGCCCAGGTGAGACTCTGCTTGATGATCTCCGCGATGTACCGGTGGGCCTCGCGGCGCCTCGCCGGGTCCGGGTTGTCCTGATGCGGCAGGACGAAGCTGTGGCTGTCGGTGTAGACGGCCGGCTGGTCGAAGACCTGCGGGAACGGCGCGGCGCCGAGCGGGATGCCGGACTTCTTCAGCGCCGGCAGTTCCCACTCCCCGAGCATGACCATGCCGGCGCGGCCGCCGATGAAGTTGGCTACGGCGCCGTAGTAGTCCAGGTTGTTGGGGTTGGTGCGGCCGTCGAACAGCTGCTGCATGAAGGTGACCACGCGGACTGCGGCGTCGATGTCGATCTGCGGCGGGCCGCCGTCCGGCAGGGTGAAGGAGGCGCCGGTCTGCGCGTAGAGCGCGGCGAACAGCCGCCAGCTCTGCGATGGGTCGGTGACGTGGCCGAACAGGATGCCCTTCTGACCGGTCGCCTTGGCGAGCGCCTTGCCGGCGTCGATCAGAGCCTCCGGGGAACCCATCGGGGCAAGCTCACCCGAGGAGTCCAGGAGGCCCGCCTTGTCGGCGGCCTCCTTGTCGTAGAACACGATGAAGGGATGGACGTCGAGCGGAACGGCGTAGACCGTCTTGTCGTGCTGCGTCCGCGCCCACACGGCTCGTGTGAAGTCCTTCTCGGAGACCCCGAATCCGGCGAGCACGTCCAGGTCGATGGGATCCACGAGGCCGGCGGGCGCATATCCGGCCAGCCGGGACAGGTGCATGATCGCCACGTCGGAGGCTCGGCCGCCGGCGGCCGACATGGCCAGCTTGGTGTAGTACGACGGTCCCCAGTCGAGGATCGTGCGCTTCACATCGAAGCCCTGCGGGCCCTTGGAGACGGCCTTGATCATGTCGTTCATGAGCGTGCCGTCGCCGCCCTGGAACAGGTCCCAGACGCTCAGTGCGGAGGGGTCGGCGGCGGCCGGTGAGGCGCAGCCGGACAGCGGACCGGCCGCGAGCAGCGCACCTGCGGCGGCCGTGCCGTGGCGCAGCAGCCGACGACGGGTGAGAGCAGATGCCGCACCGGGTGCGGGTGCTGGTGATGAGGCGGGGAAGCGGGTGTACATCGCGGACCTTCCGACGGCCGGACACGCATGCCGAACCGACGGAGGCGCACTCACGGAAGAGTGATCCACCGCCCGGCTCAGGCGAGGGCGCATCGGTCGAGCCGATGCGATCGCTTGTTTTTACATCGATGTACATTGGCTGTAAAGGGCCAGGCGACACGGCCGGATATCGAAGGCCGATCGGATGGGGCACACGCGCCCCCGGTGCTCGACCTGCCGGGACATAAACTCAGCAGCGCCGAGAGGCAGGGAGGTTCCGGTGACACGGCCAAGGATCAAGGACGTCGCACGGCTCGCGGGCGTGTCGGAGAAGACGGTCTCCAACGTCATCAACGACTACGCGCATGTCTCCGAGCGGACCAGACGCGCCGTGCGCGATGCCATCGAGCAACTCGGCTACAAGGTCAATCTGGCCGGTCGCCATCTGCGCCAGGGCCGCACCGGCATCATCGCCCTCGTCGTCCCCGAACTGGACGTGCCGTACTTCGCCGAACTCGCCCGACACGTCATCCGCGAGGCGGAGCAGCGCTCCCTGACAGTGCTGATCCACGACACCGGCGCCGACCGCGACCACGAACTCGCCGCGCTGACCGGTTTCGGTTCCAGCTTCGTCGACGGAGTCATCCTCAGCCCGCTCGCCCTCACCCCGGACGACCTGCGCGACCGTGCGGGCGCCCCGCCCACCGTGCTGATCGGCGAACTGCTGGAGGAAGGCGCCGATCACGTCGCCATCGACAACGAGAAGGCGGCACGGGAGGCGACCGAGCACCTGCTCAGCCTCGGCCGCCGCTCCATCCTGGTCATCGGCGGCCGCGACGAGGCCGGCCTGGGCACGGCCGAGGCCCGTACCCGGGGCTACCTCGCCGCGCTTCGGGAAGCCGGCGTCGCATACGACCCGGGCGCCCTGCTGCCCGTCCGGTCCTTCGGGATGCCCGACGGCGCCGAGGCGGTCAACCGGGTGCTCGGTCAGGGCGGCCGCCCTGACGCGCTGCTGTGCCTCAACGACCAATTGGCGCTGGGGGCGCTGCGCGCCCTGTACGAGCACGGCATCCGGGTCCCCGAAGAGGTCGCCGTGATCGGCTTCGACGACGTCGAGGCCGGACGCTTCAGCGTCCCCACGCTGAGCACTGTCGCCCCCGACAAGGCCGCGATCGCCCGGGTCGCCGTCGAACTGCTGCAACGCAGGATGGACGAGGTCGCGGGACCCACCTCGCCGGACGCCTCCGCACCCGGCCCGCGGTCACCCCAGGACCTCGTGGTGGCGCACCGACTGGTACTGCGGGAGAGCACGGAAGGTGCCGGCGCAGCACGGTCGGCGGCGTGCCGGCCGACGACTGCCTGAGCCCCGGCACGGTCTCTGTGGCTCGTTGTGCGCGGGCCCGGATCAGGATGACCCAGTTGCCGTCGGGCAGGGCCAGTCGGGTCTCGGCCGTGCACCCGCCGTGCGGGGGGGGGGCCGCGCTGATGCCGTACATCCGGTGGGCCGGTCCGCGCCCCGCCGTGAAGTAAAGGAAATGACGGCCGCCTACCTGCACGGCGGCCATGACACCGGACAGCAGCACGCCCACGGCCCCGGTGTTCCACCGGTAAGCGAGTGGTGCGCGAGGTCTGGACAGCGGTCGGGGGGCGTGCTGTCATTTCGGCTGGCACATGGTTTCCAACGTTGGAAGAGCCGCCCCTACTTCGCGTCCTCACCGGTCTCCCGTCGCTCTTGTGGCCTGGTCCTGCCAGCCGGCCCCTGCGCGTGCAAGGAAAGGTTCGATGACAAGACAACGCCTCCGCCCCCGAGCCAGATGGTGGGCGCTGCTGGCCGCAGCCGCTCTTGTTGTGCCCCCGAGCGGTCTGGCCGCCACCGCGTCGGCAGCAGAGCCGACCGGCAGCGCCTCTGTGCACTCCACCGAAGCAGCCGATGTCGAGGTACACGGCCTGAAGGGCGAGTACTTCAGCATGTCGGCCCCCGGCGCACGGGACTTCGCCGAACTCGGTGGCACGCTGCTCGAACCGCAGATCAACTTCTCCGGTCTGACCAGCACCTTCCAGGATTTGACCGGCAAGACGGAGCACACGACCGCCCGTTGGACGGGACAGATCGAAGCACCGGCAACCGGCGACTACACCTTCTACGCCATCGGCGACAACGGCTTCCGCCTCTTCATCGACGGTGAGCCGGTCATCGACCACTGGGAGCCGGACTGGGACCGGGAGCAGACCAGCGCCGCGATCCGGCTGAACGCCGGTGAGAGGCACGACTTCCGTCTGGAGCTGTTCCAGGACTTCGGCGGGTCCAACATGTACCTGCGCTGGTCCGGCCCGGGTCTGGCCAAACAACTCGTGCCGATGTCGGCGTTCACCCCGCCCGAAGGCTTCGAGGTCTACCCGGTAGAGCTGAGCCTGACGGCCGACGGACGCCACCTGCGGGCCCGGTTCGAGGACGCGGTCGGTGGCATCGCGGCGGTCAAGGACCACTTGAAGGTCGAGGCCGACACCACGGCCATGCCCCTGGAGTCGGTGGCCGTGGCTCCCGGGGATCCCAACTCTCTGCTCGTCACACTCGCCGAGCCGGTCCAGAAGAACCAGGGGGTGCGGGTCACCTACGACGGCGCCGGCGGCCTGACGTCCGGCGGCGAGACCGTACCGAAGATCGTCCGCTACGCCGAGAACGCCTCCACCCACCGGCTCACCACCGTGTGGGGCGACAAGCTCGACAAGAACAACCCTCTGCCGGAGTACCCGCGTCCGCAGCAGGTGCGCTCCCAGTGGAAGAACCTCAACGGCCCTTGGCAGTTCAGTGGCGCCAAGGCGGGCGAGCAGCCGGTGTTCGGCAAGAACCTCGACGAGAAGATCGTCGTACCGTTCCCGGTGGAGTCACTTCTCTCCGGGGTGGAGCGGCACGAGGACCACATGTTCTACCGCAAGCTGGTGAACGTCCCCAAGGACTGGAAGGTCCGCAAGGACGGCAAGGGCAACCGGCTCAAGCTGAACTTCGGCGCCGTGGACTACCAGGCGCAGGTCTTCGTCAACGGCATCAAGGTCGCCGAGCACACCGGCGGCTACGACGCCTTCAGCGCCGACATCACCGACGCCCTCAAGGGCGCCGGCCCTCAGGAGGTCGTGGTCGCGGTCACCGACACCGGGGGCGAGAACCAGCCGAGGGGCAAGCAGTCCCCCAACCCGAGCGGCATCGTCTACACCCAGTCGTCCGGGATCTGGCAGACCGTCTGGATGGAGCCGGTCACCAACGCCGCCATCGATGACGTCGTCACCACTCCGGACATCGGCACGAGCAGCCTCGCCGTGACGGTGAAGTCCGACAAGGCGTCCGCCGGGGCTCGCGTCGAGGCGGTCGCGCGCGACAAGCGCGGCAAGGTCGTGGGCAAGGTGAGCGGGCCGGCCAACGAGCAGCTGCGGCTGCGGGTGGCAAACCAGCACCTGTGGAGCCCGGACGACCCTTACCTCTACGACCTGGACGTCAAGTTGACCGACGGCGGGTCGACCGACAAGGTCGGCAGCTACTTCGGTATGCGCTCCGTCGGCATAGCCAAGGTCGGCGGCTTCCAGAAGCTGGTGCTCAACGGCAAACCCATCTTCTCCCTCGCCACCCTCGACCAGGGCTTCTGGCCCGACGGCCTGTACACCGCGCCGAGCGACGAGGCCCTCGCGTTCGATCTCAAGGCGCACAAGGAGCTCGGCTTCAACGCCGTGCGCAAGCACATCAAGGTGGAGCCCGCGCGCTGGTTCTACCACGCGGACCGGCTGGGCCTGTTGGTCTGGCAGGACTTCGTTTCCGGCGCCTTGACCACCGACACCGCCCGGCGCGACTTCGTCGACCAGGGCCGGGAGATGGCGCGTGAACATCACGACTCGCCGGCCGTGGTGGGCTGGACCGTCTTCAACGAGGGCTGGGGCGAGTGGGACCGCACCGAGACCGGCAAGATCGCCGAGGCGCTGAAGGAAGCCGACCCGTCTCGCGTCGTCAACGCCCACAGCGGAGTCAACTGCTGCGATTCCAAGGGTGATTCAGGCAAGGGCGACATCATCGACCACCACGACTACAACAACGTGGACCCGCCGTTCCCCGACGACAAGCGGGCGGCGATCGACGGTGAGCACGGCGGCTTCACCCTGCGCGTCCCCGGACACATGTGGCCGGGCGCCCCGGCGGCGATCTACAGCGGTGTCGACGACAAGGACGCGCTGACCCGCAAGTACGTTGAGAACACCGCCAAGTTCTACCTCGACCAGGCCGCCGCCGAGCTGTCCGGCTCGGTGTACACCCAGATCTCCGACCTGGAGAACGAGCTCAACGGTCTCTACACCTACGACCGTCGCCAGATCAAGGTCGACCCGGTCCGGGTCCGTGAGATCAACCGCGAGGTCATCGCGGCCGGCGCCGCCGCGGGCGAGCGGCTTCCGCTCAAGGGCGGTGGGCACTGGGCCCTCGACGAGGGCACCGGGACCACCGCGAAGGACGACGGCCCGAACGCCAAGGCCCTGACCCTCAGCGACGGCACCACCTGGACGCCCGGCGTCAGGGGCAGTGCGCTGAAGTTCAACGGGCAGGGCCAGTACGCCGAGACCGACGGTCCGGTGATCGACACCACCGGCAGCTACACCGTCTCCGCGTGGGTGCGGCTGGACGAGCTGCCCGGCAACTACGCCACCGCGGTCAGCCAGGACACCCGGCGCCAGGCCAGCCCCTTCTACCTCCAGTACGGACAGGGCGCGTTCGCCTTCAGCACTCCGGGTGAAGCCCGAGCCCGGCTGGTCACCACCCCCGAGAGGGGCCGCTGGTACCACCTGGTCGGCGTGCGTGACAGCGCCGACAACACGATCAAGCTGTACGTCGACGGAAAGCCGGCGGCGAGTGCCACCGGCGGCCCGGCCTACCCCAGCACCGGTTCCCTGGCCGTCGGCCGCGCCCAGTGGGGCGGCAACGACACCGACTTCTGGAACGGCGCGGTCGACGAGGTCCACGCCTACGACAAGGCGCTCACCGCCGAGGAGGTGAGCGCGCTCTACGCGGACGAGAAGCCGTAGCGGTCAAGACGGCTCGGGCCCCGGCGGGATGTCCCTCCCGCCGGGGCCCTGCTCGTGCGCGCCGGTGTCACGCCGAACCCATGAACTCCTGGACGGAGGCATTCGGCAGGGGGGTGCCGGGTGGCCGGCTGGAGCGAGTACCGCCCGGCCGATCACACCGCCGTGGTGACGACCGCAAGCGGACGACGGCCACCCTCCCCGCCCCGGAGGGCGGGAAGGAACGATGCCGTATCCCGCTCACCGGCCCACCGTCGACAGGCGGGCAGGAGCGGTGGCGGGTCCCGCGACCGGCCGCCGCCCCCGTCAGGACAAGGTCACCGCGTCCCGGTCACGGTGCCCACGGGGCGTCGACGGCCCAGGTGGTGTCCTCCGCGAACAGGGCCGGGTTGTCCCAGGCGTGCGTGCCGCCCGGGGTGGCGAGCCATAGTTCGGCGTTGTAGTGGCGCAGGTACTGCTCCGGGAAGTTGTACGCGGACAGCCGTACGCCGCCGTTGGCGCCCCGGACGGGACAGAAGGTGGCGTCGGCCCGGTACAGGTCACCCGATCCGGCCTCCTTGTAGACGCGGAAGTCGCGGTGGCGCAGATACTGCCCGGGGTAGTTGCGCGACTCGAAGCTGTAGCAGGAGCTGTTGGCGAGTCCGGGGACGATCTTCCAGGTGGCGTCGTTCTTCAGCAGGGCGTCGCTGGCGCTGTTCACGATCTCAGTGAAGACCGCTCCGTCCTTGTGGCGCACGAACCGGTCCGTGTAGCCCGGGGTCGTCACCCGCAGCGACCGGTACTCGTTGACGGGCAGGGTGGGAGGGGCCGTCGACCCGCGGGAGGCATTGATCAGGGCCTGATTGGCGGCTCTCACCCGGGCCTCGTCGACCTTGACGACCTGACGGTCGTAGGTGAGCAGGCCGTTGACCTCGTTCTCGACGTCCGTGATCTCGGTGTAGACCGAGGCTGACAGGCCGCGGGGCATGCGCACTTCGCGGATCGCGTCGATGAGGCCCACGAACCGGTTGTCCAGGTGGGCCAGGTCGGGCTGGTCCTCGTAGCTGAAGCCGCCGCCGGGGTACCACTCGTGGCCGGTGACCCTGAAGCCGAGTCCGCCGAACTCGCCGAGGACGGCGGCGCGGGTGGAAGTGGGCACAGTGGTGCCGGGGCCGACGTAGACGTGATGGTCGACGACGTCGCCGTTGCCGCCGTCGACGGCGCCGCAGCAGTTGACGCCGCTCATGTTGTCGACCAGGCGTGAGGGATCGTAGGCCTTGACCTTGTCGGCGATGCGGGCCTGGTCGTACTGGCCCCAGCCCTCGTTCTGGTTGACCCACATGACCAGTGACGGGGTGCTGCGGTGCTGGTCGATGATGCGGTCGTACTCCGCCTCCCACTGGGTGCGGGCGGCGGCGTCCGGGGTGTGCTCCATGGACGGCATGTCCTGCCAGACCAGCAGGCCGAGCCGGTCGGCCCAGTAGAACCAGCGCTGCGGCTCGACCTTGATGTGCTTGCGGACCATGTTGAAGCCGAGGTCCTTGTGCTTTTGCAGGTCGTGACGGAGCGCGGCGTCAGTGGGCGCCGTGTAGATGCCGTCCGGCCAGTAGCCCTGGTCCAGGGTGCCGGTCTGGAAGACGAACCGGCCGTTGAGGACCGGCCGCAGGAGACCGTCGACCCGGGCGATGCCGATGGAACGCATGCCGGTGTAGCTGCCGGCCGAGTCGACCGTCGTGCCACCCGAGAGCAGGTCGGCCTTGACGTCGTAGAGGAAGGGGTCCTCCGGCGTCCACAGGTGCGGGTTCGGGACGGGCACGGTGAACTCGGTGCCGACCGGGCCGGTGGCGGTGCCGATGGTGGTACCGCCCGTGGAGACGGTGACGCGGGCCTGGTGACCACTCGTACCGGCGCCCCGGACGGTGACCTTGAGGCGGCTGTTCGCCAGGTCCGGCACCATGTCCAGGCGCGCGATGTGCGCGGGGGCGGTCGGTTCGAGCCATACGGTCTGCCATATGCCCGACGCGGCGGTGTAGAAGATGCCGCCGCCGGGGTGCGTGGCCACGTCGCGGATCCGTTGTTTGCCCACGGCCTGGCCACCCGTCTCGGTGGGGTCCCAGACGGAGACGACGATCGTGTTGGTGCCGCCGTTGAGGAGCTCGGTGACGTCGTAGGAGAAGGCGTCGAATCCGCCGCTGTGGGTGGCGCCCGCCTGACGGCCGTTGACCCAGACGGTGGTGCGCCAGTCACTGGCGCCGAAGTTGAGCTGGACGCGGCGGCCATTCCAGTCGGGCGCGACGGTGAACGTGCGTTTGTACCACAGCTTGTCGTTCTGGGTGATCTTGCGCCGGATGCCGGAGAGCGCGGATTCCGCGACGAACGGGACGCGGATCTGCTCGGTGAAGGCGGCCGGCTGTCCGGCGTCGGCCGAGGTGACGGCGAAGTCCCAGATGCCGTTGAGATTGGCCCAGTCCGGGCGGGTCAGCTGGGGGCGCGGGTACTCCGGCAGCGGTGTGTCGGTGGGGACCTGGTTCGTCCACGGGGTGGTCATGGGGGACGGCTTGGGCGTCCACGCCTGGGGCGCTGCGGTCGCGGGGCCGGTGGCCGTCAGGGCCGTGCCGCCGGCCAGGGCGAGAGCGAGGAGCGCGGTGGTGACCCACCGCGCTCCTCGTTTCAGCCGGGCCAACGGCCGTCTGTCCGCGGGTGCTTGACGCATCGTGCCTCCTTGGATCGTGGGGTGGGGAGACGTGCGCGTGCAGGGTGGCGGCCGGAGGGGAGTCCGGCCGCCCTGACCGGTCCCGGTGGCCGGGCCGTGAGGGCTCGGCCGCCGGGACTGGCCCGTCACAAGAGTTGCCGTCTGCGGCCGAGCCAGGTCTGGGCGATGACGACGACGGCGAGGAAGGCACCGCTGACGACCTGCTGGTAGGAGGAGTCGAGGGAGCCGATCTGGTTGATGACGTTCTGGATGACCTTCAGCAGCAGGACGCCGACCAGGGAACCGCTGACATAGCCGAGACCACCGGTCAGCAGGGTCCCGCCGATGACCACGGCGGAGATGGCTTCCAGTTCCATGCCGTTGCCGAGGATCGTCACGCCGGAGGCGAGCCAGGCGGCGTTGAGTGCACCGGCCAGGCCGGCGAGCAGGCCCGACAGGGTGTAGACGAGGATCTTTGTGCGGGCGACCGGGGCTCCCATCAGGGCCGCCGCGTCCTCGTTCCCGCCGACCGCGTACACGTGCTGCCCGAAGCGGGTGCGGCGCAACACGACGGCGCCCGCCACGAACAGGGCCAGGGTGATCCACACCGGATTGCCCAGGCCGAGTGTCGTGCCCTGGCCCAACTCGGCGAGGAGGGAGCCCTTGCCGATGAGGAACGTGTCCGCGCCCTCGTCGGTGATGGCCAGCAGCAGGCCACGCGCGCCCAGCATGGCGGCGAGCGTGACGATGAAGGGCGCGAGACGGGATCGGGCCACGAGCAGGCCGTTGACGACTCCGATCAGGCCGCACACGGCCAAGGGAAGCAACAGGGCGACGAGGGTGCCGTGCCGTGAGCCCCAGGCCGCGAGCACCCCGCCCAGGGCGAACAGCGAACCGACCGACAGGTCGATGCCGCCGGTGATGATGACGAAGGTCATGCCGAGGGCGACGATCGCCAGGAAGGCCGAACTGGTCGCCATGTTGCTGACGTTGTCGCCGGTGGCGAAGGAGTCGAAGGAGAGCGACGCCACCAGGGAGACGATCACCAGCACGGCCAGCGCGCCGTGCTGCTGGACGACGGCGCTCAGCCGTTCGGACCGGGCCGAGCCGACCGGCTCGCCCGTTCCCGCCGGGTCGTTGCTCGCACTGGTCACGGGTGCGTCCGCTTTCGTGACGGTCATCGCTTCCCCCGTCCCCGTGCCGCGTACACCGCGGCGACGATCACTATGGCCTGCGCGATCTGGGTCCAGGAGGGCGGCAGATCGTGCTTGATGAGGGTGGCGGTGAGCAGCTGGATGAGGACGGCTCCCGCCACGGTGCCGGCGATGTTGACCCGGCCACCGGTCAGCGGTGTGCCGCCGACGACGACTGCCGTGATCGCCGAGAGCTCCATCAGGTTGCCGAGCGAGGTCGGGTCGCTGGCCTGGAGACGGGCGGTGGCCAGCACACCGGCCACGGACGCGAGCAGCGCGCACACGATGTACACGATGATCAGTACGCGGCGCACCGGCAGACCGGCGAGCTGGGCCGCGGGCCGGCTGTCGCCGATGGCGAGGAGCTGGCGGCCGAAGGTGGTGCGGCGCACGACGAAGGCCACCAGCAGGGCCAGGACCGTGGCGATCAGGATGAGGTAGGGGATGCCGAGGATGTCGCCTGAGCCCAGGGACGCCAGGGCGGGGTTGCGCAGGTCCTCCAGCTGGGGCAGCAGCACCAGGGCGATGCCGCGGCCGCCGACCATGAGTGCCAGGGTGGCCACGATGGGCTGCACGCCGACCAGCGCGACGAGCGCGCCGTTGGCCAGTCCGACGGCGGCGGCGAACAGCGCGACCACGAGCAGCGCGGGCAGCAGCCCGTAGCCGAGGTAGAGCGCCGTGACGGACGCCGCCAGCGCCATGACGGCGCCGACGGACAGGTCGACGCCTTCGGTGCCGATGACCAGGGCCATGCCGAGAGCGACGATGATGACGGGCGCGACCTGCACCGCCTGGGTGCGGAAGTTCTCCGCGGAGAGGAAGTGCGGGGTGATGACGATGTTGACGAGGAGCAGGACGGCGACGCCGGCGTAGACGCCGTACGTCTGGAGCCACTGGAGCACACGGGTCTTGTCCAGCGGGGCGGTGCGCAAGGTGGCCTCAGCCATCGCTCGTCACCTCCTTGACGGGTTCCGCCGGGGTGTCCCCGGCGATGGTGCGCATGAGCCTCTCCTCGGTGACGTCGTCTCCGGTGAGTTCGCCGACGACGGCGCCGTCCTTCAGCACGACCACGCGGTCGGACCCTTCGATCAGTTCCTCCAGGTCGGAGGAGATGAGCAGGACGCCCAAACCGTCGGCGGCCAGTTCGTCCACGAGTTTTTGCACCTCCGCCTTGGCGCCGACGTCGATGCCGCGGGTGGGCTCGTCGAGCAGCAGCACTTTGGGGTTCATGGCGAGCCAGCGGGCGAGCAGCACCTTCTGCTGGTTGCCGCCCGACAGTTCGCCCACCTTCTGGTGCGGTGAGGACGCCTTGATGCGCAGCCGCTTCATGAACGTGTCGACGACGCTGTCGACGCGGGCCTCGGAGACGAGACCGAAGCGGGACAAGCGAGGCAGGACGGCGAGCGCAATGTTCTCCCGGACCGAGAGCCCGGGGACGATGCCCTCGCTCTTGCGGTCCTCCGGCAGCAGGCTGATGCCCGCACGGATGGCGGCCGGCGCGGACCCACCGCGCAACGGCACACCGGCGACCGTGACGCGGCCCGAACGGACCGGCAGCGCCCCGGAGATGGCCTTGGCCGTCTCGGTGCGTCCGGAGCCGAGCAGCCCGCCCAGCCCGACGACCTCGCCGGGCCGGATGCTCAGGGACACCCCGTGCAGCCTGTGCGGCACGGTCAAATCCGAGGCGTCCAGCACAGGTTCGGAGCCGGCGCTCTGGTGATCGCCGGTGAATTTGGTCAGGCCCTCCTCGCGGACCTCGCCCAGGTCCCGGCCGAGCATCCTGGACACCAGGGCGAGGCGGTCGAGGTCGGCCAGACTGCCGTGGTGGACGCGCCGGCCGTCGCGCAGCACGGTGACCGTGCTGCACACGGCGTACAGCTCGTCGAGGCGGTGACTGACGTAGACGACGGCGATCCCTGCGTCGCGCAGGCGACGGATCACCGAGAACAGGGTCTCGACCTCGCGTGGTTCGAGCGAGGAGGTCGGCTCGTCCATGATGACGACGCGCGCTTCGGTGGCAACGGCGCGGGCCAGAGCCACCATCTGCTGGGCACCGACGCCCAGGGTGCGCAACGGGCGGCGCACGTCCACCTGGACGCCGTAGCCGCGCAGGGTGTCCTCGGCCTCCCGGTTCATCCGGGCGAGGTCCAGCACGCCGAAGCGGTTGCGTGGTTCGCGGCCCAGGAAGAGGTTGCGGGCCACGCTGAGCAACGGGATCAGGTTGACCTCTTGGTAGATGGTCGAGATGCCCGCCTTCTGCGCCTCCAGTGGTGTGCCGAAAGAGACCGCCTGGCCCTGAAAGGTGATCTCGCCGGCGTCGGGGCGGTACACGCCGGTGAGGAGCTTGATGAGGGTCGACTTGCCGGCGCCGTTCTCGCCGATCAGCGCGTGGACCTCGCCGGCGTGCAGGGTGAGGTCCACATCGTCCAGTGCCCGGACGCCGGGAAAGCTCTTGCTCAGTCCGCGGACGGTGAGGACTTCGGCGGGGGGTGCCACCTGTGCCTCCAGGGAGAGAAGGGTGCGGAACGTGGTGCCGGGAAGGCGGTGGGGGCACGGCTGCCCGTGCCCCCACCGGAAGATCAGTAGGCCTTGCCGATCTCCGCCTTCGCGTTGTCCGCGGCGTAGGCGTTGTCCTGGATGATGACGTCCTGCGGGACTTCCTCACCCTTGGTGAAGGTGTCCAGCGTCTGGAACGCCAGCGGGCCGAACCGGGGGTTGGACTCGATGACGCCGCTGATCCAGCCGTCCACGATGCCCTGGACGGCGTTGCGGGTACCGTCGACCGTCACGATCTTGACGTCGCCGGCCTTCTTGCCGGCGCCCTTGAGCGCGGCCACCGCACCGAGGCCCATCTCGTCGTTCTCGGCGTAGATGCCCTTGATGCCGGGCTTCGACTGGATGAGCTGCTCGGTGACCTGCTGGCCCTTCTCACGGGCGAAGTCACCGGTCTGCTCGAACACCACCTTCAGGTCCGGAGCCTTCTCGGCGATCCGCTCCTTGAAGCCCTTGGTGCGCTCGGTGGTGACGTTGTTTCCGGCCGAGCCGAGGAGAATGGCGACCTCGCCCTTGCCGCCCGTGGCCTCGATCATCTGGTCGGCGGCCCGCTTGCCCTGTTCGACGAAGTCGGAGGCGATGAAGGACACGTAGTCCTTGCAGGCGGTGGCGTTGATCTTGCGGTCGATCGTGACGATCGGCACCTTCTTGGCGGCGGCGGCCTGCAGGACCGGGTCCCAGCCGTCGGAGTTGAGCGGGGCGATCACCAGGAGGTCGGCCCCCTTGGCGAGCAGGTCCTGCACGTCGCTGATCTGCTTGGAGAACTGCGACTGGGCGTTGGCCGTCAGCAACTTGACGCCCCGCTTCTTCGCCTCGTCCTTGATGGACTGGGTCTCGGCGATGCGGAACGGGTTCGCCTCCTTCTCCGATTGGGAGAAGCCCACGGTCGCCTTCTTCAGATCCAGCTTCTCGGCGCCGTAGGCGTCGATGGTGCACGACTTGCTGCCCGGCTTCGGTGCGACGGCCTTTTGTTCCGCGCCCGCGGCGGCCGAGGGCTTGGTGTCCTTGGAGGCGTCGTCCTCCGACTTGGCGCAGGCGCCGGCGGTCAAGGCAACCGCGGCGGCCAGGGCCACGACCCCGGGCCGGGTGAGGAGACGAGGACGGTGAGTGGTGCGCTGCATGGGGACCCCGATCCGGGTGACGCCGAAAAGGAACTGGGGAGCTGAACCAGGAACGGAAACGGTGCTTCTCCCCTGGCGGGCAACGTTGTCGGGCCCGCGCAAGGAGGTTTTTACATCGTTGGAAGGATGCTGTAAACCCCCTGTGCACACACCTGCGTGCATCGTGAGCAACCGGAGGTACGAGGGGAAGCGCTTACCGGCGCTTCGCCGTTCGCACAGCCTCCGTCCACCCGCGAACGCCGAGACGGCCTGGCAGGTTTGCCGCCGACGACTCCGCGCTGGGAGCGAGCCCAAGGACTTCCTGTGGCGGGGCCGGGGCGCTGCGAGCCCCCGGCCTCGGTCGTCGCGGCCATGTCGGGCCCGCGCGCGAAGCGCGGACGCAGGCCGGAACCCGCCCGTCTGGGGCGAAGGGCACGAAGAGGACGGACAGGTTCCGCGAAGGGTCTCAGGGTGCCGGTCGACCCGCGGGCCGCGGCCCGACCGGTCGGTCCTGGACCCCGTACTCCGGCGCCTCGCGTCCGAGGGTGCTCTCCCGTTCGACGAGGCGGTAGCCCGCCCAGACGCGGCGGGGTTCGGGGGCCGCGCCGCCGAGCCGAGCGAGCACCGACTCCACGGCGAGCCGGCCGATGGCCTCCTTGTCGGGCGACACGGAGGTGAGCGACACCGCGCCGAAGTGGCCTTCGACCACGTCGTCGAAGCCGACGACCGCGATGTCCTCGGGAACGCGCAGTCCGCGCTGGTGCAGGACGCGCATCGCGCCGATGGCCATCGGGTCGTTGTACGCGAAGATCGCGTCGGGGCGCCTGCCGTCATCGAGGAGGCGCGTCATGGCCGCCGCGCCGTCGGCATGCCCCCAGCCGTCGGTGGCAGCCACCAGCCCGTCGTCCGCCGGGAGCCCGGCGGCAGTGAGTTCCTCCCGCCAGCCCCGCACGCGCAACTGGGCGGGCTCGCTGCGGCCGCGTCGGGCGCCGATGAAGGCCACTTCCCGGCGCCCGAGAGCAATCAGGTGCCGGACGGCGGCGCGGGCCGCGGCGACATTGTCGATGGCGATGTGGTCGTACGGCAGGTCGTAGTCCCGCTCTCCCAGCAGTACCAGCGGAACGCTCTCCGCCCGGTCACGCAGGTCCTCGGTCTCCAACTCGATGGGACTCAGGATCAGTCCGTCGATGACGCGTGCGCGGAACCCCTGGCTGACCAGCAGCTCCTGCTCACGGCGTCCGCCGGTGTGGTCGAGCAGCACGATGTAGTCGTGGGCTGCGGCGGCGTTGATGACGGCGGCGGCGAGTTCGGCGAAGTAGGGGTTGCCGAGTTCGGGCAGGGCCAGTGCGATCATGCCCGTGCGGCCCTTGCGCAGGTGCCGGGCGGCCAGGTTGGGGCGGTAGCCGAGTGTGTCGATCGACCGCTGGACGCGTTCGCGCATCGCGGGAGTGACGTGCTGGTAGTTGTTGACCACGTTCGAGACGGTCTTGATCGAGACCCCCGCGTGGGCGGCGACGTCCTTGAGGCTGACCCGCACGGCATTCCCCTTCAAAGCGGCTCGGCTCGGGCGGTCGGGGTTGGCACGGTTCGTGCCATGCGCTTGGCGTCGAATCCCAGATCTGGCTCTTCCCACGGCGGCTTTTACAACGTTATACATCCGCCCGCTTCGCACTGACAAGGCGGTGGGTGAGCGTCCTGCACGAGCATCGCATCGCCGTGTCCGGCAGGCCAGCCATATGGCCTGGAACCTTCAGCGGCGTGAGGAGAGGAGTCGGGGAGCGCCGCCCACGGCACCCCGCGGTCATGGCCGCAGAGGCACCTATGGTCTCGGCGGGCTCACAATCGTCCCGGTTGGCTGGCCGACAAAGGGACTCGGGACCCGTAGGGCTTTCGCCACACGGATCGTGTCGCCATACGGGGTCTCGCGGGTCGGTGCCTCGCAGGCACCCCCCGCTGTCATCACCCCGCACCCGCGCTCCTGCCGAAGGAACGGTGGATCAGGCATGCGCACCCAGCTGACGTCGGTCCGGTGCGTACTGGGTGACGCAGGCGGACGAACATTTCACACATCACCCTCATGGCCGGGCAGCGACTCGATCCACCGCGCGACATGGTCATGCAAAGCCCCCGGGTCGAGCGAGCGGCCGTCTGCGTTGTCCGCTCGGATCTCCGTCACCGGTATGCCCGCCTGGCGCAGGGCGTGTGTGGTGAACCAACTGCTGCGGCTGTCGGGGCTGATGAGGTGGACCACTCCGTCGACCCGGTGGGCTTTCCTTGACGTACCACTCCACCGACCACGGCGGTGTGTACATCTGGTCGCGGAAGGCACAGAACCTGGCGGCCAGAGCGCGCAGCGGGTCGTCGCCGTAGCGGGCGTAGGCGTCGGCCGCGAGGGCGAGGTACATGGACCAGACGAAGACCGCGCCGTGCGACTGCTCGAAGGAGCGGTAGAAGTCCATGTCGAACCAGAGCGGCCGATCAACATCAACCGGTGCCGCTCCTCGGGGACGACCGCCCGTCCCTCGGCCACCAGCGAACCCACCTCGCGGTAAAGGGACTCTGCCGCCGAGGTCGCCCAATGCGTCCCGCGGTGCTATTGCGGGATCATCACCGCGGGGATGATGTCATCGACCGGCACCGGACATCGGGGTGCGGTGGCTAGCAGATCGCGGGTCCTGCGGTTCCACTCGGCCTGCTCGTTGGACAACGCCATGACTGGCTCGGTCACGACCGGCACCGCTCCTCGGCCGGACTCATCGATCTGCTGTGCGAGTTCGGGATCAGCAGGTCCAGCGCCCGCGCGGCGATGAACCGGCTGCTGCGACGGGGCGTCGTCGAGGTCCGCAAGTCGGGCCGCCAGACCTTCTACCGCCTCGCCGGCCAGGCCGCCGAGCGAGTGAGCGCGGGCGCCCGGCGCATCGCCGCCTTCGGCCTGGACCCGGACTGGGACGGCCACTGGACCGTCGTCGCGTTCTCCGTGCCCGAGGATCGGCGTGACAGCAGACACCTGCTGCGCTCCCGGCTGCGCTGGTTCGGCTTCGCACCGCTCTACGACGCGGTGTGGGTGTCCGCCTCCGCGACCGCCGCCGACGCCCAGGCCGTGCTGAAGGAACTCGACATCATCACGGCGACGGTCCTGCGCGGGACCACCGACCTCACGGCGGACCGCTCGCCCCTGGCCGCCTGGGACCTGGACGCCCTGGCCGAGGTCTACGCCTCCTTCATCGACGAGACCCGCCCCTTACTGCAGGAGGCGCTGGCCGGTCAGGTCACGCCACGACACGCGCTGATCGCCCGCACCCGCCTCATGGACACCTACCGGCGCTTTCCAAGTGTCGACCCCGGTCTCCCGAGCGACTACATGCCGAACGAATGGCCCCGCGACGAGGCACGCGCACTGTTCACCCAGGCGTACAACGCCCTGGGCCCACTGGCCGAGACACGCATCAAACAGATCATGGGCGCCCACGACGGGGACGCCGCCGCACAGGCGCGGTTCCAGTCGGTGAACTGACGCCGGCCGGCGTCGCCGGAACCGTCGGCACGGCCGCGAGAACCGGGACGCCCGAGGCTGCTCAGCAGGCCGCCCACGTGGCAGTGGTGCGGTATGCGGTCAGTTCGGCGAGTTCGCTGTCATGGGCCTCGATGATCTGCCGGAACCGCAGCGCCGCCAGCGGGGCCAGCCCGTCAAAAAGAGCGGCGAAGAGTTCACAGGCCTGTGCCCGCGGCCAGTCGGCGGGCAGCAGCTTCTCCGGCAGATTCGGATCCAGCCCGGGAAAGACGCGCCAGGCGTCGAAGACCTTGGTCCGATGGACCAGCGCCGCACTTGGCGGCAGGGCCCCGGCCTTCATCTGCGCCAGGGTTTCCCGCTGATCGCTGATGAACTGCCGGTACGACGCGGCGACGTCGTCCAGGTCCCACGCCCTCAGCGGAGAGGCACCACCGGCCTCCGAAGCCCTCAGCACGGTCAGGTTCTCCACCCCCGCGGCCCGCAGAATCGGCGTGAGCGAGCCGGGATCGGCGTGCGCGGACACCCACAGGCCGTCGAAGAGAGGAGCGAACCCGAGCCACCGCAGGTAACTGCGCACACGATGGCGTACGTGCCGCTCCTGTTCGGGCACGCTGAAGGCAGCGACCGTCCACAGACCGTCCCAGTCCTGGGCTTCACTGCCGAATCGCACGATGCTGGCGTTCTTCTGCCGGCTGTCCTCCCGCCCGCTGTCACTCAGCCGCAGATACGACTGTCGCCCAGATTTCTCGGCCGCGAGAACGCCACGCTTGACCAGCCTGTTGGCCGTCGCCCGCGCGCTCGTCTCGCTGATGCCGAACTCGGCCAGCAGGGCGATGAGCCCGCTCATCGGCAGGGCCGCCGGACTGTCCAGCCAGTACTCCCCCAAGAGCGTCGTCAGCAGCCGCTGTGGTGACGCACCCGTCTGCTGGCGCGGGAGGACACTGCCCTCCTCGGCGCGTCGCAGAACCAGCGCCTCCAAAGACGGCTTCTCCAGTGACATTCCGCCAGCTTATCCGGCACCGCAGCAGCCGTCAGCCACGCCGCCGCCGGCCGCAAGTCCACGCCATGCACAGCGGCTGGAGTCTCTTCACGGCCGACCGACAGGAGGGTCATGCCTGAGGATGCAGCTGCCCGACGACTTATTTTGCGGGGCAATTGAATCAAACGGCCCCGCACGCTCACTTACCGCGATCGATCGCAACGTTCTGCGAGGCTGTCGGTGACTGACTCGGGGTTGCCCCAATGGCCTCTCCCAGGGACCTGTAACGGCGACGGTTACGTCGGGCCAGTGGAGCGGGGCGGAACCCTGACCCGGGACCAAACACGAATCACCGGACTAAACGCTCGGTAACAACCGTGCAGTACGGTGTTCAACCATCGAAGCCGGCCGATCGCGGGGAGGATGCCATGACGCTGGGGCCCGCAGGGGTGTCGGACACCGAGGAGTCCGCCTACCGGCATCTCATGACGGTCAGTCAGGCATCGGCCGAGGACGTCGCCTCGCACACCGGTCTGAGCCTGACCGAGGCCGCGGCGGCCCTCGATGCGCTGGCCGCCAAGGGAATGGCGAGCCACACCGACACGCTGCCGCGGCACTTCCGCGCCACTCCCCCCGATGTGGCACTGCTGCCCCGGCTCAGACAGAACGCCGACGCACTCGACGTCGCCCGCGCCGAAGTCACCAATCTGCTGCAGACATACCGCGACACCATGCGTCGGCGGGACGCCAGCGAACTGATCGAGGTCATCACCGGCGCCGAAGCCCTGCGCCAGCACCTGCGACAGATCCAGGCAAATGCCCAGCACGAGATGCTCTGGTTCTGCAAGGCCCAGTACGTGGCCATGCCGTCGGGCAGCAACGACTCGGAATTCGAGGCCCTGGGCCGCGGCGTGCACTACCGGGTGCTGTACGAGAAGGCCTTCTTCGACGACGAAGGGGCCGTTGACAACGTTGTTTCGGGGATGCGCGCCGGGGAGATCGCCCGCGCGGTCCCGCACCTGCCGCTGCGCCTGGCGATCGCTGACCGTTCCATCGCGGTCTGCCCGCTCGTGCCCGGCGGCCCGCGGGGCAATCCCGACGAACCGACCGCAGCGCTCCTGCGCGACAGCAGTCTGCTCGCCGCCCTCATCGCCCTCTTCGAACGCTACTGGGAGGACGCCGTCCCCCTGGCCATCGACGCATCCGGCACGGTCGCCGACACGGACGGGGGCGGCGGGCCCGACCCGCTGTCCGCCTTCGACCGGCGCCTGCTCGCCCTCCTGGTGGTGGGGGTCACCGACAAGGCAATGGCCACCCAACTGGGCCTGAGCCGCCGCACGGTACAACGGCACATCCAGCGCCTGATGGAACTGGCCGGAGCGGGCACCCGCATGCAGTTGGCTTGGCAGGCCGCCCGCCGAGGCTGGCTCTAACGGGCACCGGACGCCACTGACGACACCGCGGACGCGGTCCAGCCCGCAGCACCTGGGTTGGTTCAAGGATGTCCAACTGCGCCACCCGGCAGGGCCGGCGGTCGGGGGCCGCGGTCGCCGCTGCCAGGGGCCGGCGTCCCGCAGCGCTCGCGAAGTCGACCTTGCGGCCCACTGGGCCGGGGGATCGCGAGGCGGCGACGAAGGCGGTTCGCAAGGTGACGCAACGGCTCATCGGCCACCTGCCATGCCAGGCCGGCGTCATCGGCCGCCCTGGCGGCGCGACCTTCACGCCGCCAGGAACACCCGCGCGCCGCCCACAACCAGCAGGACGGCGGTGCCCGCCCGCAGCAGGACTCCGTCCGCGTCCATGGCGGCGAGCCCGCCCCAATCGTCGGCGCGCCCAGGGTTCCCGCCCCGGAACCGGACGGGCTCTCGGCGGCCGCGATCGACGGGGCTCACATTGCACCGCTTCGGATCGTCTAACGCATTCTCCCAACCCCGCCCGAAGCAGACCAAGTTGACCTCGACGGTTCAGGCGCTGGTCGCCCGCCAGCGGGTGGGGCTCGTGCCGGTCGCGTGGCGGAAGGATGCTGCGAAGTGGGATGGGGTGGCGAACCCTCACCGATAGCCGATCTCGGTCACCGGGAGGGCGGTGGTGGCCAGGAGCCGTTTCGCCTCTGTGATGCGCAAAGCGATGAGATGGCGCCACGGCGACAGCCCGGTGGCCTCACGGACGACCTGCGCCAGGCGGGCTTCACCGACCCCTGCCAAGGCGGCGAGTTCCCGGAGGGACGTGCTTCTTCCGACGGCGTCGCGGAACACGCTGAGCACGCGCGGGGTCAGTTCGTCCACGGCGACACCTCGGGTCTTTCAGGCTCGCCTTCGAGCATGTGCCCTGCAGTGCCCGACGTTAAAATTTTCCCATGAACAGGCAGCCCCCGACGCTGGAGGATGTCGCGCGGGAGGCCGGGGTCTCCCGCGCCACCGTGTCGCGGGTCGTGAACGGCGTGCGCAACGTCGATCCCCACATCCAGGACCTGGTCCGCAGCGCGATCGAACGGACGGGCTACACGCCGAACAGCGCCGCGAGGGCACTGGTCACCCGACGCACCGGAGCCCTGGCCCTCATCATCTCCGGCGCGGGCGACACCTTCGCCGGCCGCGTGTTCGCCGACCCCTTCTTCGGTCGCGTAGTCAACGGCGTCGTCGGGTATCTGCGGACGCGCATGATCCAACCCGTGCTGCTGTTTGCTGAGTCGGAGATAGCCGGGAAGCAGGTGGTCGACTATGTGCGGCAAGGCAGCGCGGACGGCGCGCTGGTGGTCTCCATCCAATCGGACGACCCCTTGCCGCACATGCTCCTTGCCGCCCGCGTCCCCACGGTGCTGTTCGCCCGCCCCGCCCGGACGACACCGGTCAGTTACGTCGACCTTGATCATTACGCGGGGGGACGTCTGGCCGGAGAGCGTCTCCTGGCTCGCGGCTGCCGACGTATCGCGGCGATCGGCGGACCCGCGGATCTGAGGGCCGGCCGGCAACGCCTCGCCGGATTCCGTGATGCCCTGGCGCGCGCCGGGCATGGCAGCCCTGCGACGGCCGAGGGTGTCTTCACTCTGGACAGTGGGGCGGCTGCCATGGTCGCGCTGTTGCGGGACCAGCCCTCGGTGGACGGCGTGTTCGCCGCCAACGACCTGATGGCACAGGGCGCCTGCCAGGTGCTTCGAGAGCTGGGCAGGCGCATACCGGAGGACGTCGCCGTCGTCGGGTTCGACGACTCCAGCGTCGCCGTGACGTGCCGCCCGCCGCTGACCACCGTGCGCCAGCCGGTGGAGGAGATGGCGGCGGCCATGGCCAGGATGCTGGAGGAGCAGGTCCAGAGCCCTCGCGCCGAATTTCGCGCCCTCCTCTTCGAGCCGGCGCTGGTCGTACGCGAATCCGGCTGACCGGCGCCTTCGTGGCGGTTGGGCGCCCAGCGGTTCGGCCGACGTGGCTGGCAGGGGCACGGCATCGCGTGGCAACCCGCGGTGGCCCGCCGCTGGGTTCCTTCCCTGTCCGGGGTCCCGGCCGGCAGCGGAAAGAGCCCGACGGCACCCGCACCGGGCGAATGCCGTCGAGCTCGTGGACACCAGCTGGGTCAGGGCAGCCGGTAGTCCTGGTTCAGCACCGCCCCGCGCTCCGGGTGGTTCTGGTCGTAGCCGCGGGCGTCGCACTGGAGGCCGCCCACGATGCAGTGGTCGACCAACGCACTGAGGGTCCGCTCCTCCCACGCGTTGAAGAAGTCGTAGTGGAAGGAGTACCCGCGTCCGCTGGCCAGGCGGACCTGGCTCATGTCGCCGTTGACCGGGAAGGCCATCTTGAACTCGATCATCGGCAGGGCGACCGGGTGGGAGGCCGGGCACATGTTGTCGTTGGTGCCGGGCTTGACGACCGGGTAGGCCATGTGGCTCTTGTGGTCGGGTGTGTCGAGGTACCGGCCGTCCCAGCAACTGGGCGCCTGGAAGCGGATGTTGAGCTGGACCTCCGGCCGACTCGGGCAGCTCGCCGGGAAGTCGACGTTGAAGAAGCTGTCACCGCACTCCCAGCCCTCGACGAATCCCTTGTGACTGCGGAACTCCTGGGCGCTTTGCATGGGGTCGCCGACCACGAACCGCAGTCCCTTGGGGAAGGGCCGCACACTGGTGTAGTCGGTGACACCTGCCTTGTAGTAGATGACCTGCGGCCCGACCGGAAGGATCTTCTTGTCCCCGTTGTACAGGGACGGCATCCAGTACGCGGAGGCGTCGGCCGGGGCCAGACAGGTGGTGTTGCCTCCGTAGAGGCTCGCCGTGGTGCTGCCGGCGTGCGTTGTCGTGTTCCCCATGAAGGTGTGGTCGTGGGACTTTCCGGGCTGGCCCGGATACACGATCGGGTCGTCCGGCGCGGTGTGTGTGACGGCGCAGTTGGCCTGGAACTCCTTGTGGTAGCGCGGCGGCGGAGTGGCATCGGACGGGGTCACGCCGGTGACCGGGGGTACGGCCGGGATGTACCCGTCGCCGTCGGGGTCGTCGCCGGACGCCTGGGTCGACACCGCCATCGTGTGCCCGGTGTGACCACCGGCCGAGGCAGCCACGACGTCGCCGGGGCCGGCCGCCGTGGCGACGGTACCGATTCCGAGGACGCTTGCGAGGAGTGCGGTGCCAAGCAGCAGCGCGGGGAGTTTCGAACGTGGTCTCATGGGGCCTCCTTGCCCGCCGAGGTGCCGAGTGGGGGTGGTGCGAGAGGGCGCCGCCGGGCGCCCTTCGCCGTCGTCAGCTGTAGATGCCGAACTCGTGCAGCGAGTAGCCCCAGCCGGTGCCACGCGCCGTCAGGTTCAGTCGTACGTATCGTGCGGTCGCCCCGACATCGACGGTGTCTACGTCACCGTTGCCGGTGGTCGTGGAGTGGACGGTGCGCCAGGCGGTGCCGTCGTCCGAGAGCTGGACCTCGTAGGACTTGGCGTAGGCGGGATCCCAGACCAGTTGGAGCGTACGGATGGGGGTGGCGGCGCCGAGGTCGACCCTGATCCACTGCGGGTCGCTCCAGTCGCTGGCCCATCGGGTGTCTGCCCGGCCGTCCGTCGCCTTGGCGGGTTCGCACGGGCAGTCGCCGTACGAGGGCTGGAAGGAGGAAGCTGTGGTGGGCTTGTTCAGCGCCATGTTCGTGCCGGCGACCGGCGGGGCGACGACCTTGACCGACTTCGTCTCGATGCCGGCGTTGCCGCGGCCGTCCTCGGCCTGGATGTACACCTTCCAGACACCGAGCTTCTCGGGCGCCGTCACGGCGAAGGTGCCGTTCCCGGTGGATCGCCACTTGGCCTCGACCAGGCGCTTGTCACCGCTCGCGTAGTTGCCGCTGAGGAAGATCTTGTAGGTGACCGGGTCGCCGTCGGGGTCACGCACGTCCGCGCGGACGGTGAACTCGGCGCCCGCCGGGGCGGACGAGGCGGGGCTGACGCTCATGTTCGAGATGACGGGCGGAGTGTTGTCGTTGCCCGCCGTTCCGGTGTAGGCCCTCTTGACGGCGTAGTAGGAAAGCCTCTTCAGCCCGTCGGGCACAAGGTTGAACCAGACCCCGCCGAAGTCGTGCTCGATGCCGTAGTGGAAGAGGGTGGCACCGAGCGCGACGCCCCGGTGTCCGGTGACGCAGTTCCACGCCTTCGTGTACCCCTCGGCCTTCTGCACGTCGGTCGGCTCGTCGGGAACGCCGTTGGCGTCGTCGGGCACCTCCCACTCGCCTGCCGGCCCGCTCTCGGTGATGATGTACGGCTTGGTGTAGCCGCCCTGCTCCCAGTCCTCCCGCACGCCGCAGATGTTGCCGTAGGAGTTCATCGAGTAGAGGTCCAGATCGGGCGCGTTGCGCTTGTAGTACGGCCATGCTCCCGTCCAGGCGTCGGTCGAGGTGACGGGATGGTCGGGATCGATGCCGTGGATCCTCTTTGCGACGTCGTTGACGAAGCTGGTGTAGGCGTTGCGCTGCGTCTCCAGCTCCGCCCCGCTGTAGCAGTTCTGCAAGCCGAGAACCGACTCGTTGCCGACGTTCCACATGAGGGTCGCCGGATGGCTCTTGTACGCCTCCACCCACCTGGCGAACTCGGTGAGCATGTTGTTCTTGTACGTGGTGTCGGTGGCGTAGTTGACACAGCCGCCGGAGCCGGGGCCGCCGCCGGGCTGCAGCCAGAAGCCGTTCACGACGCGTATACCGTGCTGCGCTGCGGTGTCGAGGAGTGGCTTGGTGGAGGCGTCGGTGCCCCAGGTGCGGATCGTGTTGACGCCCATGGACTTGACGTCGGGCATGTACTTCGGGGCGTCGGCGATAGCGGGTCCCCAGGTCAGCCCCTTGACTGTGTACGGCTGGCCGCCGACGGTCAGTTGCCAGTTGCCCTGCGAGCCGGTGACGTCGACCGCGCCTGAGGCGGGTGGTGTGCCGTCCGTGCTCCCGTACACCTGGAACTCCCATAGGGAGTAGCCGTAGGCGCCGGAACGCTCGGTGCCCAGCATGCGGACATAGCGTCCGGAGCCGGAGACGGCGACCTCGTCCGTGCCGCCGTCACCGCCGGTCACCGTGTTCAAGGTCCGCCAGTCCGTGCCGTTGTCGGATGCCTGGACCTGGTAGCTCTTGCCGTACGCGCCTTCCCAGGTCAGCACGACCCGGCTGAGGTCGGATCGCTGTCCGAGGTCGACCTGCAACCACTGCGGATCGCTCCAGTTGCTGGCCCAGCGGGTGCCGGTGAGGTTGCCGTCGACGGCTGCCGAGGGGCTGTATCCGTCGCCTTCCTGGGACGAGGCGGTGGCGGGCCGGCCCTGGGAGAGCAGGGTCTCGGCCGCCTGGGCCGGTGGAGCGACGAAGACGAGTGATGACGCGATCAGTGCGCCGAGGACGAGCGGAGGGACGGCGCGGCGGCCTGCTGGTCTGCGGTGCGGGGCGGCTGTGGACACATCTGCTCCTACTGGGTGGGGGGAGAGCCGACGGTGACGGCTGGCGGACCACCGCGGGATGGCCCCGCCGGGCCGGCGCGCGGTCGTCCTGCAGGGGGTTGTCGTCGACGTTTTCGATCAGAGGGACCCGGCATGAGCGGCCTTGCGGGGCGGCTCGACCCGACTGAGTGGGGCGGGGGTACCGAGATCGTCGTACATCCGCTGCGGGCTGGTGGCCGGACTCGGCCAACGGGTGCCGCCGACAGCCTCGGTGACCGTCGTGTCCGCACGGCACATGCCACGGCGAGGAGGGACGTGATCTGTGCGGTGACCACCACGCCAATGACGCTGCGCCGGAAGGGTCGGTGGAGGACCGACGCTGCTGGGTGTGCCGACGGCAGACATGGCGGGACTCCTTCACACGGAATGAGTGGGAGAGCGCTCTCCGGAACCATGCCCGTCGCGTCCGGGGCGGTCAAGGTGGTGCGCGCACTTTTCTTTCTACTTTCATTAAGACTGGATATTTGCTCCACGTGGCACACCGGAGGTACCTCGTGCTGCAAGGCGGCGGCCTCGTTCGAGGCGCGGGAGGGGGCGCAGTCGGATCCGATCCGCTCCGCCCTCTTGGCTGCGGTTCTGATCACATGCGCAGGCAGCCGAGACCCGCCGGGGGTGTCGGTGCCATGTCGGAACTCGCGCAGTGGCGGCTAGTTCAGGGCCGTCCGTCGATATCGTCGGCGTTCAGGTCGTCCTCAATCCGCTGGAGGGCGCGCTTCCCGATACCGACCGAAGTGCACACGGTCCGGACGTGTACACGCATGCTGCCTGCGGTCACAGGTGGTCACTTCTGTGTGCGGGGACTGCGTGCCCGCGCGAACTCCATGTCCAAGACACCCTGTTAGCCCGCCGAAAGCGATGCTCAGGGCCCGCTATATCCTCACGGCACGCTTCCACCAGGCTGCATCCCCGGGAGTGATGATGAGTGAGCGTCTGCGCGTCGGTGTGCTCGGCCCGCTTCTCCTCAGGCGTGGGGAGACAGTGGTATCCGCAGGCCCGCCCCAGCGGCGTGCCTTGCTGAGCGCACTCGTCCTGCGCCGCGGCACTCCGGCCTCGGTGCGGGAGCTCGCCGATGAGCTGTGGGGCGAGGAGGCCCCGCCAAGCGCGGTGGCGGTTATCCGGTCGTACGTGCACCAGCTGCGCCGGACGCTGGGATCCGACCCGGCGGCCGGAGTCGCGATCCAGTCGTCCTCCGGCGGGTATTTCGCGGAGATCGCCGCAGGCGTACTCGATCTGCAGGTCTTCGAGCGACTCGTGGCGGACGCGGACCGGGCGCGGACAGCGGGCGACCGGGTGGCCGCCGCCGATCGGCTGCGCGAGGCGCTGGGACTGTGGCGCGGACCGGCGCTCGCCGACGTCGCCGGGCCCGGCGCGGACCGGCACCGTAGGGCACTGGCCCAGCGGCAGCTGTCGGCGCTCACCACACGTCTCGCACTCGATCTGGAGCTGGACCGCCACCACGCGGTGGTGCCGGAGCTGCACTCCCTGGTCCTCGCGCATCCGCTGAACGAGCATCTGCGGCAACTGGTCATGACCGCCCTGTACCGCTGTGGGCGCCAGGCCGACGCGATCGCCACATACCAGCAGTGCCGCCGGCTGCTCGCGGACGAACTGGGTGTGGACCCCGGTCCAGAGCTGCAGCAGTGCTATCTGCGGGTGGTCCGAGGCGATCCGGACCTGGTGGGCGCCGCCTCCTCACCTGTCGGCCGTCCGGCCCACCTGCCCGCGTCACCAGCCGTGTTCGTCGGCCGCGAGGAGGCGTTACGGCGCGCCGACGTTCTGCTGGCCGCCGGCGGTCCGGGGCCGGTGATCACGGTGATCTCGGGTATGGGCGGCGTGGGCAAGACCACGCTGGCGCTGCGCTGGGCCCACCGCGTCGCACCGGACTACGCCGACGGGCAGCTCTACGCCGATCTGCGCGGATACGGGCCGGGCCGCGATCCTGCCGCACCCGCCGAAATCCTCGGCGGATTTCTGCAGGCCCTCGGTGTGGCCGCCTCCGACGTGCCGGACCATCCCGAGGTCCGTGCAGGACTTTTCCGCAGTCTCGTCGCCGACCGCCGGATGATCATCCTGCTGGACAATGCCGCCACCACGGACCAGGTCAGGGAACTCCTGCCCGGCACCGGACACTGCCTGGTGATCGTGACCAGCAGGGGCACGCTCAGCGGCCTGCTGGTGCGCGACGGCGCGCGGTTGCTGACCTTGCTGCCACCCGGACACGACGAGGCGGCAGCACTGTTCGCCGCCCGGGTCGGCCCAGACCGCGTCCGGGCCGAGCCACGTGCCACTCGTGACATCGTCGAGCGCAGCGGACGGCTCCCCCTGGCCCTGGCGGTGGTGGCCGCCCGCGCAGTGGTGGCCGAGCACATTCCCCTCGGCGTGATGGCAGACGAGCTGAACACCGCGCACGGCACCTTGGCCGCCTTCCGGACCCCCGACGCGTCGGTCGACGTCAGCGTGGTGCTCTCCTGGTCCTACCGCGCACTCGGCGCACGCCCTGCTGAGGCGTTCCGGCGGCTTTGCCTGCATCCGGGTCCCCACCTGAGCGTCGACGCCGCCGCGAGCATGCTGGCCCTGACCAGGACCGAGACACGTATCCTCCTCGACGAGCTCGCCGCGGCGGCCCTGCTCCTCGAGGAGCTGCCGGGCCGGTACGCGATGCACGACCTCGTCCGGGCGTTCGGGCAGGACCGGAGCCGCGACCAGGACGACGAGCAGGAGCGGCGAGCGGTCGTCCACCGCCTGCTCGACCACTACGTCCACACGACGCGCTTGGCGGCGCATCAGCTCTTCGCGATCCGGCACCAGATCCTGCCCGAGCGTCCCGTGGACGGCGTGATCTGCGAAGCCCCCGAGCCCGCGGACTGGTACCAGAGCGAGTACACCGCCCTGCTGGCCGCCCTCGACCTGGCCGACCGCGAACGGTTCGACCGGCACGCCTGGCAGCTCGCCGCGCTGCTGCGCGACCATCTCAACCGGCAAGGGATGTGGCACCACTTGCAGGTGTCCCAGCAGACCGGTGTAGCCGCCGCCGTTCGCAGCGGTGACCCGGCGGCCGAAGGCCGCGCGCTGTGGGGGCTCGCCCTGGCCGACGCGAACATGGGACGTCATCAGGAAGCCTGCGGCCACTTGCATCGCGCACTCGCGATCTTCACTGAGACCGGTGCCCGGGAGGATGCCGCCGCCACCCGTTCCCGCATCGGCTACCTGCTGACCGAGCAAGGTGACCACGTCGCAGCCCTGGAACACGCACACGAGACTCTGGCCCTCTACCCACCGGGAACCGACCCCGCTCGGCGGGCCGGCGCACTCAACTCGGTGAGCTGGCTGTACGCCCAGCTCGGCCAACTGGAGGAAGCAGCCGACCACGTTCGCCAAGCCCTCGCCCTGGACGTACACCTGAGCCCCTATGCCCTGGCGGACACATGGGACACGCTCGGCTTCATCCAGGCGCGGCAGGAACGTATTGACGACGCGGCCGACAGCTACCGGCGAGCGGCCGCGATCTACCGGCGGCACGGGGCGCATTTCCGGGAGGCCGGCACGTTGCGCGCCCTCGGTGACGCGTATCAGCGCGCCGGCCGCGCACGGCAAGCGCAGGACGTGTACCGGCAGGCACTGGAACGGGTGTCGACGACCGACGATCCCGGGGCCTCGCGGCTCGGCGCCGAACTGGCCCGGCTTCTCGCCCGGCAGTGAGCATGCGTATACGCCGCATCTATGTCACATGAACGTCGCGCGCAGATGCTTGCAGGGCAAGCGATGATCTGTGAAAGGCGAACAGCATGTCCGAGACAGCACCTGGCCCCGCGCCCGCCCCCTCCCTCGTCATGACACAGTTGCTGGGCGGATTCCAGGTGTCCCAGGCCCTGTACGTGGTCACGAAGCTCGGCATCTGCACGATGCTCGAGGACGGTCCGCTCAGCGTGGGTGACCTGGCCGAACGCAGTGGTGCCAAGCCGCAGCCGCTGAGCCGGCTCATCCGTACGCTCGCCATGCTCGGCCTGTTCCGCACGGACGGGGAGCTCGTGGAGACCACCCCGCTGGGTGCCCTGCTCTCCCGGACGCACCCGGCGACGCTCGCGAATGTGGCCGAGATGTGGATGGAGACGCATTACGGCCCGTTCGGTGAACTGCTCCACACCGTGCGCACGGGTGAGCCCGGTGCGAACCGGTACTTCGGCATGCCCGCTTTCGAGTGGCTGATCGAGAAGCCCGAACGAGCCGAGCAGATGGCACGTGCGATGACAGATCTCACGGGCTCGATGCGCCGGGGAATGTTCGACGGTTACGACCTTCCAGCGGGCCGGACCGTGGCGGATATCGGCGGCTCGGACGGCAGCCTGCTCGCCGAGCTGATCGCCGCGCGTCCAGACCGGCACGGCATCGTCTTCGACCTGCCCGAAGTCGTCCCGCACGCGACGGCGGCGATGGCGCAGCGCGGGCTGGCCGACCGTGTCGAGGCCGTCGGGGGCGACTTCTTCGAGGCCGTGCCGACGGCCGACACCTATCTGATGAGTCAGATCCTGCACGACTGGGACGACGAGTCCGCGGCCAAAATCCTGCGGACGGTCCGCCGCGCCGCTGCCCCCGCCGCCCGGCTGCTCGTCGTGGAGGGCGTCATCCCGCCGGGTGACGCGCCCCATCACATGAAGATGGTCGACCTGACCATGCTGGGCATGCTGCCGGGCCGGGAACGTACCGCGGAAGAGTACGCGCAACTGCTCGGCGCGAACGGTTTCACCCTGGACCGGATCGTCGCCACACCGTCCCCCTACTCCATCATCGAGGCGACAGCCTCCTGACGAAGCGTCAGAATACTGTGCCGTGTCAGGTGTTCCCGGCCTGTCCTGTGCCAGGCCGGGAGGCGCTGGGCAGGGCGAGACGAGGAGCCTCAGTTCCTCATCGTTGTCGCCGTCCTTGTCGGGCGCGGGGCGCGGCGACGCCCGTGCTCGCGGATGTTCCAGTCGGGCGGACGGGGCGGCACTCCGACGGACGCCGCTCAATATGATCGGGCGATGGACGACAGTGAGCTGGTCGGCAGAGCTCAGCGAGGCGAGGTCGGGGCACTCGGTGCACTCCTGGCGCGGCATGAGGCCGGTATGCGGGCAGTGGCGTTGAGCGTGCTCGGTGCCGGGCCGGATGCCGAAGACGCCGTGCAGGACGCGATGGTGACCGCTCTCGTGTCGATCGGTGACGTGCGCGATCCGACCGCGATCGGGGGATGGCTGCGTGCCATCGTGCGCAACAACTGCCGTATGCAGATGCGTTCGCGGCGGGCCGTGCCGGTCGCCGAACCCGAGTGGTTCCTCCCTGCTGATGAGGCCTTGGGCGCTGACGTGCTGCTGGAGCGGACTGTGTTGCGGGACTGGGTGTGGCATGCCATGGCAACGCTGTCGGAGAAGGACCGTCTGATGGCCCTGCTCCGTCACTTCAGCAGCGTTCGCTCATACGCGGACATCGCCACCGTGTGCGGTGTTCCCGTCGGGACCGTACGCAGCCGACTGCACCATGCCCACCGCAAGCTCGCGACCGCTCTGCGCGCCACGGCCGACATGGCGTACGCCGATGCGTCGACGACGACCGCGGCCCGCACACGCGAGGCCGCTGATGCCATGCGAGCCACCGCGCGCGGCGACTTCCACCAGGTCGTCCGTGAACTGTGGTGGCCCGACGCCCAGTTGATCGTGCCGGCTGCGGCCGTTCGCGGCGACACCGCGCTGGCCGAACAGACAATGGAGAGCGACCTGGCCGCAGGGGTCCGGCCCGGCCCGACTGAGGTCGTCGCCTGCGACGATGTACTGATCTGGGAATTCGATCTCCTCAGCCTCGGCACGGACCCCGACCACTGCCCGCCGCACGCGGTGTGGCTGCAGACCCTGGACGAAGGACGAGTCCGCTCCGTCACGCTCTTCCATACGACTCCGTCCGATGCAGAAAAATCCTGAGTCAGAGCGAACTTTTCCAGTGGTACGTGCATCTGGTCGGGTCAGCAGCATCGGAAGAGGAGAACGAGTTGAATACCGACCCCACTCTGCGTACCCACGAGATCTCGGTGGGTGGCGTCCGGCAGGTCTACCACGTCGCGGGCCAAGGCCCCGTCTGCGTGGCCCACTCAGGCGGTCCCGGCACCGCCTGGTGGTACCTGCGGATGCCTGCGCTGGAGCGGCACTACACCATGGTCTACCTGGAGCCGGTCGGCACCGGTGATTCGGGGCGCCTGGAGAGCTACGACCTCAAGACCTACGTCACCTTCCTCGCCGCGGTCGTCGACGACCTCGCCGAACCCAGGGTGCACCTCCTCGGGCACTCGCACGGCGGCTTCGTGATGCAGCGCTACGCCCTGGAGTATCCGGACCGGGTGGCGGGCCTGATCCTGTACGACACGACCGCGGTGGCCGACCAGGAGTTCTTTGCGCAGGCCATGGGGGGTGTGGCCGCATACGCGTCCATCGACCCTGGTATGCCGGCTGCCTTCGAGCGGCTCACGAGCGCCACCGACGACGAGACGATGACCTCCGCACTGCGCGATGCGCTTCCGTGCTACTTCGCCGACTTCCCCGGCCGAAAGGCGGAGTTCGTCGACCTGGTCGACGGGATCCGTGCGTGGCTGGTGCCCCAGACCCCGGAAGCGTTCGACCTGCGTGATCAGCTCGGCGAGATCAAGGCGCCGACGGTCGTCATCGTCGGCACCCACGACTTCATCTGCGGACCGCGGTGGGCGGAGGTGCTGCATTCCTCCATCCCCGGTGCACAATTGGTCGAACTGAAGGACAGTGGCCACTTCGGCCACCTTGAGCAGCCGACGGAATTCGCTACTGCCGTCGGGATCGTGATCGGGTAAGTCCCAATCCGTTGACTTCTTCCCCTTCCCGCATTCACGCTTTCCGAAAGCGGGAAGGGGAGCCCCGACAAGCCGAATTCCTCACCGGCCATTTGACTGCCAGTTAACGGTGAGCTGCGCGCGGCGACACAGTCCTGTTGTAAACCTCCTGGTTCAACAGCATTGTGTCGGTGTTCTCTTGCGCCCAAGTATAAACAGCAAACAGCGGCTCGACAAGGGATTTCCCTTGTTCAGTCAGCCCGTAGCAGACCTTGATGACGGCTCCAACCTTCTTCGGTTCACGGCCGATTATTCCGTAGCTTTCGAGCATGCGTAGAGACTGGACAAGCATTTTCTTGGACACTCCCTCTAGGCGTCTGAGCAACTCGCCGAAATAATGCGGCCTGTCAGCCAATGCGACAATGATCAATGAAACCCATTTACTTCCGAGCCGGTCGAGAATTTCGCGGGTCGGACAGTCGGCCGAGAAGGCGTCGGTCTTGGCGGCGCTGGCCAGGATGGGGTGCGTGCTCATGGTGGTCACCTCAAAGTGCCCGCTACACACTCGGACTCTGGTCTCCTATGGTTACCACATGCTCTCACGCACATCAGCCTGATCGACATCCAGCCGAACGCGCCCGTTGAGCGGACCCGGTTCGATATCCACCGCGGCTGGACGTTGCAGCTGGCCTCGCAGAACTGCCCGAGTTCTCACCAGATGCAGTTGGGCATCACAACTCGCAAGAACAGGAAATTCCCGTATGAAACGATGGATGCTGCCGGCCGGCGTCACTGAGGCTTCCGACCTCATCCTGGAAAACGCCGACATGCCCGAGCCTGGCCGGGGTGAAGTCCGGATCAAAGTCGAGGCCGCGTCGATCAACTATCGAGATCAGCTGATATTGACCAACTGGTACGGCCGTACTGCAGGCCGGAACCTCATTCCGCTGTCCGACGTCGCTGGCACTATTGACGCCATCGGCGAAGGCGCCGATGCGTGGGCTGTCGGGGACCGGGTAACAAGTACCGGTGTTCGTGGTTGGGAAGATGGAGTACCGGTCGATGATTTCGGCCTCGGCCTTGGAGCGCTCGATCTCGATGGAGTTCTGGCGGAGTACGTCGTTCTGCCTGCGGACCATCTGGCACGTGCACCGCAGAACCTGGACTCAGCAGAGGCATCAACCCTGCCAATTGCGGGTGGTACCGCGTGGAATGCAATGTTCGGCGACCACCCGTGAACCGCTCCGGGTCTGGTGGAGGCTCGATTCCCTGAGAGGATCGAGTCATGGCACGTCCGTCCCCCTACCCCGCTGAGCTTCGCGAACGAGCGGTGCGCATGGTTGCTGAGATCCGACCGAACTACCCGACCGAGTGGGCGGCGATGAAGGCGGTCGCGGCGAAGCTGGGCATCGGTGCGGCAGAGACGGTGCGGACCTGGGTCCGCAAGGCCGAGGTGGACGCCGGCCAGCGGCCCGGCACAACGTCCGAGGAGGCCGCGGAGATCAAACGGCTGCGGGCCGAGAACGCCGAACTGCGGCGGGCGAACGAGATCCTCAAAGCGGCTTCGGCTTTCTTCGCGGCCGAGCTCGACCGGCCGTCGAAGCGCTCGTAGCGTTCATCGACGCACACCGCGAGGTGTTCGGAGTCGAGCCGATCTGCCGAGTCTTGACCAGCCACGGACTGAAGATCGCGACGAGCACCTACTACGCCGCCAAGAACCGCACACCCAGCGTCCGATCGGTCCGCGACGCCGAGCTGAAGACGCAGATCAGCCGCGTCCACACGGACAACTTCAGCGTCTACGGAGTGCGGAAGGTCTGGCGGCAGCTGCACCGCGAAGGAATACCGGCGGCCCGCTGCACCGTCGCCCGGCTGATGCGCGACCTGGGCCTGGAGGGCGCCCGACGAGGGAGGAAGATCCGCACCACTCTCCGACACGACGGCCACGAGCGGGCCGCTGACCTGCTCAGGCGCGACTTCACCGCGTCCCGACCGAACGAGCGGTGGGTCGCCGACTTCACCTATGTCCCCACCTGGTCCGGGCTCGTCTACGTCGCCTTCGTCGTGGACGTGTACTCCCGGGCGATCGTCGGCTGGTCCGCCGCCACCAGCAAGCGGGCCAAGCTCGTCCTCGACGCCCTCGACATGGCCTTGTGGCGCCGCGACCGCGCGGGAACTCCCGCTGGAGAGAGACTGGTTCACCATTCGGATGCGGGTAGCCAATACACATCGTTCGCATTCACTGCGCACCTCCTCGAGGCCAGCATCGACGCCTCGATCGGCACCGTCGGCGACGCCCTGGACAATGCGCTCATGGAGTCCCAGATCGGCCTCTACAAAACGGAACTGATCAAGCCCCGCAGGCCCTGGCGCGGCCTCGCCGACGTCGAACTCGCCACCGCCGAATGGGTCGACTGGTTCAACAACCAGCGTCTCCACACCGGGATCGGCGACGTCCCGCCGCACGAACACGAGACCAACTACTACGCTCAACACCAGCCCCAACCGGCAGCTGGAGTCAACGCATAGAGCCTCCATCGATCCCGGAGCGGTTCACCCGATCACCAAGGGAGGGTCGATGTTGACGCTGGGAACAGGCGGAGTGGCACTGTTCGCCGTCCAGCTGTGTCTCGCTCTTGGCGCTGACGCTCACGTCGTCGTGCGTCGCCGGGACCACGTGGAAAAACTACGTGACATGGGTGTAGCAAGCGTACTCAACAGCGTCGAAACCCCAGACTGGGCAGCCCAGGTGGCTCACAGCACCGGCGGCGTCCGCAAGATAGTCGATACCGTTGGCGTGGGACTCCTGCCACAGGCCATGGAAGCAGTAGGCAAGACAGGCGAAGTGGCCAGCGTCGGACTCTTCGAGCTGGACACCAAGCCTCTCAGCCGCAGCCTGCTGGCGAAGCAGATCAACTTGCGCGGGGTGGCCGGCGCCAGTCGGCGAATGCACCGCGACTTGGTGGAATTCATCGAAACCCGCGACCTCCACCCGATCATCCAGCACCGTTACGCTTTCGAGGAGGCCCCTGCCGCTTATCGAGCGCAAGCCGCCAGCGGTATCTTCGGCAAGATCGTCATTGAGATCCCTGGTCGACCAACCCACGCCTAACGAGTGGTGCGTGATAGTGGGTGGGGCGTGTTCGGCCTGGTCGTGGCCTGTTTTCAGGTGGTGAGGGTGCGGTCGGAGACGAGGCCGGCGATGGCGCGGTAGGTGTCGGGCAGGCGGTCGCGGCGGTGGGTCCAGCGGGTCAGTTGTTTCCAGCGTTTGTGGTCGGCGAGGGCGTGTTCGACGGTGATGCGGTCGGAGGAGTGTTCGTGGCGGTCACGTTCCCACTGTTCGACTCTGCCGGGCAGTGCTCCAGGCCGGGATTGTCTGGGTGGCGTGATGGCTTGCCCGCGGTGGTCACGGCTCAGGCCGAGGTAGCCGTCGTCCAGGAGGACCTCGACGTCGGGGAAGTACTGGAAGCAGTCGGCGATGCCTTCGTTGCGGGCGGCCGTGGCGTCTTGCATAGGCCCAGGCCGCAGGGCGTCGGTCCATAACGTGCGGCCCCGCCAGTCAGCGATCACGGTGGTCTTCATGGTGTTCTGTTCTTTTCTTGTCCGAGACGAACGCGCGTCGTCCGCTGCGGCCGGCCGGTGGTCGGCGGACCTGGATCTCGGTGGCATCCAACCGCAGCTCGATGCCCGCGGCCTGAGCATAGGCGAACACGTCAGCCAGCGTCCGAAGCCCAGGCCGGGACGGTGGGGGACCGCACGTCCCCGCGCGGCCAGGAGAGCGGTCGTATCTCCGAGAGCGCGCGGGTGTGGGTGGAGCGGTCGACACCGAACGGCAGGCCCAGCACCGAATGTGGCAGGTCGTGTCGCAGATGGATCAGCGTGGCCATCAGCCAGTCGAAGAAGATCAGTTGGTGGCGGGCCCCGGCGCCCTCGGCGCGCTTGCGGATTCCGCCCCGTGCAGTATGACGGCGGCCTTCAAGACCAGCCTGCCATGGCGCCGGCAACTCCTCGATCAGGCAGGCGAGATGATGCTGCGAGATCCCCGTGAACAGCTGATGCGCCGGCACCGCCCGATTGACCATGATCACCACAAGCGGATCATGTCACCGGCCAGGCACAACGCCTCCCCCGCTTTGACGCACCAACTCGTAAGGACTTCGCCCTTGACGCGATGGGACACACTGTCGGGCTCCGCGCCCGGCCGTGTCGGCCTGCGCATGCGAGGTTCGTACTTGCTGCGTGTCCGGGATGGCACCCGGCATGATACCGGAGGTACCATCGGTACCATGTCTCAGCCCAAAGCCATGAACCTACGTTTCCCCGATCCGGCTCAGCGTGCCGCGATCGAAGCGGCAGCGCGACAGGAGGGCGTCAGCTTGCAGGAGTACATCCTGTCGGCGGCTTACGCCCGTGCCACCGCCGTGGAGACGCACTTCCTTGAAGCCTTCCGCGCGTCGATGGCCCGCAGCGGCGACGCGTTCGCGGAGGCGGCCGGCGCTGACGGGGAGCACCGCGCCGAAGAGCTGGCAGCGCGGCGGGATCTTGAGAAGCAGCAGGAGCGGGGTCACGCCGCGTGACGCAGCACGAACCGCTTCACCCTCTTGACGTGACTTTCCTGCTGCACGCTGCCGAGTTGCTTCCCGGAGATCCGCAGGTAGACGACTACGGTCCCCTGTACGCGGCGGTCGCCCGGGTCAATGCCCGGGCCATGGAGCGTGACGTCTATGGGTCCCTCTATCTGAAGGCGGCGGCACTGCTGCAGACGCTGGTGCGGTTGCCGTGTCTGGAGCACTCCAACGAGGCGTTCGCGTGGCACTGCGCGGAGGCGTATCTGGTGCTGAACGGCTGCCGTCTGGAGTATCCGCCGAAGGAGGCGGTCGCCCTGGTGCGGGACGCGGCTTCGGGCGCGATGGGGGTTGGACTGATCGGCCGTCAAATGCGCGGCTGGAGCGTCGCCTGACCTCTCGATGGCTCGATCGTGATCAGCAATCAAGGCGACGAGGCGGTCGCTGTCGGAATCGACTGTGTCATGTCATCTGTTCTGTCCTGTGAGCGGTCCACTTCCAGGCGGTTCGACGGGCGGGTCCCGCGTCACCTGCTCCGCCTGTTCGCGTTCCGCAGAACATCGCCGGCACTCCAGCCGACTGCCCTGCTCGCCGCTTCCGTGTTGAGGGTCGGAAGTCTCGGCATCACCGATGCGTCAGCGACCCTCAGCCTGTCGGTACCGCGCACCCGGAGTTCATCATCGACGACCCCATCCGGGCCAAGGGCACAGGTGCCGACCGCATCCTCGTTGAACCCGTGTTTCAGTACGTACTGCACTACGTCTTCCGGATCCACGACGGCTGCCGCAGGAAACGTCTCGGTCATAGCCGAGGCGAACGGTTCGGTTGCCAGAATCTCACGAGCCCTGGCGAAGGCTGCAAACGTCAAATACCAGTCATGAACAGTAGACAGGTAGCCGGGCACAAGGCGAGGCGGGTCTTCCAAGGTCGGTCCTGTGATGTGCACCGACCCGACGCTGGTGGGTGACTGCGGATAGAAAGCCACAGACACGCCGCTCGAAGCGGCTCCCCCGGCAGGGAGCGCGCCGCCATTCGCGACAAGGGTCGACGTGAACTTCAATTGCATGTCCAGGCTCGACGTCCCACCCTTTGAGTTGAGTACGGCCAGGACTGAGGTGCCACAGCTCTTCATCGCATCGGGGCGCCCCAGCACCCTCATGACTTTGGCCCTGAGTCTTGCGGCCAGCGTGACCGACTCCGGGGCACGGTCTGATACGCCGTTCAGTCTGAGGCTGAATGCCGCGCCTCGACGTTGCCTGAGGTTGCTGCCTACGGCAGGATTGGCCGCGACGAGTTGCACACCGACGGCGCTGAGTACCTTAGGGTCGCCGACACCGCTTCGCTCGAGCACCAGCGTATTACTCACCGCGCCCGCGCACAGGATGACCTCGCGGCGGGCTGTGAACCGTACGGTGCCCCAAGGAGTGGCGGTCTCAACGCCGATCGCGGTCGTGCCGTCGAAAAGGACGCGTCGGGCTATGCAGTGCAAGCGAACACGGACATTGCGCCGCTGTGCCAACCCGTGCAGAGGCGGGCGGTGCAGACTCATCCGGAGGGCCACGGACTCCGACCACGGCGTGTAAGCCGTCTTCGTGTGATCTCCGCCCAGCTCTTCCACCGTTTGGATGCCGTGGCGCGCCAGAGCCGCGATCCACAGCTCACTCATCGCGTCCGGCGGACGAACGGCCTGGTCCGCTGGACGCCCATCGCCGACATGCAGGCCAGTCGCATCAGCAGCATGCCGCTCCATGGGCATACAGGCTTCCAGGAACCGAGCCCAGTTCCAGCTGGCGACATCGGCTGCCTCCCACGACTGATGGGCCGCCTCCGCTCCCCAACTCGCCGTCATGTCACTCGTCGCCGGCGAGCCATCCGCTCTGCCGTCCGTACGCCTGCATCCGTCCAGCAATTGTGGTGCTCGCTGATTGCGATGCTGCAGACCTGTCGATGGCTGGACAAAGCGCGAAGACATCCCATGCCCCTGTTGCTCGCCGGCACCATCGCCCTCGATCACCAGAACTCGGTTCTGAGGATTCGCGCTGAGCCGGTGGGCCAGCGCCGAACCGGCGGCCCCACTCCCGACGATGATGTAGTCCACGACGTTCTTCAATGACATAACAACCCCATACGCGCTTGGAATCGGGAGTACCGCTAGCCGCCCCCTCTGTCTCACGGTCATGTGCGCAGCGGAAGTGCGCGAAGGTGACCTGCGGGTCACGGCTCAGCGGGACCTTGCGGGTCGTGACGGAAGACCGTGGGAAGGCTCGAGCGCCTTCCAATCCGCTCTCCTCTACCGACGCCGGGCAAGCTTGTCCCCAGTCCCCACGGCGATGGTGCCGTGGCACTGCCCGCTCTCGTGGTGGGCACGGACGGTCGACAGATCACCAGCCCGCATAGCCCATGTGCGACCGGCACCGTCCGTGCCACACATCGATGGCAGTGGTCACCTTCTGCAAGGCGAGGTTCCAAGATCTCGTCAATTCCTGCGGCGGGCACCAGGCTCCACTGAGCGTCATTCAGCAAGGTGGTCATGGCATGCTCGACAGCTCAACGAACCTCGGGCCAGGCGCTGCAACTTTGCCCTGAAGGGCCGGTGAGTAGTTGCCTCGGATGACAACCACTGGGGACGCCGTGGCCATGTCAATCCGCCTGATTCACGCGGCCATGACGCAGCGCCGACAGAAGAAAGAAGAGGAAGAAGATCCAGCCGAGAATCGCGGAGCCGCCCCCACTGATCAGTATGGAGTCGGAGGCGAAGGCCCCAAGGATGAACTGCACGCCGAACTGAACGGAGATGGCACCGCTGAGGACCATCGTCCACTGACCGCCTGTCTTGCGCTTGTCGCGGCCGAGCCCCCCGATCAACTGAACAGCCCCGACAGCAATCGCCCAGAAACCCCATACCCGCAGGACTGCCGAAACTCCTGAGGTGCTGGCGACGGCCAGACCCACGGCGGCAACAACAGTGATCGCGATGATCACTCGCCAACCGCTGGCCGTTCCGGTGCTGGCTGGCGATCGGGCGCCGAAGACCGCTACAGCGACGTCGGACAGCGGAAAAAGGACGAGCAGGGTGACGTCGAAGGGCCCAAGGTGACGGTTGTCGGCCAGCAGCAAGGCCACCCATGCGATGACAAACACAGACCTCGCGAAGAGAAGCTGACGCATAGTCAGATTCCGCGCGAACCTGCCGACAGTTGCAAGTGGTGCGCCAGTCGAGTCGGTGCTCACGGTGATCCTTTCGGGCCAGGACGAGGACGGAAAGATGGTTCCGCAGGTTGACACCCCGGCTACCCTCATGAAGGCGAGCACGGGGAGCCGATAGCCCCCACGACCAGACTGAACGTTCCATCTTGCACCAGCATGGGTGCATACCCTGTCCACTGTCAAGACAGAACGTTCTCCCTGCTACTGCCTCGCCGCGCCTTGCCCCCGATCACCTCGTGCGTCGGTGTGGGAAAGGCGGTGGCAATGTCGCGCGCCTTGACGGTGCGGCGGGTAGGTCCGCGGTTCGGTGCCGGCGCCGACGGACCGCGAGAGCTCGACCCCTCGCCAGTTGATTGTTCACAGTCCCGGGGCCACCCTGGAACGCATGGAAGATGGTGTCTCCGCCTCCGCAGGATCGCATGTGGGCCCCGCGGGGCTGGGCACGCCACTGGCAGTGACGGACACTGAGGGCCGTGTCGTGGCTTGGAGCACCGGCGCGGCGCTGCTGGTCGGCCTCGATTCCGCAGAAGCAGTCGGCCGCCCGGTTGGCGACGTGCTGGGAACGCAGCCCCGATGGCTGTCGGGCTCAGCGGATTGGCACGGCACGCTTGAGATCCGGCGCGAGCAAGGGGCCAGTCAGCAGGTGCCCATATGGGCTTCTCGCCTGGCCGGGGGCGTCGGCCAGGAACCGCTGTGGCTGCTGGCCAAGGAGCCTGGGGAGGCGTTTCCGGCAGGCCAGACGCTGGTGAACTGGCTTCTGACCGGGTGCCCGGTCGCGGTGGCGATCTACGACGCCGACTTGCGCTGTGTATTGCAGAACGAGGCGACGTGGCATCTGCTGGGCGTGCCCCACGAGGAGCAAGCAGGTCAGGGCTTGTCCGCAGCTCTGACCGGTGCCGGCGTCACGGAGTGGGAAGCGCGGATGCAGCGGGTGCTGGAGACAGGACGGCCGGAGGTTGATTTCCTTCTCCTGGGCAGGACCCTGTCCGATGCCCGTCATGAGCGGCGCTTCACCGCTTCGGCTTCTCCGCTGTGCGGCCGAGCCGACCAGGTGGTCGGCGTATGCGTTACGGTCACCGACTCCACCGAGCAGCGCAGCGCCCAGGAGCGACTGGCGCTGCTGAACGAGGCCAGCATTCGCATCGGCCGCACCTTGGATGTCACGCGCACCGGTCAGGAACTGGCCGATCTGGCGGTTCCCCGGCTCGCCGACTTCGTATGTGTCGACCTGGTGGACGCGCTCCTCAGCGGAGAGGAGCCCCCGCCGGGCCCGGCCGCCGGAGCCGTGCTGCGCCGGGTAGCGAACCGGTCCATTCACGAAGGCACACCGGAAGCCGTGATCGCCGTAGGCGATGTGGACTTCTACGCGGCGAACTCGGCACAGGCCCATTGCCTGGCCACCCGTCGTTCCGCACTGTATCGGACCGAGAGTGAGGCGGCCTGGGTGAGGGAGGATCCCCAGCGCCTGGCCAAGGTTGCGGAGTACGGATTCCATTCCTGGATGACTGTGCCCGTGGACGCCCGTGGCACGACGCTGGGCGTGGCGATGTTCCTCCGATCGCGGAATCCCGTGTCCTTCGATGAGGAGGACCTGTCCCTGGCGGAAGAAGTGGTGGCGCGTGCCGCAGTCTGCCTGGACAACGCCCGCCGTTTCACGCGCGAGCGCACGGCGGCCCTGACATTGCAGCGGAGCCTGCTGCCTCAACGGCTGCCGGAGCAGTCCGCGGTGCAAGCTGCCTTTCGTTACCTCCCCGGCTCACCCGAGTTCGGTGTGGGCGGCGACTGGATCGACGTGATTCCCCTGTCCGGGGCGCGGGTGGCGCTCGTCGTCGGCGATGTAGTGGGTCACGGTCTCCAGGCCTCGGCGACCATGGGCCGGTTGCGCACCGCGGTGCGCACCCTCGCCGACGTCGACCTGGCTCCGGACGAACTGCTGACCCATTTGGACGACATCGTCATCCGACTGGCCTCCGAGTCCGCGGCGGATGCGGACGGAGTCGCGGCGAGCGAGATCGGAGCCACGTGTCTTTACGCCGTCTACGATCCGGTAACGGGTCGCTGCTCCCTCGCTCGTGCGGGCCACCCTCTCCCTGCGGTGGTGCGGCCTGACGGCACCGCCGCTCTCTTGGACCTTCCTGCCGGCCCTCCACTCGGACTGGGCGGACTGCCCTTTGAGTCGACCGAGGTGGAGCTGCCGGAGGGCAGCCTCCTCGCGCTCTACACCGACGGTCTGATCGAATCCCGCCAGCAGGACGTGGACATAGGGCTTGAGCGACTGTTGGGCGAGTTGTCAGGCGCGAAGGCCTCGCCCGATGCCCTGTGCGACCAGGTCGTCGCAGCCCTGCTGCCGAGCCACCGAACCGATGACGCCGCATTGCTGCTGGCGAGAGTCCAGCGCCTCGACGCCGCCCAGGTCGCGACCTGGGATGTACCCGCAGACCCCGCAGCGGTCTCCGGAACCCGCGCACACGTGGTCCGTCAATTGAGCGACTGGGGCTGTGAGACGGCCGGGTTCGTCACCGAGTTGGTGGTCAGCGAGCTGGTCACGAACGCCATCCGGTACGGCAGCGCCCCAATCCAGCTCAGGCTCATCCGCGACCGAACACTGATCTGCGAGGTGATCGACGGCAGCAGTACAGCGCCGCATCTGCGGCGCGCTCGTGCGTTCGACGAGGGCGGCCGCGGACTGATGCTCGTTGCCCAACTCACCCAGCGCTGGGGCACACAGCAGACACGGGACGGCAAGGTCATCTGGTGTGAGCAGGCGCTGCCCGCCGACATGTGAGCCGTACGCCACCCCACGTGTCGGTGATCTCAAGCCCGGGGAACCTCGCAGAGCGAGGATCAGGGACTACGGAGACCTGCCGCACCCACGTCTGTGCTCGTTTGGCGTGGACGGCGTTGCACGACACTCGCGAGACGTCGCCGGTACGACTGCCGAGCCGTACGCAGCACCCCCTCCCGCCAGGTCCTTGCCGCGCCCGACGGCTGGATATGGGTGCAGGCGGTCTAGCGCCGCGCCCTCGCTGAAGGCGAGAGCGCTCGGGAAACTTTGGGTGGAATCTAGCCAACCTCTTACCTCGTCCGTAGAGTGAGCGCTACATACAGGGAGTCCTGCGGGACAGGCACAGACCCTCCACCACGATTACCGCAGCTCAGAGGCTTTCCAGAGAAGGCCATTTCAGGCGTCGCAACGAAGCGAGGTACTCCATGAGCGTTCTCGAGCAGGTTAAAAACGCGCCAATGAGCAGGGCGCAAATACGAACAGTAGTGCTATGCCTGACGATGAACCTGCTGGATGGGTTCGACCTCCTGGCGACTTCGTTCGTCGGACCGGTGATCGGTAAGGAGTGGGGCCTGTCCTCGTCGAAGGTAGGCGTGCTGCTCAGCAGCGGCCTGGCGGGCATGGCCTTCGGAGCACTCTGCGTCGCCCCGCTCGCTGACCGCCTCGGGCGCCGCCGCTTGACCCTCGCGAGCCTCGTGATGGCGGCGCTGGGCATGCTGGGCGCGTCCGCATCACAGAACTTCGACCAGCTGCTCGCCTGCCGGGTGCTGACCGGCACGGCAGTGGGCGTCATGGCCGCCTGCCTGCCCGTGCTCGCCTCCGAATCCGCGAGCCACAAACGCAGAGGACTGGTCGTCGCTCTGATCACGACCGGCTACGGTCTCGGCTCGGTCTCGGCCGGACTCCTGGCCTACTTCTTCGTCGTCCCGTTCGGCTGGAGATTCGTGTTCCTCGTCGGAGGCATCGCCACCGCGCTGCTCTTCGTGGTCGGCCTGCGCCTCCTGCCTGAGTCCATGGACTACCTCATCGCGAGCCGACCCCGCGACGCTCTGGCCAAACTCAACCGCATGCTGGTCGCTATGGGGCACCCCCGGGTCGAGGAGCTGCCCGAGAAGACCGTGTCGGCCAATGCCGCGGTCAAGTCTCTGTTCTACCGCCGTAACGCCCTTCGGACGGTGCTGATCTGGGTCGCCCTCACGGCTGCGATGACGGCGTTCTACTTCGCGAGTTCGTGGACACCCGCTCTGCTGCTCAAGGCTGGTCTGTCCGCGAAGCAGGGGATCTTCGGAGGCGTGCTCTTCGGCCTGGGCGGCGTCTCAGGCGCAGTGGCGCTGGCACTGCTGGTATCTCGTCTCGAGACGCGCCGGCTGACCGCTGCCTACTTCGCCGTCGCGGCACTCGCACTCGTTCTCTTCTCGACGACACTCGGGAGCCTGGCCGGTGCGCTGGTCGCTGCCGCATTCGTCGGATTCTTTCTCAACGGCTCGGTGTCGGGACTCAACGTCATCGTTCCGGGCATGTACCCGGCCGAATCCCGCACCACGGCCCTCGGCATGGCCGTCGCCGTGAGCCGACTCGGCGCCGTCTTCGCCCCGACCCTCGCAGGCTACCTGCTGGATGCCGGATGGGCTCCGGAATCCATGTTCCGGTTCTTCGCGCTACCGGCCCTGGTCGGTGCCGTCGCCACGGCTTTCCTCGTGGTCGGAGAGCGAGTCCGTAGCAAAGCGGAAGCCCCGCTGCATGCGACGGCGGTGAACTAAGGCTGGGGATCAGTCGGGTCCAGCAGGCCAGGGCGCATCGCGCGGCGTTCCACGCTGACGCAGAGGCCCCTGGCCCCTGGCCCCTGGCCCCTGGCCCCTGGAGCACAACGCTCGCTGTTCTCCCGGACCACCGACATCCAGGAAAACAGCGAGCCCCGCGAACTCGCGGCCGAGCGACTGGCCCCGCGCCATGCCTGCTCTCTTCGCTGCGCTGTCGATGAGGACTGACCGCGACCTCCCGGACGGGGCACGACCCCGCGGGAACAGTGCGTCGGACGTGATCGTGCTCCCACGTCGCCGAGGGCCACTCATCGACAGTGCCAGCCTGCACGCTGCAGCCTCATCGCCCGAGCGCACGGCTACCCAAGACGGCAGATGGACCACCCCTCAAGCGCCCCGACAAGTACCTCCACCGGGGACCACGGCCTTGACAATGTGTCCGCACCGCGGAGCAGTTGGCGATTGCCGCGCATGCGGACTTTGGCACATGAAGTCCACGGCCTCTACACCTGAGGAACCCCACAAACCTGTTCTTCGGAGGTCCACGTATGTCCGGCACCACCCCTTCTGTCTCCGCATCCTCCCCCACCGTTCGGAAGGTCGCGGACCTCCTGGCGGACGCTGCCGCGAGCGGGAAGCCGTGTCCCCCGGTCCGAAGCCTGATCGCCGCAGGAGACATCGGCACCGCTTATGCCGTCCAGCGGCTGAACACTGAGCGGCGGCTCACCGAGGGACACCGACTCGTCGGACGCAAGATCGGTCTCACGTCAGAGGCCGTACAGCGCCAACTCGGCGTCGATCAACCCGACTTCGGCGCCCTGCTCTCCGACATGACGGTTCCTCAGGACGGCCAGGTTCCCTTCGGCCGACTGCTGCAGCCCAAGGTAGAAGCGGAGGTCGCACTCGTCCTGAACGCCGATGTCCCGAACGCCGACTGCACGATCGACGACGTGATCGCCGCCACCGAGTACGCGGTACCTGCTCTCGAGATCGTGGACAGCCGCATCGCCGACTGGGACATCACCTTCGTCGACACGGTCGCGGACAATGCGTCTTCCGGCCTCTACGTTCTCGGCGAACAGCGCGTCCGCCTCGACGACGTGGATCTGGTCGCCGTCTCCATGAGCATGTCGAAAAACGGCGGCGTGGCCTCCGAGGGCACCGGCGCCGCCTGCCTCGGCAGCCCGCTGAACGCCGCGCTCTGGCTGGCCCGCACGCTGGCCGAACTGGGTGATCCGCTGAAAGCCGGGGACGTGCTCCTGACGGGTGCGCTGGGCCCGATGGTCGCCGCCACCCCGGGTGACGTCTTCGCCGCCTCGATCTCACAGCTGGGCAATGTGTCCGTCCGGTTCGCTCCGGAACCTGCCGGCGAAGGCGGAAACGATGAGCGGTGAGCGGTGAGTGACCGCACCAAGTTGACTTGCTCCTCGCCCTTCAGGGCGAGGAGCAAGTCAAAAACAAGACCTCGCGATCCGAGCCTGACCCTCGGGGCCGCCGTGCCCGCGCCATGCGCGTCCGCAGGCAGATCAGCGGCGGCCCCGAGGGGAAACCTGAAGGTTTCGAGCACCCCACGACCCACCGTCTGCGGGAGGTTCCTGGTTGCGCGCCCAGCCGTGACCGGGCAGCTTCCTCAGGTGATCAGTCCGGCGCTGATCAGCCAGATGTGTTCGCACGTCGCCGACGCCTCCTGGAGCTTTTCCCGGGATTCCTGCGAGGCGTGGTAGAAGGTCCGCTCGATCATCCAGCACAGGGCACGTGCCATCGCCGAGGCCTGGTCCGGTGCGGTGCCGGCCTGGACTCCGGCACGTTCGAGGACTGCGGTGATGGCCGCGATGAACAGATCAGCCGTGTGGTTCCACAGCTCGCCGATTTCCGTAACGGTCAACGACAGGTCGATCGCCGTACGCATGACCAGGCCGTGTTCGTTCCACAGCTCGACCGTGCGGTGCATGGCTGCGGCAATGGCCTGACGCGGATCGTCCGTCTGCGCGGTGGCACGGGACCGTTCCCAAAGGTGCTCGACGGTCCGGGCCACGAGTGCCGTGACCACTTCTTGCTTGGAGCCGAAATAGAAATACAGGGCACCGCGTGAGATGCCGGCACCCTGGGCCACATCGCCGATGGTCATGGCGTCGTAGCCCTTGCTCGCCAGCAATTCCTCGCAGGTGTCGAGGATGGCCCGCTCTCGGACGTCTCCCTTGCGCTCGGTGACGCGACGGCCGTGCGCGGAACGGTGGTCGGGCATCAGAGCTGAGCCCCCTCGGCGAAGTCGGTCGTACGGGAGAGCGCCTCCCACGCCCGGATGTCCTCGTCCACGGCCGTGCGTGCGGCGGTGATCAGCCGCAGCGCGTCCGAGCCCAGGACGAGGTGGGCCGGAGGCTGCTCGACCGAGGCGATGTGCACGACCGCCTCCCCAGCCTTGGCCGGATTGCCCAACTGGTTCCCGCTGGCCTTCTCGCGCGCCTCGCGGACAGGGATGAACAGCTCGTCGTAGTCGTCGACGGTCCGCGCGACGCGTGTCATGGACCGTCCGGCCCAGTCGGTGCGGAAGGACCCGGGCTCGATCGCCGTCACATGGATTCCGAACTGCGCGACTTCCTTGCCCAGGGTTTCCAGGATGCCCTCCAGGGCGAACTTACTGCCGTGGTAGGCGGACAGACCGGGCACGGTCATGAGGCCGCCCATGGACGTGACGGCCATCAGATGTCCGCGGCGACGGCGCCGCATGTGAGGCAGCGCCGCCTGCAGGGTGGCCACCGCTCCGAACACATTGACCTCGAACTGCCGCCGCACCTCGGCCAACGGAGTTTCCTCGAAAGTCCCCTCCAGGCCGTAGCCGACATTGGCGACGACGACGTCGAGGGGGCCGACGCTCCGCTCGACCTCCGCGACCACACTGTGGACAGCCTTATCGTCCGTCACGTCCAGGATGCGGCCGTGAGAATGCCCGGGGCTGAGCTCTTCGAAGGCCCGCAGGTCCTTCTCAGACCGGACGGTGCCGACGACGGTGTGCCCGGCGGTCAGGGCGGCTTGCGCGAAAGCGCGTCCCAGACCCGTGCTGACTCCGGTGATGAGCCAGTTCTGCTTCTCCATTGTTCCTCCAGAGTGCTCACGGTCTGCTCGGCAGACCAGACGGTCCTCGCGGGGAGCCAGGTCGCCCGCCTCAGCAAAAGTCTACACCCTGTCGATTTTAATCATCACAACGTTGATTCTGTCGGATGTCGCGCGATCGAAGCAGGACCCGTCCGCGTCCGGCAGATCGCGCTGATCAACACCATCAGGACCCAGAAGCCGGGCGGCCCGCCAGAACCGGACCGCGATCACCCCAGTGACAACCAGCGGGCCTGAAAACATGCGCGCTTCGACCATCGGAAGACCGCCACTCGCCTGTCGTCGAACGGCAACCTGACGGGCGATCGCGAAGTCAGACTGCAGTATTGGTCGATGCCGCTGAGAAGCAGCTCGCCAAACTACGGATCAGGGATGGCACTATCGGCTTCGCGCAGTTCACCGCGCTGCTGGCCGAGCACGGCGACATCCCGGAGAGCCCGTTCCCGGTGTCCATCGCGACGTCCCGTGGGCTGTTGATCGCCTGTCTGCACGCCACAGGGCACCAAGTGTTCACCATCACCCCACTGGCCGTGGCCCGCTACCGGGACCGGCACACGGTCGCGCGCAAGAAGTCCGACGCTGCCACGTTCGCGAACATCCTGCACGGACATGGCCGCGCACCGGCCGTTGACCGCCGCCTCCGAGCTCGCCCAGGTGGTCGCCGTGCTGGCCCGTGCCCAGCAGGATGCCGTCTGGGATCGCACCCAGGACCACAACAAGCTCCGCTCCGAGCTGCGCAGGTTCTACCCGGCAATCCGGGCCTTCGTCTCCCTGACCAAGTCACCTGGTGTCAGAGCCCACCACGACCGCCGCCGAGAGGCCGACGACCGCCACGTCACCGCCCAACTCAACCTTTCCAACCGGTTCATGGACCTGCTTTTCACTGCCTCCAGCACGAAGAGGCCTACGACGTGGCGAAGGCCTCACCCAACCGGACGCCGGCAAAGATCCCAGCGGCAGCGGCTTGCCGACTACTGATCTTTTCGTAAGTTCGGTGGGTGTGGTGGCTGTGTGGGTGGGAGGCTGTCGGGGTGGCTTATCACCCTTCCCCTTCGGTTGCCGGCTCCTCCCTTCCTCCTTTGTCGCGGCCTCAGTTGGCGGAGGCGCGTCGTGTTCGGGCAGTCGAGTTGTTCGAGGGCGGCGTCTCGAATGCGGAGATCGCGAGGGCGGTGGGGGTGTGTGCCGAGAGTGTGCGGCGTTGGCGGCGGGTGTGGGAGCAAGACGGTGCTTCGGGCCTGCGCAGACGGGCAGCCACCGGACGGCCACCCAAGCTGGACGACGCCCAGGTCGAGATGGTCCGGGCTGCGTTGGAGGAAGGTGCCCAGGCTCATGGTTTCGAGGCCGACCTGTGGACCCTGGAACGAGTCGGCGCGGTCGTCACCCGGACAACGGGGGTGGTGTTGTCGAGGGCGTCGGTGTGGCGGCTGCTGACCGGCCGGCTCGGATGGAGCCTGCAACGGCCCGAGCGGCGGGCGGTCGAGCGGGACGAGTCGGAGATCGCCCGCTGGATCGCGCACGAGTGGCCGCGCATCAAAAGGGGGCCGTGAACACACGTGCCTGGATCGTCTTCCTCGACGAATCAGGCGTCTCCCTGCTCCCTCAGATCCGCCGCACCTACTCGCCCCGAGGGCGGACTCCGATCCTGCGGCACCGGCTGAACTGGAAGCGCGCGTCGATGGCCGGAACCCTGGGCTACCACTCCACCGACCCCGAACGCGGCGCCCGCCTGTGCTTCCACCTCAAGCCCGGCAGCTACGACACCGCAGGGCTCATCGAGGTCCTGGAACAGGTGAAGGTGTTCTACCGCGGCGAGCGGGTGGTCCTGGTCTGGGACGGCCTGTCCGCCCACTGGAGCCGGCCGATGCGGGCCTGGGCCGCCGGACAGGACTGGCTCACCCTGGAACGATTACCCGCCTACGCTCCCGAACTGAACCCGGTGGAACTGCTGTGGTCCTCGCTCAAGAAGCGTGAACTCGCCAACCTCGCCGGCGACCACCTCGCCGATGTCGCCGACGCCACCGAGCAAGGCATCCACCGCATCAACGCCAACCCCCGACTGCCATGGTCATTCCTCGCCCATACCGGCCTGACCATCCGCCCACCACACCCACCGAACTTACGAAAAGATCAGTAAGAGTTCCTAACGGAATGCGGTTCGCAGGCGGCGCCAGCAGATCAGCGAGCAGGCGAGCTTGAGGAACGCCTCGTGGATGTCGTCGCGGAACTCCCAGCGGATGCGCAGGCGGCCGAACCAGTGCAGCAGCGCGATCGTCTGCTCCACGATCCACCGCTTCGTGCCCAGGCCCGAGCCGTGGTCTGTGCCGCGGCGGGCGATGACGGGCTTGATGCCTTTCGCCCAGACCTGGCGGCGGTAGCAGTCGTGGTCGTACCCACGGTCGGCGTAGATCTCTTTGGGCCGCTGACGGGGCCTGCCGCGTTTGCCGCGGATGGGCGGTATCGCCTCCAGCAGCGGCACGAGCTGGGTGATGTCGTTGCGGTTGCCGCCGGTCAGCGCCACCGCAAGTGGGATGCCGGTGGCATCGCAGATCAGGTGGTGTTTGGAGCCCGACCGGCCGCGGTCGACCGGGCTCCGGCCGGTTTTGGGCCGCCCTTGAGGGCCCGGATGTGGGAACTGTCGATCACCGCCCTCGACATGTCCAGGCGGTCCGCTGCCCGCAGTTCCGCCAGCAGCACCTTGTGCAGCCGCTGCCAGACCCCGGCGTTGTTCCAGTCCCGCAGGCGTCGCCAGCAGGTCATTCCCGAGCCAAAGCCCAGCTCGGCGGGCAGCCACTCCCAGCGGATGCCGGTGTAGAGGACGAACAAGATCCCGCACAGCACAGCGCGGTCATCCAGCGCCTTCCTGCCCGGGTACCGGTGTCGGCGCTGCCGGACCGGTAGCAGCGGCTCGATCCGCGCCCACAACTCATCATCCACCAGCCACGGTTGGGGATCGCGCTTCCTCACACCCAAGCAACCGAGTCACTTCCTCAAAGGTCACGGGTATCCCGCATTCCGTTAGGAGCTCTAAACCGCGTGGGATGTCTACCGCATGCGCGCACCAAGCCGCACAGAAACAGCGGAGCAAGGTAGGACTCCTCCGTCCAACCGTGCTGCGATCCCTGGCACCCTGCGGCTGCATGCCAGACGTTGACGCATCAGATCCGCGAGGACTGGCCCGCGTTCATGCCGCGCGAGGCGGTGGCAACGCCCGGTTCCACCGCGTCAGGGAGGACGTCCCGACCAGAGCGTCGTGCTACCGACGGCGACCGGGGCATCGCCCGTGGACGCAGCGCGCCGTTCGCACTCATCCCTGCCCGGCCGCGAGGAACTCCCCGTCCAGGGCTGGGACCGGGTGATGGTCCCGGCGTTCTCCGATCTGCATCGCAACCGGCCCGCGGCTACCGCCGACGCCCTCGACATCACCAGCGACACCGCCCCTCTCGGGCGGGGACTGTCGCACGGCATGCTCCTCGCACGGGGGACGCCGTCGGCCGGCAGGGGATCAGCATCCTGCCGGCTCGGGATCGTCCTGCCGTCGAGCGCCTCCAGCCGTCCCCGCCATGACCGACTGCATCGGACACCAGCGAGAAAGCGGCCTGTGCACCGAACCCGGCTGCGCGTGCGCATCAAGGTAGGACGAGGCACCGCCCCAGACCGCACCTGATCAACGCCGGTTCACGGGCGGGCCGTACGGTTCGAGCACGAGCCGACCTCCGTGACCGCGTCAAGGCGTGCAGACATCTGTCGCCTTGGCTCGGCTTTCACGCCGCACCTACCACCGCGCCGGGGACGAAATGGCGTGCCCACGCAGGGTTGTCCCGGCGGGGGCACGAGGCGGGCATCTACGGGGTCGGCGACGGTTCCTTCATCTGGCACGGTTCGGCTTCATCAAAGGAACGTCGTACGGAGACCGGGAGGTCAGTCAGTCTTCGCAGCGCGGCCGAGACGGAGGGCCGAGATGAGGAAGAAGATGGCGCCCGGGATGGCGTAGCCGACCGCGCCGCTCAGCTTGGGGTCGTCCGCACCGGCCGACGCGATGAACGACGCGCCCGCCAGCACCGAGATGCCGCCGCTGAGGATCATCGGCCACTGGCCGCCCATCGAGCGTCGGGGAACAGCGACGATCAGCTGCACGAGGCCGGCCACAACGGCCCAGGCGCCCCATACACGCAGCACAGCCGGAATGCCGGACGCGCAGGCGATGCCGAGACCGATGGCAGTGGCGAGGCTGACGGCGACGTTCACGTACAGCAGTGTGGGCGATCCCGTGGTGCGCGAGACCTTGGCGTCGTAGATGGCAGCACCGACATCGAACAGCGGGTACAGCACCAGAAGTACGGCGCCGACCGGGGTGATCTTCGAGGCCATCGTGAGCATCACGCCGGCCCAGACGATGGCGAAGGCGAACCGGACGAAGTAGAGCCTGCGCAGAGCGGACGCGGTCTCGGAGATGCCGGACGGGGCAGCGAGGGTGCTCACTGTGTTCCTTTCGAGGGTCGGGAAGGGAGGACCAGTGACCGTGCACTCGAACGCCGATGGATAGACGACTGTGCGATCCGAGACCGTGTGGGGGTTCGGTCGGTGGAACGACCGGTCCGTCACGGCAGCATGCCAAGATGACGGCCCCACGTCAATACAGAACGTTCTACCCGACACATTGCTCGGTAGATAGAACGATCGGTCTTGACAGGAGCCGTACCGATCGGGAGACTGAATCATACCGAACGTTCTGCCTCACATGCGGCCTCTACCAGGTACCCCATTGGCATCGGCCTCCTGCCCGCTCCACTTGAGCGTGGATCCCCCGTAAGGCAAGCGAACAAATACACTCACCATCGCATTAGGGACAGAAGATGACAGACATCGTGTACGCGGGCGTTGCCACTTCCACCAGCGAAGGCCGAGCCGGAGGCCGGGTTCAGACCGACGACGGCCTCCTCGACCTCACCCTGGCGGTCCCGAAGGAGATGGGCGGCCCTGGGGGCGCCACCAACCCCGAGCAGCTCTTCGCCGCCGGGTGGTCCGCCTGCTTCCACTCCGCCCTCAAGGCTGTAGCCGCCCAGCAGAAGGTCGAGCTGGCCTCCTCGACCGTCATCGCCGAGGTGAGCGTCGAGAAGACTCCGGAAGGTGGCTTCGGCCTGAGCGCCACCCTGCACATCGACCTGGCCGGCGTCGAGCAGGCAGTGGCAGACCAGCTGTCCGAAGCAGCTCACGCGATCTGCCCCTACTCCAACGCGACACGCGGCAACGTGCCTGTCGAGCTCGACGTCACCGTTGCCTGACCGTAATCGTACGGATCGGACTCTTCACAGCGTCAGGCAGTAGCCGGGACGGGGAACCCGGCCGCGTTTCCCCCACCCTCGCTTGCTTTGCTTGCTCTACGGTCGGTGCGGGCGGTCGCGTGATCACCGACAAGTGATCGACGGGATGCGGAAGTACTCGAGCTGCCGGACGTCCATACGGCGATTCTCACTCGCCGCATGGACGATCGGCGCGCGCAGGTCACCGGCGCAGAAGTCGTCCCGGTGGCGCGGCGAGCCTCCCGTCGTGGAGGTCATTGGGCAAGGATGACGGGTCATGACGATCGTGTTCCGGGTCCCGGCCGGTGGTGCGGAGCGGGTGGGGTTCGCCTATTCGCCGGCGATGGAGGCCGTACTGAGTCTCCATGTGCTGGTGGAGCCCAAGCACCACCCCGTCCAGCACGGCTGGGTGCGTGCGATGCGCAAGCTGTCCCCGGCCTTGAAGCGGGAGATCGAGGCGTTCTCCTACGCGGTGCGCTCCTACCTCCCCGAGTTCCTGTTTCCTCAGCCGACCGGCGGCCTGGCGGACTTCGAGGAGGAACTGGCCGGCTTGCGCGGGGCGGATCCGGAGCTGGTCCGCCTGGAGTTCGCCGTCCCTCTGCTCACGCCCTGGCCGGGCGGCGGAGAGGGCAGGGACCCGCACGTGCTGGACGATCCGGAGGTACGCCGTCTGGTACGGGAGCGCCTCGCACCCGAAAGTGACGGTGCGATGGCCGCGCTGCTCCTCGACGACCCCCGCGCGCTGCTGGAGCGGTTTTTGAGCATGCTGGAGCGCTACTGGCAGGAGGCGTTCGAGGAGGAGTGGGCACGGCTCGAGCCCGAACTCGCCGCCGGCGTCAGCGAGGCCGGACACCAGATCGAGCAGCGCGGCCTGTACGGGATGCTCCGCGGCCTGTGGCCGGAGGTGCGCAGCGATCCGCAGGCCGAACGCTTCTGGCTGGAGCGGCCGCACGATCATGAGGTCGCCATCGGACCGGACGACACGTTCGTGCTCGCCCCCAGTGCCTATGTGTGGCCGCACGTACGCGTCAACTGCGACGGCCCGTGGCCCCTCGGGCTCGTCTTCCCCGTCTCCTCGATCGTCCGGGAAGCCCGCCCGAGGATTCCGCCGACCAGGCTCGTCGGCACACTGCGCGCGCTCGCCGACGACACCCGGCTGCGCGCCCTGCGACTGCTCGCCGAACGTCCCCGCAGCACACAGGAGTTGGCCCCGCTCGTCGGCGTCAGCGAGGCCGCCCTGTCCAAGCACCTGAGGGTGCTGGCGGACGCGGGCCTGCTGGAGCGCCGACGCGAGGGCTACTACGTCCTGTACCGGCTTGCGTCCGGACAGGTGGCGGGCCTGACCCCCAGCCTGGAGAGCTTCCTGCACGGCGACGGCAACGGTGACGGTGACGGCGAGGTGTCTGAACCCGACTGATTAGCCATCTGCCTAATAAGTGGATCAGGGGCCTGACGGGACCCGACAGTGGCCGCATGCCACTGCTGAAGGACCGCAACTTCCTGCTTCTCTTCGCCGGCCAGGGCATCTCACGCTTCGGTGACGGCCTTTACACCGCCGCGACCGCCTGGCTGGCCTGGTCACTGACGAAGGACCCCACGGCCGTCGCTGTGGTGAGCGTCTCCGCGTTCGCGCCCGCGTTCGTGGCCACCTTCGTCGTCGCCTCCTACGCAGATCGCCGCGACCGCCGGAAGCTGATGATCGCCACCGACCTGGCCCGGGTCGCCGTGGTGGCCGCCGCGTCACTCCTGCTCTCCCTCGGCCTGCTGAACCTGCCCCTGCTCGTGGCGACCACGGCACTGCTGGCGCTGATCGGCGCCCCGTTCGCCCCGGCCCGCAACGCCATCGTCACGCAGATCGTGCCCGAGGACCGCCTCCAGCAGGCCAACGGACTGCTGCAAGTCGCCTTCCGGGCCGCCTTCTTCGTCGGCCCGCTCATGCTCGCGCCGCTGCTGGCCTTCGGCTCGCTCCAGGCGGTGCTGGTGGTGAACGGACTCACCTTCCTGGGCTCGGCGGCCGCCGTGGCCGCCATCCGCGTCACCCGGCCCGCCCCGACCAGCGCTCAGACGGGACTGTGGCGCGATCTCAGCGCCGGGCTCCGGGCCGTGCGGGCCGCGCCCGACGTACTCGTGGTCATCGTGACCTTCGTGCTCGCCCTCACCCTGACCAGCGGTTTCCTGACCGTCGGGCTGGTCACGGTCGTGGGACAGGGCGGCCAGTACGGCCTGCTGCTCGGCGTCGCCGGGGTCGCCGAAGTGGTCGGAGCCCTGCTCCTGGCCGGCCTGCGCATCCGCAGACTCGCACTGGCCGCGGTGCTGGCGTGGGCCCTGCTCGGAATCTTCAGAGCTCCGCTGGGAACAGTGACCTCCCCTGCAGTGGCGGCACTTCTCCTGACCGCCACGGGGCTGGCCTCGGCCCTCACGGACATTCCCTTGATCGCACTGGTGCAGCAGCGCATACCCAGCCATCATCTGGCGAAGACGCTCGGCCTGTGGGAGGCCGGGGTGGCAGGAGCCCTGGCGATCTCCCCCTTTGTCGCCTCCACCGCCATCACCCTCGCCGGAGTCGAGAACGCCTTCCTGCTCTCGGGAGCCGCCGTAGTCGTCCTGACCGTGACCGCCACACTTGCCCTCGCGCGCGTCGGCACACGGCAGCCCGGTCAGAAGCCCTTCGTCACGGCCGACGGCACAGCACGCGTCGCGGCGCCAGAAGAGACAGCGGTGATCACGGTCAAACCGGAATGACGGCGCGGATCCGCTGAGGACGCTGAGTACCGGCCGTCAGTGGCAAAGCGCTGTCCACGACGCTTGGAACCGCCCGGCCGATCATGTGACTGTTGCCTGATCTGCTCGTTCTACGGATATGGGCGGCAGAACGCGGTGATCTGTGGGACGCGGAGTGCAAGCGGCGCCGGCCGTTCCTGTCGGTCAGCAATGGTCGTGCGGGCGGTGGCGTCGTCACCGGCAGGTGTTCGACGGGATCTTGCATCGGCTGCGGACCGGGGTGCACTGGCGCGATCTACCAGAGCGGTTCGGGCCGTGGAAGACGCTCTGACGAGCGACATCGGCTTTGGTCGGCCGACGGCACCTGGGAAAGGCTGCTGCAGCAGGTCCAGGCGGCAGCCGACGTCGTCGAGATCGACTACGGCATCTTGGTAGACCCCACCACCGTGCGCGCGCAGCAGCACGCGGCCGGCGGGCGGAGCGACTCGCCTCTGGCACCTGCCGCGCTAAAGGGGGCCACGCACCAGAACATCAGGATGAACGCCGCGACAGCGCCTCCTCGGACGCCTGGCGGAGGTGGTGAGAGAGGCGAGGGCATGGCCGCTCGCGCGGCGGTTTCACTTTCCGTGTGAGCGGGGGGGTCGGCCGGTGGGCGGCTGGACGCCGGGCCACCCCAGCGGCGAAACGACTCCTCCTGCCCCCGGGGTACCCCCGAAGGAAGGCTCCGATGAAGGCGTACAAGACGGGCCAGGAGTACCAGCTCGGCGCGCTCGGTCTTGTGCTGAATGCCGCCGTACTTGGGCGACTCGTCATCCCGGCGCCGCGGTCGAGAAGTTGCGGCCCTGCCTGCCGAGGAGCGCGAGCACGACGTCCTGGACGACGTTGCCCGCGTCTCCCCGCTCAAGCACGCCAACCTCAACGTGCTCAGCCGGTCCACCTTCACCGCCAGTGCCCCGGCCGCCGGCGCCCTGCGCCTGCTGCGCGGCCCTGACTCGCCGGAGCTGGACGAGGACGACGACGGGAACGGTCAGGAGTGACGGGCAGGACCCGTAGGTGGCGCACGGCGCGCCCCTGACTCAGGGTGACTGCGGGGCGCCGTACCGCAGGCCGTCGAAGAGGAGGGCGGTGATCTGCCTGGCCTCGACCAACCAGCCCTCCGTGGCACGCATTCCGCAGATACCGCCCAGTGCGCGCAACAGGGTGGAGCCTGTGACGTCGTCGCGGACGGTGCCGGCCGCGCTGCCCGCTTCGAGCAGCTGGGAGAGGGCGTTGGCCATGCGGGTGCGTGCGTCGTCGAAGACCGGTGAGTCCGTCGCCATGATGCTTTCCAGCACACTCGACATTCCCTTGCCCACCGCCGCGTGGTCCACGAGCAGCAGCAGGAAGCGCCGCAGCGCCTCCTCCGGGGCGTATTGGTCCAGCAGGACGCCGGGCGTGGCGCACAGGTCGTCGACCTCTTTGCGGTAGACCTCCTCGATCAGCGCTTCGCGGGTCTCGAAGTGGCGGTAGAGCGTCCCCACGGCGACGCCGGCGCTGCGGGCGATGTCCTCCACGTGCGCGTCGGTTTCGCCGCCGAGGAACGCCTGGCGGGCCGCGGACAGCAGTGCCTCGCGGTTGCGTCGCGCGTCGGCGCGTAGCGGGCGTGATGACGGCAAGGGACCTCCATAAGGTGAGTCCGGTTCCGCTTAGGTGTACCGTATCCGGAGTCAGGTTCATCTTACTGAGGGGATTCCCCATGCCAAACACCGACGAGGGCCTGGACGGACTGCGCGTGCTGGTCACCGGTGGTAGCCGGGGCCTGGGTGCGGCGACCGTGCGTCGCTTCGTCGCCGCAGGCGCCACCGTATTGACGGCCTCCCGCAGCCGACCCAAGGAGGACGGGGGCGCCACCTTTGTGCCGGCGGACCTTTCGACGCAGGAGGGCGCGGCCGAGCTCGGCCGCCGGGTCGTCGAGCAGGTGGGCGGCGTGGACGTGCTCGTGAACAACGCCGGCGCGGCCAGCGCCCCGGCGCCGACCCTGACCCGGTCCGACGCATCCTGGCACGCGGACCTGGAGATGAACCTCCTCAGCGCCGTACGTCTGGACCGGGCACTGGTGCCGGGAATGGTCGAGCGGGGCTCCGGCGTCGTCGTGCATGTCTCCTCGATCGCGAGCCAACTTCCCCAGCGCACCGAGGCTTCCTACGCCGCCGCCAAGGCCGCCCTCAACACCTACAGCCGCGAACTGGCCACCGAGGTCGGCGTGCACGGGGTGCGTGTGGTCTGCGTCCTTCCCGGCTTCGTCGTCACCGACGGCGCCACCGCCCACCTACAGCACATGGCCGAGGCGCAGGGCGTGACCACCGAGGAAGTCGCGCAGCAGCTCGTGGACCACCTGAAGGTCCCCATGGGCCGCCCCGGAGATCCCGAAGATGTCGCCGAGATGATCGCCTTCCTCGCCTCCAGCCGCGCGAAATGGCTCACCGGAGCACAGTTCCGCGTCGACGGCGGCATCATCCCGACCGTCTGAGCAACCACCGACAGCACGAACAGGACACCCCCATGCCCATCACCCTGACCGCCGTGATCATCGACGCCGCCGACACCGAGAAGGAGAGTTCCTTCTGGCACCGGCTGCTCGGCGGCTCCCTCACCCCCACGCCAACGCACCACTTCGTTCAGGCCCCCGGCCTCCCTGTGATCGTCATCCAGTCCGCCCCCGGACACACCGCCCCGGACTGGCCGGACGGCACTTCCCAGCAGATGCACCTCGACTTCGGCGTCGACGACCTCGCAACCGCCGACCGCACGGCCACCGACGCCGGCGCCACCCGGCTGCGGCCCACCGACGAGATCACTCCGGAAACCAGCACCGGTAGCCGCGTCTACGCCAGCCCGGCCGGACACCCCTTCTGCCTGCGCTCGACCTGAGCCGGTCACCGTCCACCGAGCCACTCCTGTCGTCAAACATGTCTGCCGACAGGCAGCCGGCGCGTCCAATGAGTCCGTGCAATCCAGGGGTCCACGGCGGCGCGAATCCCATCAGATCCGATGGTGATTGCTGACAGGGATTGACGACATAGAGGGCCAGTCCTCCGCACAGAAGGGACCCCTCGGTGGCGAACCTGGTCTGCAAGCGAGTCTCAACCGACCAGCAGTCGGCCCCCGGCAGAACCTCGTCCTGGACGACGCCAGGGTCGAGGACCCGTTCGACCTCAAGAAGGACCCGGGCACATCCAGCCGTCTCCACCCACTCCAGCGGCCGAAGTCCCGCGCGCTCCACGATTTACGCGCGGCCGGATGACACCCTCCACATTTCCGAGATGTTCCGCCTCGTGCGCGGCACCGGCCACATCCTCGACGTGCTCGTCCTCCACCACGACCACGTCGCGCCAGGCATCCACGACGGCGCGTTCTCCGAACGCTGTCTTCGGGATCCGGGCTCTGCGCAAAGCCTCGTTGGACGTCCGGTCACAGAGCTCAACTCCGGTCTACGCGCCGCCTACGGCGTCCGCCCCGACACCGTAGGCGGCAACTTAGACAGAAGAGCGGAATAGAATGAACGTTAGGTACAGCGAGACCGCGATGCCGCCTCCGGCCGCATGGGATGGGCGGCTCGATGTGAGGCGCCCTCAAGGAAAACCGGGATCCTCCGTAGCGCCCGTCCGATGAATCAGACCGCACGACGCACACAAGGATCCCGGATGACAACACAGCACTGGACTGACCAGAACATTCCCGAATTGCACGGGCGCACAGCCGTGGTGACCGGTGCGAACACCGGCTTGGGTTTCGCGATCGCGGCGGCTCTGGCCCAGCATGGCGCGGACGTCGTCCTGGCTTGCCGTAGCGAGGAGAGGGCGGTCGCCGCGGCAGAACGGATCCGGGTGATCGCCCCGGGCAGTGACGTGCGAACGGTGGTGCTGGACCTCGCTTCACAGGCTTCGGTCCGCGTTGCCGCCCAGCGCCTGCACGACGAGTACGACCACATAGATCTGCTCGTCAACAACGCGGGCGGTTTCCGTCCGAAGTACGCGGTCACCGAGGACGGTTTCGAGGCCACCATAGCCGTCAACCACCTGGGGCCTTTTGCCTTCACCGGGCTCGTACGCGACATGATGATCGATACACCCGGATCACGCATAGTGATCGTTGGCAGCAACGGGCATCGGAACGGCACGATCGACCCCGCGGATCTCAACCCCGAGCGCGACAAGAATTACCGCTACATCGCGGCCTACAACAGGGCCAAACTGGCCAACCTGCTCTTCACCTACGAACTGAACCGGCGTCTCGAAGCCAGCGGGGCGCAGACCATCGCCCTTGCCGGACACGCCGGGCTGGCCAGGACCGACGGCGCCCGCGACATGAACTGGCTCGTACGGACCGTGATCAGCCCGAAGGTCAACCCGATCATGCGCCTGATCTCGCAGAGCGCGGCCATGGGCGCGTTGGGACCGCTGCGAGCCGCCACCGATCCGGCGGCGCGAGGCGGTGACTACTACGGACCACGCGGGAACACCGGTTATCCAGTGCGGACCGTCTCCGTCGGGACGTCCCACGACGCCGATCTGCAACTGCGCCTGTGGGAGGAATCCGAGCGACTGACGAAGGTCAGCTACTGAGGTTCAACCTCAGGAGGGGACACCGCACTGCATGCGCCACGTGACAGCGTCGGCGACAAGTCAGTTGGTGTTCGAACTTGGCTGGTGTGAGGTGGCCGAAGGTGTCGTGCATGCGGAGGCGGCGGCGGTTGTAGAAGGTCTCGATGAGGCGAAGACCTCGGCGCGGGCGGCGGCCCTGTCGGGCCAGATGCGGGTGCCGATCTCTTCCTTGAGCAGGGCCCAGAAATTCACTGTGGCGGCGTTGTCGAAGCATGATCCGGTTTAGCCCCAGCTGTTCCGCAGCCCCAAACTTCGCCGCTGGGGCACGGAATTGAGCCGAGGTGTACTCGCTGCCGCGATCACTGTGGACAACGCAGCCGGACTCCAGACCGCCTCGGCCGTGGGTCGTGTCGAGGGCGTCGATGACAAGCTCGGCACAGTGGTGGTCGGCCATGGCACAGCCGATCACCTCACGGGTAACCAGGTCCAGCCAGCACGCGAGGTAGAGCGAGCCCTCTGCGGTGGGCAGGTGAGTGATATCGCCGACCAGCTTGATCCCGGGCCGTTCAGCGTGAAAGTCGCGGCCGATCCGGTCCGGGGCCGGCGTCGCCTTCTTGTCCGACCGGGTCAGCGAGCGGCGCTTGCGCCGGGTGACGCCTCGGTTGTCACGCTCGCGCATCACGCGGGCAACGCGCCTTGCGGTTCACCCGCCCTCCCAGACGCCGTAGTTCGGCGTGGATGCGCGGGACACCGTAGGTGCGGCGGGAGGCGATGTGCGGCACGGTGATCTCGTGCGCGAGTGCGTCGTCGGCGGCCTGGCGGGGTGGCGGGCCTGGGGGCGGTCTCCCCCCGCGCCACACGTAGCAGGAGCAGCGAGCCACGTGCGGCACCCGGCACAGCAGAACGATCGGGTGGTTCGCCTTCTCCGCGTCGATCAACCGGTACAACTCGCTCACGGGTCGTTCTACCAGCCGCGCAGGGACTCGGAACTGATGCCGAGCTCACGGGCCACCGCGGTGACCGTCTTACCCGAGGAGTCGACGAGCGCGATCTCGTCCCGCTTGAACTCCTCGGTGTACCACTCCGTGTACTTGCCTCCCATCTGGTGCTACTTCCTCTGGAAGCTCAAGATCCCAGTCTCCAGGTGTCCAACGATCAAGGGGAAGCTACAAGCGGCCCTGTCCCATGCCCGCAGGCAGCCGCGATCACCCGAACGAGGCTCCCGTTCGACGCCCACCCTCGCGATCGGCATGACAACAACTACTCAGGTTTTCGGGGCAGGGCCGAGGAGTTGACGGACTGATCTGGATGCCAGTGGGGTGGCGAGCGCTGTCGTGTTCGGCTGCGTGGTCCGGCCGGTGCGGCTGGTGGTCGCGGCGATGGTGCGGAGTATGACTTCGTGGTCAGGGGCTTGCCGTGCCACTTCATGGTGATGTGGGAGAAGAGCCGGTGCCTTCCTGTTGAGATGACACGTACAGGTCTACGTGCCCGTCTCGGAAAAAGTGGGCCCTGGACGCGTGGTTGACGACGCCTCGGCCGCTTTCATGCAACACGCCCGCTGTTAGCGTGACGTGCCATGGCAATCATTCTGGTCACGGGCGCGAGCCGGGGCATCGGTTACGAGACGGTACGCACACTTGCCGTCGCGGGGCACACCGTCTGGTTGGGGGCCCGCGACCCGGAACGTGGCAAGAAGGCTGCCCAAGAGACCGGCGCCCACTTCGTCCACCTCGATGTCACTGACGACGCTTCGATCGAGGCCGCCACGCACACCGTGGGCGAACTCGATGTTTTGATCAACAACGCCGGAATACTCGAACCGAACCCCGCGCTGGCCGATGCAACCAGGCAACATGTCCAGGAGATCTTCGACACCAATGTTTTTGGTCCCGTTCGAGTGACGAACGCGTTCCTCCCCGCCCTCTCCCGGTCGGACTCCGCCACGGTGATCAACGTGACCAGCAGCATCGCTCGCTGTCCAAGGTCGGTGTCCCGGCCACCACATCACAGCGGCGGTTTCGGGCGCCCACCGCGTCATCGCGTCGTCTGACATCACCGGACAGGCCCCACGGGCTCGTGGACTGCACGACTGCCAGAAGCCCCATCACATCTCTAGGCGACAGCGGCGCGGACCATGACCCAAGCAACGAAACCCACGGCGGACACAGTCCAACACGTCATCAACACCCTGCTCAGGCACGGCACGAATGATCCCACCGAACCCGGGATACGGCCCGTCGCCACGGGCAACGGCCGCTCGGCATGGTGGGTCGGGAACCATCATGTGCTGCGTCTGGCTCCCGACCGCCAGGCAGCCCTTCGCCAGCGCCGGGAACCGCGGCTGCGCGACCTGGTCCGCCCGCATCTGCCGGTCACGGTGCCGGCCGGCGTGGCGCACGGCGAGTGGGCACCCGGGCTGACATACACGCTGGACATCAAGGTGCCCGTCGAGACAGAGCAGCACAACGTATCCACCGCTGGTGAGGACGACCTCGCGGGTGTGCTCATCGGGCTGCGCAGGGTGTCCGTTCGGCAAACTGAGGGAATCGGTGTGCCACGGGTGGCACCGCGTCCCTTGCAAGCCCTGCTTCAGGCCGCGGACTGGGCTGTCGAACGCCTCGGCGCAAACGACGAATTCGACCCCACCTGGCTTCAGCAGCTCACCGGCCCGGCGGCGGTCAGACTCGCCGACCGGCCCGGTGCCACCGTCCTCGTCCATCGCGCCCTCACAGGCGAGCACGTCGCGGTGGGCGCCGACGGCCGGGTGCACGGCATCCTCGGCTGGGGCAACGCGGCCATCGGCGACCCGTGCGAGGACATTGCCGCGCTGGCGGCCGCCGTCGGCGCGCCGGTCGCCGTACGCGCGGCCACCCTCGCCGGCTACAGCCTCGGTTCATGCCTGCGCGGACTGTGGTTGGCCCGCTGCGACGCCGTCATTCGGCTTGCCGAGGCGCTCGAAAGCGCCGACGCGGGCCGCCTTGCTCCGCTCAGAGTCTCGCTCCGGCACGCCTGGGAAGCCATCCTTCTGGAGCGGTTGGCGTAGTCAGCGCAGGTCTTGTCGCCTGGCTCAGAGGAGTCGCTCGGAGTAGGAGACCAGCTGCGGCGAGCCCGGGAAATGCCAGGGGTGCGGGGATTCGCGCACCGCCGTCCTGTGGCGGACGCGCCAGCAATGGCGGGACCGTCGTGCCCAGTATCCACCACTGCCGAAGCACCCACACGCCGGACGCCACATCATTCGCCGACCTGTCTCTTGTCTTACTGAATGGTCTCGTTCCCCGGGGCACGATGGTCGAAAGCGATCAGCAGGTCTCCGGTGAGGGGGTGGTCGACCACTGCCGCCCGTACGCCGAAGACCTCGCCGATCAACTCGGGGGTGAGGACCTCGCGTGGTGGACCGGAAGCGACGACGGTGCCGGCGCACAGAACGTGCAGCCGGTCGCACACCGCCGCGGCGGCATTGAGGTCATGGAGCGATACCAACGTTGTCTGCCGCTGAGAGCGCAGCAGAGCCAGAAGTTCGACTTGGTGGCGTATGTCGAGATGGTTGGTGGGTTCGTCCAGCACGAGGACATCGGGCAGCTGCGTGAACGCCCGTGCCAGGAGCACGCGTTGCCGCTCGCCGCCGGACAGCGCGGTGAAACGGCGTCCGGCGTGCCCGTCCATGCCGACGTCGCAGAGCGCTCGGGCGACGATGTCCCGGTCGGTGGCGTCCTCCCCGGCGAAGGCCCGCTTGTAGGGGGTACGGCCCATGGCGACCACCTCGCGCACGGTCAGCTCGAAGTCGCTGCCCCGTTCCTGCGGGAGGGCGGCGATGTGCCGTGCCGACTGCACCGCAGTCATCGCCCGGACGTCAGTTCCGTCCAGCAGCACGCGCCCGGCCACCGGCCGCAGATGCCGGTAGACGGTGCGAAGGAGTGTGGACTTGCCGCTGCCGTTCGGGCCGACCAGTCCCGTGATCTCGCCGGCTCCGGCTATCAGTCGGGCACCGGCCACAACCGTACGGCCCGCGTAGGCGACGTGCAGATCGTCGATGTCAATTCTCAACTGCCACTCCCCAGGCGCCTGTCCAGTAGATAAAGCAGCGCCGGAGCCCCGACGAACGACGTGACCACACTGATCGGCAGCTCCTGCGTATCCATGGCCGTACGGCAGACGGTGTCGACGACTACCAGCAGCAGAGCGCCGAAGAGCGCGGAAATGGGCAGCAGCCGACGGTGGTCCCCGCCGAGTAGCAGGCGGCAGACATGCGGCACCATCAGTGCGACGAAGGCGATCGCCCCGGAGACCGCGACCAGGACACCGGTGAGCACGCTGGTCACTGTGAACAGTTCACGGCGCAGGCGGGTCACGTCGATGCCGACACCGGCGGCCGTCTCGTCGCCCATCAGCAGAGCGTTCAAGCCGCGGGCACGGGCCTGGAGCCACAGGCCGGCGGCCAAGACGGTGAAGGCAGGTACGGCCAGCAGGTCCCAGTTGGCGCCCCCAAGGCTGCCCATCAGCCAGAACAGGACCCCCTGCGTCTGCTGCTCGTCCCCGGCTTGCAACACCAGATAACTGGTGAACCCGGACAGGAACTGCCCGATGGCCACCCCCGCCAGGACGAGCCGCAACGGCGCGAAGCCTCCGCCGCGCCGGGCGACCGTCCACACCAGAGCGAAGGTTGCCAATGCTCCGGCGAAGGCGGCACCGGACAGCCCCAGCGCGCTCCCCGCTCCGATGCCGAGCACGATCGCCGCGACCGCTCCGAGGGAGGCGCCGCTGGAGATACCCAGCAAATAGGGATCAGCCAGCGGATTGCGAACCAGCGCCTGCACCGCTGTACCGACGAGACCGAGCCCGGCGCCGACGAGCGCAGCCAACAGGGCCCGGGGAGCGCGCAGTTGCCACACAATGAGGTCATTGGTGCCCGACCTCGCCGGCGCGCCGGACAGCCGTCGCCACACCACGCCCCACACCTCGCCGGGAGAGATGGTCGTCGAGCCCCACGCCACCGCGGCCGTCAACGCGGCCACCAGCGCCACGCCGAGGACGGCTGCAGTCAGGCCGGGCGGCAGAGTACCGCGGGGCTCTGCCGTGCGGTTGTCACCTTGCATCGTATGGACGGCCACGGTCAGCGGACCTTGTTCGGGTAAAGAGAACGGGCGATGGTCTCGACCGTGTCGGCGTTCTCGACGCCCGCGATAGTGGTCCGCTCGGAACCGATACGCAGCAAATGACCTTCCTTGACGGCTTTCAGGCCCTTGGTGGCCGCGTTTGACCTCAGCCACTCCTCCGCCTCGGCGAACGCCTTGTCGTTCGCCTCCCGGCTGCCCTTGTTGCGGACTCCGAGCTGGATCCAGTCCGGGTTTCGCGAGATCACGTCCTCCCAGCCGACTCGCTGGGTGGTGCCGTCACAGTCGAAGACGTTCCGGGCACCGGCCAGGGTGATCACGGCGTTGGCGACCTGACGATTGCAGACGACGACCGGCTGCTGTGTTCCAGCGTCGTAGTCGAAGAAGAAGTAGGTCGGACGCGCGCTCGGTGGCGTGCTCCCGATCGCCTTCTGCACCGCGGCCACCTTCCTCTTCATGCCCGCGACGAGTTCCTCGGCCTTCGCGCCCGCCCCGGTGACCGCGCCGAGGGAAGCGATGTCGTCCTCGACCGCGGACAAGTCGGTGACCGCGCCCTCGCCGGTTGCGGCGCATGCGGTGGACTTGAGGTAGACGTGTTTGATCCCGGCGGCCCTGTACTCGTCCGCGGTCGCGGCTTGACCTGCACCATCCATCTTCATGGCGCCGAACGTGTCGAGGTACAGATCGGCGCCGGAGCCGAGCAACTTCTCCTTCGGGATCACCCCCTTGCTGAGCACCTTTACCTTCCGGGCCTCGGCGTCGAGGCCGTCGGGCAGGGTGCCGTTGCCGGACGGGAAGCCTGTACCGACGACCCGGTCCCCCACGCCGAGGCGCAACAGCAGTTCCAGGCCGGCGGCATTGCTGGTGACGATCTTCCGCGGGGGACTGTCGAACGTGGTCTTGGTACCTGCGCAATCGGTGACAGACACGGGGTAGGAGCCTGATACCGCCCCGCCCGCGTCCTTCTCCCCCGCTTCCTCGTGCCCACCACTGCAGCCTGCCGCCAGCAGACCACTCATCAACACCACCGTCGCTCCGCCCCGCACTCGAGCACGCAAGGAACATCTCCAGATCTACTCAGCCCACAGGTGAACCTCCGTCACCTGGTCCAGTAGTCGGGAGCAACATCCGTTCAGTTCCCCGCGGATCTCAGTTTCTTTGCGGTGCTGCCTCTGACCAGCAGCCGATAGGGAGCCTCCGCATCAGCGGCGGCGCAGTGCCCTCGATGATCGCGACGAGTGTGCTGACCGCATTGCGGGCAAGCTGTGTCTTGTCGTGGGGCGAGGGTCGGCGAGCTGTACTCGCCCTCCTGCATGCCGTCGACACCGATGACTGCGATGTCCTCGGGCACCCGTACGCCGGCGTCGGCGAGGGCGTGCATGGCACCGATGGCGAGCCATCGTTGTCCGCCAGCGAGTACACCGCCTCGAAACATGCCCTCCTCGGTCTCACCCGAGGGCCGCCAGTGAGGCGCGCGTTACCGGGGTACGCGTCAGGCGGCGTCGGGTCCCTGAATACGCCTGGACGGGCGGGCAGTTGTCATTCATCCGGGTCCGCGTAGGGTTCAGCGAGCCGCTGGGCCAGGTCGTCCAGCCATTGTTGAGCCCAGTTGCGCAGCTCGCCGATAGCGTCGGCGTCCAGGCCGTAGGCTTCGAACTCCGCGTCGCTGATCCATTCCAGGCTTTCCAGCCGGTCATGGAGTTCTTGCCGATCAAACTCCTCCGGACGCCGTTCCGCCAGACTTTCCAGCTCATGTGTGCTGTAGAGGTGACGGGCGGCGTGAACGTCGATCGCGTCACGCGCCAGGCCGCGGTCGCCCAAGGCGCGCACTTTCGTGGCGATCAGATCGTCGAGGGCAAGTACGGGGCCGACGTCCAGTAGGACCGGGGGGCGCCACAGCACCTCCTTGAGAAGGTCCACCTCGCACGCGGACCCGGTTGCGGGATCGGTGGCGAGGAAACGGGCCTTGAGCGGAGCGACATCGATGATCGTGACATGCCAGCCTCGCTCGCTCAGGTCGTGCGTCAGATGCTCGATGATCTGCCTCATGGCTGCGGGATGCTCCGTGGCAAAGTCGAGATCCTGGCTCGGCCGGTGGACAATGCCGTGAGCTTGGACGGCATAGCCTCCCATCAAGGCAAGTCCGAAAGGCCGACCTGCGGTGATTGCGTCCAGCAGCAGGCGGCGGTGATGGTCAGGCAGGTCGGGCAGTGTCACGCTGGGGCCGCCGGCCGGAGCTGCGCGAAGCGGGCCTCCCAGGCGGTACGCACACCACGGCCCAACATTTTGCGCAGGGTCGGCCAGTACGCGACCAGCCGTGCAGCATCGAGATAACGCACGAAGTCCTGGTGTTTGCCATTCACAAGGACGATCCGGTACATCCCAAGCAGCAGCTTCTCATCACCAAGGTCGAACGCACGCAAACCCGACCACGCCAAATGGAGGGGCAAGACAACAGTGCCCTGGACGGGTCCGCCGAGTTCAGCCAGATCGCGCGGCAGCTCATCCGGCGCCGGAGCCCAGCGGGACACTCCAGTGGACTCCGATACCTGTTCACTCACGCCCTGACCCTCCCTCCGAAGTCCCGAGGTGCGGCCGATGACCGCGTCACCGCACCCCACGGAAGCAAGCCTAGCGGCCCTTGTCGTACGACAGACAACGGAACCGGAGTGCAGCGCGACCTGTCAGCGGTCCTTAACAGCGGACTCAGTGAGCTTCTCTGGCGCTGCCGCTTCCGGGTGAGGACGGCCGCGACACTTGACGTCAGTCCGGGCCGCAGCTCGATCCGCGGAAGATCCGCCAGAGCATCAGTCGTGTGCCTCCGCACTCAACCGAGACTTGAGCTGTGACCAGACCGGGTTGCGGGACTGTTGGCTCGGTAGGGCGCGGCCGGTGAGCGGCTGAGGAGGCATTGTGACCATGAGTCGGCTCCCAGATAGCGAGGCCCGCTGGCCATGCCCTCGGCGGCGTGACGTGCGTTCTGTCGATGCTGCCACTGCCGAGAGCTACCGCCGCGGGCTACCGGACTCGAACCGGCTCAGACCGACAGAGGGTCGCAATCTCGAAGATGAAGCGGATTTCCCATCACGCCTTGGCTGCGACAGCTGACCACAGCCTAGCGACCACCACCGTGCCCTACCGGGCGAAGGTTGCTCGATGCGGCACTAACCGTCGAGCATCTTGGCCAGCACCTCGCGGTGCAGCGGCAGTACTTCGGAGTGCAGGTCACGGCCCTTGCGGGTGAGGGACACCCAGACGCCCCGGCGGTCCTCCACGCACATGGACCGCTCCGCGAGGCCGTCCTTCTCCAGGCGGCCGATCAGGCGGGACAGCGCGCTCTGGCTGAGATGCACCCGGCCGGCGAGGTTCTGCACCCGGCACTGGTCGCCCTCCTGGGGCGACTCGGTGGCGAGGATGTCGAGCACTTCGAAATCGCTCGCGCCCAGCCCGTGCGGGTGCAGCACGCGGTCGATCTCGCACATCGTGCGCGCGTGCACCGACAGGATGTCCCGCCACCGCTCCTCGAGGCCGGTACCGACCGTGTTCAGCGACATATATGCACGGTAACACCGGCCCGGTCAACGCGGGGGCAGAACGTTCCGTCTTGCTTAATCCTGCGGCCAGAACTAGATTCCAGTGGTCAGCGGCCGTCCAGCCTGTCATTTCTGAGGTAACCCACATGCCCCTTCGACCCGCGCGGCAGGGCGAGCTGAGTCGTTCTCCACGCACTGAGTCAACCGCGCGACTTGGACCGATGCTGGCGGCGATGTTCCTGCTCAATGTTTTCGGCTATGCAGCGATCGGCGGAGTGCTCTCCGTTCTGTTGCCGACGCAAGTCAGGCTCATCGCCGGGAATGCGGCCCCGTCCGCCCTCGCGCTCATCACCGGTGCCAGCGCGATCGCCTCGCTCGCAGTACCCCCCATTGCCGGCCTGCTCTCCGACCGCACCCGAAGCATGTGGGGGCGGCGAACCCCATGGATCCTGTTCGGCGGCCTCGCGACAGGCGCTTCACTCCTGCTTCTCGGTGCGGTCGGATCGATCCCTAGCCTGCTCATCGGCTGGTTCCTGGTGCAGGGCACCGTGAACGTCGGCCTGAACGTCGTCCTGGCGACCATCCCCGATCGGATCCCACCGCGGCGCCACGGTCTGGCCAGTACCGTGCAAGGGCTGGGTCTGCCCGTCGGGAGTGTGCTCGGAGTCCAGCTCGGAGCGTTCTTCGTGGACTCCGTACTGACGGGCTACACGGTGCTGGCAGCGGCCTTCGTGTTCGCCTCAGCCGCGTCGGCTTGGGCAGCCCGGGAAGCGCGACGCCGTCCGGAGGGCGGGCGCGTGCCACGCACTGTGGGTGAGGACGTGCGGCAGCTGTTCGCCAGCCTCGGCTCCCGGGACTACCGTTGGGTCTTCGTCTCGCGGGCCGTGCTGTACCTCGGCTACAACATGGTCAACGGATTCACCCTCTACATCCTCCAGGACTTCATCGAGCCTCCCCCAGGCACGAAACCCGCCGACGGCGTCGCCACCGCCTTGACGATCAGTCTGGTGTTCCTCACCGTGGGAACCGTCTGCGCCGGGCCTCTCGTTGACCGGTTCCGCCGACACCGCAGCTTCGTGCTGGTGTCGTCTCTGCTGCTTTCCATTGCGCTGTTCGTCCCTCTGGCGTGGCAGACGTGGCCCGCGTTCCTGGTCTGCACCGCACTCAGCGGGTTCGCGCTGGGCCTTTATCTCGGAGTGGACCTGGCTCTGGCGACACTCGTGCTGCCGAGGGCCGGTGACACCGGCCGTGATCTCGGCGTGTTCCACGTCGCACTGACCGCACCTCAGGTCATCGCCCCCTTCCTCGCCTCACTCGCGGTGACGACTCTGGGCGGCTATCCAGCGCTGTTCCTTCTCGGCGGCACCATCGCGCTAATCGGTTCCTTGGCGGTCCTGCGGGTCCGTCCGCAGGCCTTGGCCGAGGAACACCATCTCCTGGAGACCGCATGAGCAAGACCCAGCACCGTGCGATGCCGACGGCAGTAGCCGAGGGGGCGATCCGCAGGCTCAGCGGATTGCCCGAGAGCGCCGTCCGCGTCAGCATCACCGAGCGGATCGGCGACGGGTTCCGGGTCCTGTCAGCCGATGGGGTCCTGACCATTGTCGCGTCCGGCGCAGGTTCGGCAGTCGCCGGCTATGCCGCCTTCGCGCGCCGGACGGGTGCCGCACATGTCTCGCGCCTCGGGACCCGTCCGATCGGAGGTGAACTGCCGGCAAAGGCAACGGTGTCGGGCGACGCCGCGATGGGCCATCGGATCGCGTACAACTTGACGGTCGGCGGTTACACGACCCCCTTCTACGACTGGGCGCAGTGGGAGCACGAGATCGACCTGCTCGCGGCTGGCGGGGTGACGGCAGCTCACCTGACGCTCGGTCAAGAACTGGTCCTGCTACGGACATTCCTGCAGTGCGGATACGAGGAGCAGGAAATCCTGCGCTGGCTGGGACCACCGTCGCATCAGCCGTGGCTCTGGCTGAACAACATCCAGAACTTCGGCCGCGGTACCAGCAGGACCCTTGTCGAAGACCGGGCAAGGCTGGCTCGCAAGGTGATCGAGCGGATGCGGGACCTCGACATCGTCCCCATCCTCCCTGGGTTCAGCGGCACGGTGCCGCCCGACTTCACGAAGCGCTGGACCGATACGCGCACAGTGCCGCAAGGCCGCTGGTTCAAAGACGTCGTCGGCCCGGTACGGCCGGACTGGCTCGATTCGACCACCGATGCCTACGCCGCCGTCGCGGAGATCTTCTACGCGGAGCAGCGAGCCGCTTTCGGCACTACAGGGATGTGGGCGGTGGACCTGGTCCATGAGGGAGGTCACACCGGCGGCACCGATCTCGGCTCGGCAGCGCGCGGGGTGCAGAAGGCGATGACGGCCGCCGACCCGGACGCCACGTGGGTCATGCAGGCCTGGTCCGGTAACCCACGTCGAGAACTGCTCGACGCCATCGACACCGACCGCGTGATCGTGCTCGACATCACCGGTGAACACCATGGCGAGGACGGGTTCGGCCCAGCACCGTGGGCGTGGGGAATCCTGCCCAACTACGGCGGCAGAACGGGTTTGTACGGTGATCTGGAAGCCGTGGCGGCCCTTCCCCGCCGATGGCGGGGAGAGAGCCGGCTTCCCGGACTCGTAGGGATGGCCAACATGGCCGAGGGAACGGCGAACAACCCCATCCTGTGGGACTTGTTCAATGACCTCACCTGGGCCGACGAACCACTTGATCTACGAGAGTGGGTGCGCGAGTGGACTGCGTCGCGCTACGGCGCTGCCGACGCACAGGCCGACGAGGCATGGCAGATCCTCATGGCCACGGCATATGGGCCGTGGCGCCATATGCACCAGGGAGGCCTGCCGGCCGAGACCCTACAGGCACTGGCCGGCGTCCCGGTGGACGCCTCCCATGTGCATGGTGCGCCCGAGTTCGCTGAGACACTCGTTCAGGTGGCGGACGCCATGTCCGAAGCACTGCCGCCCTACGCCTGCACCGACTCGGTGATCGCCGCTGTCCCGAGTCTGGACGCCAACCAGGCCAGCCTGTTGGGTCCGCGCGCCCTCGCTTACCCCGAGGGAGCCTTGATCCCAGCACTACGAGCGTTGCTCGGTGCCGCCGAGCGACTGGACTCGCCGGGAATGCGCTACGACCTCGTCGACGTCGCACGCCAGGTCGCGGAAGACGTGGCCCGAACCGCCCTGCGCCTCGTCGCGGACGCGGCGCGATCAGGCGATGTGAAAGCTTACGACGCCGCCGCGCGTCGCCTGCTGGTCCTGATCGATGCGCAGGAGGCCGTGCTCAGTACGAACGAGCACTTCCTGCTCGGCTCGTGGCTTGCCGACGCCCAGGCATGGGGATCGGACGAGGAAGAAGGCCACTACCTCTCCATGGAGGCCAAGCGCCTGCTGACTTCATGGGGCTACGAGGACGCAACCGTCCTGGCCGAATACGCAACTCGTTCCTGGGCCGGCCTGGTGGGTGACTACTACCGCTCCCGTTGGGCGCTCTGGCTCGACGAAGTCCGACAGACCCTCGTCGGTGGGAAAACACAGCCCGTCGACTGGTACGCCCGGGCCGACCAATGGAGCCGGGCGCACACCGTCTACCCCGACCGTCCCAGCGGAGACCCCAGATCAGCCGCGGCCGCTGTCCTGGATCTCGCGATCCGGATCACCGAGAACCCATGAGGACGTGAGCGCGGGCACACTCCCGTGTCGCGGACGCACGCCGCGGGTTCCACCACCAGCTCTCCACACAGCTGATCCGAGAGAGCCAATCGGTCGCCGTGGAAGACCTGGCCGTCAAGGGACGCGCCTACACGCCTGGCCAAGTCCGTGCACGACGCCGGATGGTCCGCGTTCGTGAGCATGCTGCAATACAAGGCCGCCCGCGCACCTTCATAAGAATCGGCCGCTGCGAGCCGACGTCTCAGGTGTGCTCGCGATGCGGCGTCCAGGATGGCCCCAAGCCTCTGCACGTCCGGGTTGGACCTGCGGGACCTGCGGGACCGTCCTGGACCGGGACTGCAACGCGGCGGTCAACGTCGCCAAGGCGGCCGGACTGGCCGTGTCAGCCCATGGAGCACAGGCACGACGTGCACTCGTGCCCGTACCGCGCAACGAAGCAGGAACCCCCTGGACACCACAGCCTTCAACGGCGCGGTAGGACGGTGACGGGAAGGGAGTGGTCCCAGGAATGTGTGGCCGAGTCCTGTTCACCTACGCAGTGGTGCGATACCGGGAAGCCGGCCATCATGCTCTCCCGCCGAGGGCATCCGGGTCAGCCAGTGGTGATGGTGAAGGGCCCGTTGTTCGCGAAGACGAGCTTGGCGAAGTTCTCGCCGATGCGGCGATGTCCTTCGGGGCTGGGGTGGATTGCGTCCGGCAGGGGGAACTCATCGTGGTCGCTCTCGCCGTAGAGGTCGAGTCCGTTGAGGTAGTGGAGGTTGGGGTCCTCGACGGACCGCTGCCTCACGATGTCCGCCAGGACGTCGCGGATGATCCTGAGCGTCAGCCGCCCAGCGGCGGTCTTGGCCGGATCACCGGTGGCCTTGAACTTCAGGGTTCCAGTGGAGAAGTCCGGCATGAGCGGTCCGGGGGTGTTCTCGTGGGTCGGGCACAGGATGGGGGAGATCAGGAGCAAGGGGGTTGTGGGGTGGCCCTCGCGGATGGTGTCGAGGAAGCCGTGGATGGCGGGGGCGAAGGCGCGCAGGCGCATGACGTCGCTGTTGACGACGTTGATACCGAGCTTGAGGCTGATGAGGTCCGCGGGGGTGTCGCGCATCGCGCGGGCCGTGAACGGGTCGACCAGTGCGCTGCCGCCGAATCCGAGGTTGATCAGCTCCACATCACCTGCTGAGGCGGCCAGTGCAGGCCAGATGGTGCTGGGAAAGACGGCGTTGGATCCGTGGCTGATGGAGCTGCCGTGGTGCAGCCACACCCGGCGCCCCTTGTCCGGGGCGGGCTCGACGGGGGCGTCGGTGCGTAGGGCGATGACCTCGGTGATCTCCGCGTGCGGGAGCCAGATCTCGATGTCCTTCTCGCCGGTGGGCAGGTCGGTGAAGTGGGCGGTGCCGGCGGGGCCCGGGGTGAATTCCGCAGCCTGGGTCTGCATGTCAGTGATGGTGCGCAGGTTCCCGCCGTCCACGGTGGCCTGGGCGGTGAGGCGGCCGTCGACCAGGAGGTCGTAGATGCCGTCAGGCGGGGGCGGGAAGCCCCGGTATGCGCGCTTGGTGGGCAGGGTGTCCAGGTGGATGGTGGTGGCGCTGGTACGAAAGGCCAGCCGGACACCGGAGGGCTGGGCCTCGGCCACGGCCAGCAGATCGTCGGGGATCTGCCGGCGCGCCCAGGCAGGCAGCCGGTGCGGCAGCAGGCCGGCGGCGGTCTCTTCCACGTCGAGGTGTCCGCGCATGAAGTCCGCGGTGAGGGGGGTGGTGATCAGGTTCTGTCCGTTGCTCATTGCTTCAAGCCTCTTGTGATTCGGAGGGTGAGGTTTTGGGGCTGTACGGGAAACTGTTGCGGGTGACGCGGCTCGGTCAGGGGGTGGACCGGTTCCGCAGTGCGGTGTCGAGGCAGTCCAGGATCCAGACCCAGGACTCCTGCGCGGCGATGTCTGTGTGGTCGAAAGCGCCGGCCCCCTCCAAAGAGGCATAGCCATGGAAGACGCTGCCCAGCATGCGGACCGCGTGCGTCTGATCCGGCTCACTCAGGTCATAACCACGAAGGATCGCGCGCGTCATCTGGGCGTGCCGGACACCCGCGCTGGCCGCGGCGGTCTGCGGATCGAGCCGGTACCGGGCCGCTTCGTACCGGCCGGGGTGCGCCTGGGCGTAGTCCCGGTAGGCGTTCGCGAAGGCCGTCAGGGCGTCCTTGCCTGCACGCCCGGCGACGGCTTCGGCGACCCTGTCGGCAAGCTCCGCCAGTGCGAGCAGTGCGATCCGGGTCTTCAACTCGTGAGAGCTCTTGACATGCGCATACAGACTTGCCGGCTTCACATCGAAACGCCGGGCAAGCGCGGACAGGGTCACCTGGTCGAAACCGGCCTCATCGGCGAGTTCCGCACCAGCGAGCGTCAGCCGCTCCGGGCTCAGTCCTGCCCGAACCACAACCAACACCTACTCTCATTATGCCTATAGCGAGTATAGATTAACCTACAGTCTATAGGCAAAGAGGTGTCTCTTTACGGTGCGGGCGCTCCGTCGAATGAGGCGAACGCGACGGCAGAGGGTCGACGCAGCCTCACAGGCACCCACCTTGATTTCGCATAGAGGTCACTTCATTCGGTCAGGCTGCGGCAGCGGATGACAGTGCGGGCGAGGCTCGTGACGGCGAGGAAGTGCTCAGCCTTGCGCTCGTAGCGACGATGAGACGGCGACATCCAGCGAGCCAGGCCATCGTGCGCTCGATGGTCCAGCGGTGCCGACCGAGTCGCTGCGAGGTCTCGACTCCCTTTGAGCCATGCGGTGTCGGATACCTCGCTGGGACAGCCATCGTCGCAGGTGGGTGCAGTCGTAGCCCTTGTCGGCAGGCAGCCTGCCGGGCCTACGTCGACGAAGACCTCACCGAGATCGGATCGGCGGTATATCGGATCGGCGGCATGCCCTTCACCAGTGGGCTCAGAGCCTGGCTGTCGTGGACCTTGGCACCAGAGATCCGGCAGACAGGAAAGTCCGCCCCATTCACCGCAAAATGAACGGTGCATGGACCTGCGGAACCAGCCGCCCCGGGCTGCCCCAGGAGTGCTGCGCGTGCGGCACGCTACGGGCGTTCTGGTTGCGGCACCGGGGCGGCGCGTGCTCGTCAGGGTGTCTTTGGGCGCGGGGCGTCCGCCGGTCTGTCGTGTGCCGCATCGGCGGACTCGGTGTTTGAGAGTGCGGCGAGGAGCCGCAGTTTCTCGTCGCTGTCGCTGCCCTTGTCGGGGTAGTAGACGACGAGGATGACGTCGCCGATGGCGAGTTTGTCGCGGTGCAGACGTAGTTCACCGACGACGGGGTGGTGGACGGTGGTCGTGCCTCCGTCGAGACTGCGGACGTCGTGTCGGGCCCACAGGGTACGGAACCGCTGACTGGACAGTGCGAGTTCTCCGACGAGTTCGACGAACCGGGGGTTGTCGGTGTCGTCCCCGATGGTGGTGCGAAGGGCGGCGATGAAATCGGCCGTGGCTTTCGCCCAGTCCTGGTGGAAGGCTTGTTCCTCAGGATCAAGGAGGAGAGAACGCAGCCGGTTCTGTCCGGGCTGCAGGCGGGGGGAGAGTGCGACCGCCATGGGGTTGGAGGCCAGGACATCGAACGCGCGCCCTTCGACGAACGCGGGGATCTGAAGGTGAGCGAGCAACTCGTGCACGCGCGCCGGTACGTGCTCGGGCCGCTTGCGCCGCGGCGCCCTGGGACGTGCCGCCGCGAGGCCGAGCAGATACGTCCGCTCGACGTCGTCGAGCTGCAGGACCCGAGCAAGTGATTCGAGGACCTGCAGGGAGGGGTTCTTGTCACGGCCCCGTTCCAGGCGCAGGTAGTAGTCGGGACTGATTCCGGCGAGCAGGGCGACCTCCTCGCGGCGCAGGCCAGGCACGCGGCGGTTGCCCCCGGGCGGGAGTCCTGCCTGTGCCGGAGAGACCAGTTCGCGTCGGGCACGGAGGTAGCTGCCGAGCTGGGTGCCAGATTCCTCGTCCTTCATACCAACACCGTAATGCGGTGCACGTGTCCCAGAGGGGGCCCTGGCAGGACCAGGGAAGACGGGGGCCCTGGCACACCCGGCGGATGCCGTCAAGACTGCGATAGCACTGTTTCGGAAGAGGCAGAGAGCATCACTGTCTGTGCCGCGGGCCTGAACGCCGGCGGCGCCTTGGACTGAAGGGAAGATCCCGTGGATCTCTCCAACCGCACCGTTCTCATCGTCGGCGGAACCTCGGGTATCGGGCGAGAGCTGGCCCGGCGGTTCGCTGCGGCGGGCAGCACCGTGGCCGTTGGCGGCCGCAGCCCGGAGGCACTCTCGGAACTCGCTGAGGAAGGCTTCGGCACGATCAGCATCGACGTCACCGACGGTGCTTCCGTCGCATCTGCCCGTGACGCCGCGCTCGCCCGATACCCCGAGCTGGACACCGTGGTGACGATGTCGGGCGTCATGCTCCTGGAGGACCTGCGCGACCCCGCGCACTTCGAAGCGGCAGCAACGACGATCGACACCAACCTGCTCGGCACCATCCGGGTCATCGACGCCTTCACCCCGCACCTGATCCGGCGGGGTAGCGGCACCTTGATCACCGTCACCTCCGGCATCGCCTTCCTGCCGTTCCCGCCCATGCCCAGCTACGCTGCCTCGAAGGCCGCGGTGCACGCCTACTCAGAGGCACTGCGCGCGCAGCTCGACGGCACCGGCGTCGGCGTCGTGGAGCTCGTCCCCCCTGCCGTCGCCACGGCAGGACAGGAAAAGGTGAACCCGCACGCGCTGCCGCTCGACGACTTCGCCACTGAGGTCATGCACCTGCTCGCACAGGACCCCACCCCCCACGAGATCCTCGTGAAGGGCGTCCGCGTGCACCGCTGGGCCGAGCGCGACGGCACCTACGACGACCTCGTCGCACAGCGATCCCAGGCCCTGGCCATGCTCCCCAGCCGCCAAGGCTGACGCCCTTCCCCCTCCCGGGCGGCAACGGTTGCAGCGGGGGGCGTCTCCCTGCTCACCAAGGTGGGTCAGGGCAGAGTGGCACCGCTCGTGCAGGTCCCAGCATTCGCAAGGCCATGTGCAGCACCAACGCGATAGAGACCGTCAACGCCCGCATACGCAGGGGCGTTCGCGCCCGCAGGCACTCCCCCTCGAAAGGAGGGTGAGTCCAACGACCCTGTGCGCACGGTGAAGCCTGCCCCGGTTCAAGACCGGGTGAAGGCATGGACGTGGGGCAGATCGGCTGTTCGGACCTGGTCGATCCAGCGCGTGAGCGCATCCGCAGTGGACAAAGAGGCGACTCAGCCACCGAGGTAGAACGTTCGGTATTGACAGGCACACGAGAGTCGCCTGATCATGGCAAGTAGATCGAACGTTCTCCCTCGCAACTGGGTGGTGCCGTCATGGTTCTCCGTCGCTGGATCCTCTTCCTGAGCGTCGCCTTGGCGGTCGCGGCCGGCCTGGCGCTACCAGCCGTCGCCGGGACCGAACGCGGCATCCTCGCGGTGCTGTTCATGGGAGCCGCGGGGACCGCCGTGAGCGCCCACACCACTCCCTCGAAGTCCGCCCCCACGGCTGATAAGACCCCTCAGCCCCTTCCGGTCGCAGCTGACGAGGCTGTCGAGAAGCAGACACCTCAGAGGAAGGAAGTCAAGGAGGTGGCAGCCGAGAAGACCGACGTGCGGACCTATGCGGTGAAGCCCGGCGATTACCTTTCACGCATCGCCGACGAGCAGGACGTCAGCGGGGGTTGGGAGAGGCTCTACGCCGACAACCGTGAGGCAATCGGAGCTGACCCGTCACTGATCCGCCCGGGTCTCAAGCTCGTCATCGGCGGTAAGCAAGCCGAGGCTGCGGCCCTCGAGTCCTCAGCGGCCGACTCGTTCACTTACCAACGCTCCGGAACGAAGAGGGCCGGGACAACTGCACCCGCGCGGAAGAGGGCCGGGACAGTCGTCCCCGAGTCGTCGCCGGTCGCCTCCACTCCCAGGTCCCAGTCGCCCTCCAAGGACTCCTCCGACCCCAAGCACTCCGAGTCGAAGACAGCCAGGAAGGCCACCACGGCATTCAAGGCCACCGGCAGCGTCAACGGCTTCACCGCCCCGGTCACCGGCGCCCCCCTCGGCACCGGCTACAAGACAGGGGGCAGTCTGTGGTCCAGCGGCCACCACACCGGTGTCGACTTCCTCGCCGCGGCCGGCACCCCGCTGAAGGCGGTCGGTGCGGGCACCGTCGTCTCGGCCGACTGGAGCGACGCGTACGGCAACCAGGTCGTCATCCAACTCGCCGACGGCTACTACGCCCAGTACGCCCACCTGTCCGCGCTCTCGGTCGCCAGCGGCCAGGCCGTGACCGCGGGCCAGCAGATCGGCCTCTCCGGCGCGACCGGCAACGTCACCGGCCCGCACCTGCACTTCGAGATCCGCACCACGCCGGACTACGGCTCGGACATCGACCCGGTCGCCTACCTGCGCACCAAGGGTGTCTCCATCGGCTGACGGGCCCTCCCCCACGAGAACCGCCCACCGGGACCACCACGAGAGCCCAGATGGAGCCGTTCACCGCCGATGGGCAAGAGATGCCGGTGGTGACCGCGTGGGCCGTGGTTGGGGGCCCGTCGTTCCGCGTCGGCATGCAGCGGAAGCGGACGTGCTCACGGGGGACTACGGTCTGGCATGCCTGACGGACCGGCCCAAGTGGGCGGTGCGGGTGACGGGCCAACCGGGGAACCGGTCGGCCCGCTCACGCCCGAGGCTGCACAACCCTCGACGTGGACCTGGCGTATCCGCTCGTCGAGAACGGTCAGATCCTGGTGCGGTCGGGCGCCGAGTTCGCCATGCGCCACGGACTGACCTCGTTGCAGGTGCCAGGACCCTACGACGGCATGCTCACCCATCCCGACGAGATCGCTGATGCGATCCGGCCCGACTGACGCGTGCACCTCACGGCAGACAGACACTCGCTGGCAGGGGTGAATGTCGCGCAGTCATGGGCCAGTTGAACCGCCAACGGCAACCTGGCACCCCGCGTGACCGCAGACAGACGGGGGACGATGGCCGGCCACAGGAAGCGATCCACGCACGGCCGATAGTGCCTGCTCGCCGCATATCGTGATCGAATCCCCGGCGCAGGACACCAGAGGGCGGAGCCATCGGCGCCGAGCAAGCGGGGAGCCGAGACGGCGTTGCCGCCTTGCGGATGAGCATGCCCAAAGCGGTCGGGTGAGCGCCCACACGGCTCCCGAGCTCCGTTGTCAGCACTGCCGCCTTGGTGGCGGGACGGTTCGCCGACGAGGGCGGTCATCCTCGCTACCGTCGGGACGGGCCGAAGGGACTCCCCGGCCCGTCCCGACGGTCGTCACCGCCCGACCACAGCGGGCGTACCACCTTCCTCGGTGCCCCACACATCGGCGTCACCCTCCAGGTAGTCCGCGGAGGTGGTGACACTGCTGCCCGGTTCTGCCCTCTGTGTGGCGTCGTCGCCAGTCGTCGCGACCCTGGGGGCGGGTGCCAGGAAGGTGTCGTCGTCCTCCTGACGGTGCCACGCGTTACGGCGTCGACGGTTGCGTCGCTCGCTCTCCTCCGCCGCGTCGACCAGAACGGCACGTGTCCGCTCCCCGTTCCCGCGTTCGCCGCCCGCGCCCGCGCCGGCGCCGCCCATGCCACCCAGCGGGGGGGCCGGGGTGCCGGGCGCGCCGGGGGCGCCGGGGGCGCCCATTTGAGGCGTGAGCGGACCGCTTCCACCTATGCCAGGACCGAGGGGTGGTGCGGTGTTCGAGCCCTGCGCAGCCAGCGATTCGGAGCCGGGTAGCGAGGAACCGCCGAGCGGGGCGAAGTCGCCCCCGCCGCCACCAATGGGCAGGTCGGGCAGCGGCACGTTCCGAGTTGTGCTGGGGCCGCCGCCGACCGTCTCATTCAGACTTTCGCCCGGCCCGGACGCGGGGAGATCGAGATCGGGCAGATTGAGGTCGGGAGTGTTGAGGTCAGGAACGTTGATATCGGGGGTGTTGAGATCCGGCAGGTTCACCGTCTCTTTGTTGCCCTGTGCATCGGTGACGGTGGTGGCACCGGTGTCGGGATCGATGGACTGGGTGCTGCCGTCCGGGAAGGTGGTCGTCAGCTTGCCGTTGTCATCTAGGACAGTGGTCGAGCCGTCCGGGTTGGTCACCGTCGCTCCGTGGGTGAGATCCACACTCGTGGTGCCGCCGTCGGTGCCGGTGGTGGTCAGGATCCCGCTGTCAGAGTCGAACGTCGCCTTGCTGCCGTCCGGGAACGTAGTGGTGAAGTCGCCTTCGTGGGACGTGGTGTGCCCGCCGGTCGGGGACTCCAGACCGGTCTGGCTTGTGTTGAAGTCCCCAAGGTCTCCCAGGTCTCCCAGGTCTCCCAGGTCCTCCAGGCCGCCTATCGTCTGCGTCGGCAGCTTGATGTCATTGGAACCGCCCTGGCCGTTGAGGTTGCCGAGATCCCCCAGGTTCGTCGTGACCGACTTACCGTCCGGATCAGTCGTGACCGCCTCCCCCGTCGCCGGATCAACCGTCTGCGTCGACCCATCCGGGAACCTCGTCGTCAACTTCCCGTCATCACCCAGCGACGTCACCGAACCATCCGGATTCCTCACCGAGTTACCGCCACCCAGATCCTCCGTCGTGACCTGCCCATCAGGACCAGTCACCGTCACCGTCTCAGTGTCAGGATCAAAGACCGAACTACTCCCGTCCGGGAACTCGTTGACCACCCCACCGTCATCCGTCAGCCCCGTACCACCACCCGTCGGTGTATCGAGACCACCCCCACCCAGACCACCGTTGAGGTTCCCGAGATTCCCCAGGTTCGTCGTCACCGACTTACCGTCCGGATCAGTCGTGACCGCCTCCCCCGTCGCCGGATCAACCGTCTGCGTCGACCCATCCGGGAACCTCGTCGTCAACTTCCCGTCATCACCCAGCGACGTCACCGAACCATCCGGATTCCTCACCGAGTTACCGCCACCCAGATCCTCCGTCGTGACCTGCCCATCAGGACCAGTCACCGTCACCGTCTCAGTGTCAGGATCAAAGACCGAACTACTCCCGTCCGGGAACTCGTTGACCACCCCACCGTCATCCGTCAGCCCCGTACCACCACCCGTCGGTGTATCGAGACCACCCCCACCCAGACCACCGTTGAGGTTCCCGAGATTCCCCAGGTTCGTCGTCACCGACTTACCGTCCGGATCAGTCGTGACCGCCTCCCCCGTCGCCGGATCAACCGTCTGCGTCGACCCATCCGGGAACCTCGTCGTCAACTTCCCGTCATCACCCAGCGACGTCACCGAACCATCCGGATTCCTCACCGAGTTACCGCCACCCAGATCCTCCGTCGTGACCTGCCCATCAGGACCAGTCACCGTCACCGTCTCAGTGTCAGGATCAAAGACCGAACTACTCCCGTCCGGGAAAGTGCTGGTGATCTTTCGATTGTCGGCCCTGGTACCGCCGCCGGTGGGGTTCAGCAGGGAGGCGCCGCCGTTGAGCCCGGTCAGGGCACCCAAATCCTGAGTGGTCGGGGGCGTGTCGGAGTCGCGCGTGTCGCCTGGATTATTGTTCAGACCAGCGAGAGCCCCCAGGTTCTGGGTCAGGGCTTCGTTGAAGTCCTTCGTCCCGCCCGGGCCGTCACCATTCAATCCGTCCGGAGCGTCGGTATTCTTGTTAGTCACATCATCGGGGACATCGTTCGTACGGTCGTTCAGGTCTCCGAGGTCGCCCAGACTTTCGGTGGTTATTTTTTTTCCGTCCGGTCCGCCCCCACCGAGGAGGCTGTTCAAATCCTGGCCGCCGCCCACGGGATTGTTCAAGTCGCCCAGACCATCCTCGAATTTGTCGGCTTGCTCCTGGGCCCTTCGCTCCTCCTCTGCCTGCGCTTCTTCCTGTTCCTTACGCAGCTTGTCTTCGTACTCCTTCTGCTCTTTCCTGTCCTGCTCTACTTGCCGCTTCTGCTCCTCCTCGTACTCCTCCTGCTCCTTATGGTCCCGCGCCTGCTGCTCCTTCAGCTCCTTCTCGTACTGCTCCTGCTCTTCATGGTCCTGCGCCTGCTGCTCCTTCAGCTCCTTGTCGTACTCCTCTTTATCCTTCCTGTCTTTCTCGTAGTCCTCCTTCATCTTATTGAAGTAGTCTTCCGCTTCTTCGTTCTGCTTGTCGATATCCTCGCTCTCGTCATCCGCCTTCTTCTTCGCGTACTCTTCGGAGGCCGTTCCGGTCGACTTCGGCTTGGGAAGGTTCTCATTGAACACCCTTGCCAGGTCCAGAAAGTGGTTGTTCAGTGCGGACTGCACCACGGCGGCCGGCTTTCCGAGGTATTCGTCGACACCCTGGTTCCATATGGTGACCGCCTTGTCGCCGACCTTTGCCCAGTTCCCGATGTCGGACAGGTCGCCATACTCCGGGTGGACCTGGGAAAATCCTCCCTGCGGTATCGCGCCATAGGACACCGCGTTCTCATGAGAGACACGTTCGATGTCCACCTTGGTGACGTTGTTCGCGTCCACCCATTGAGCCAGGTCGTCCAGGACATACCGCAGTACCCTGTGCGGGTCGAAGTACGGAGATGAGGCCCACTCGTACCATGCTTCCAACAACGTCGCAGTGGAATCCTGCAGGTACATCCGGGCCTGTGACAGAGAGCGCGAATATATTGTGCTGCCACTGGCGTCCTCCGTCCCAGGCGGAGTGGAATTGAATGTTTCGACGTAGCTGTCGTAGTTCTCGCGGATCTTCTTCAGCAAACTCTCGAAGACCTCCGCCGCCTCACCCTTCCAGCTCGCGTCGTCCCGGCTGAAGCGGTCCTCCCAGTCCTTGAGCACCACGGCCTGGTCCTTGAAGAACTTGGCCGCGTAATCGAAGGACTCACCTGTGGCGGTGAAGGAGCTCAGATCCACCGCATCGCTGCCCGCGACATTCAAGCCGCTGAACTGAGTGTCTTGGGTGTTGCCACCCAACAGGGCACGCAGCGCAGCCCGGGGGCCGTTCATGTACTGACTGAGCGGAATCGTACTGAACTCGTCCTTGTGCCAATCCTTGAAGTCGTTACCCGCTCTATTGGATTTGGCGTCGGAGAAAATGATCTCGTTGCCGTCCCTCACACGGCCTTCGAAAACGATGCGAGCTTGGTTCAGCGAACCGGACCCGCTGTTGTCGAAGAACCATATGTCGTAGTCCTCGCCCTCGTTCCTCAGAAAGCCGGAGCCTTCGATCACCGAGTCGATGCTGTGTTTCTTGATGTCCATCCGGAACAGCTTGCCGCCGTGCTCGGAACGGAGCTTGTCGAAGATAGTGGCGCGGTCCGGTACCGGGAAGCCGGTGAGGTGGGTGACCAGACCGGCCCAGGTGTCGTCCGCTGAAGCGCCGCCACCGTCGAACTTGTCGACGTTGGCGACGGAATTGGGATCGTATCGATCGGCCACCTGGGCGCCTTCCTAGTCTGTCGTCGGTTCCGGCGCATCGGTACCCCAGTGAGATGCAGCCGGGTGTTCTTGTCCACGGTGGGCCGAGTCCGCCCGACATCCGTCGGTGCGATGACTCAGCTCGCGCCGCCCGTTTCTTCCGCTTCTTCGGTGCCCCCCGAGGTGAGGGCGTCGACATCCTCGAAATTCATGAGCAGGGTCTGCGCGTCGATCTTGCTCAGGTTCTCGTCCTTGATCTTGATCGCCCCATCGATGGTCTCGGTCAGGGCCGCCTTCACCTCTTTGAAGAGGGACATCTGATCGGAGAGCAACTTGTCGAGGGCGGTGGCCGAGGTCCGCACACCCTCCAGCAGCGTCGGCCCGGAGACGAGTGGTTCGGAGGCCATACGACCGAGACGCAGAAGCTGAGTGTCCTGCCCGAGGTTGTCCGGAGTGGTCTGTCCGTCGATGAGGTCGATCAGCGGGCGGATGCTGGCCCCGTCGCCGTCCTCGCGGTGCTTCCTCGCCGCGGCGAGCACCGGCTCCACTTCGTTGTCGCGGAAGTTCTCCATCTGTTTGATGTTGAAGTGCTTGACGTCGGCCTTGTCACCAGCCATGGAAACGTTCTCCTGCCGTTCGGTACCGGACGGAAAAATGTGGTGGCCGGCCGTGTGCTTCTTGCGCGCGGCCGGCCACCTGCCGGGAGCCGAAACCGCCCGCGCCCACATCACGTCGTCACATGGGGCGACCGCGCGGGCGGGTTCGACACCTTCCACTCGCACGCCCCGGACGGCGTGGCTTGCCCTCCGGGGCGGCGAGGGATGAAGGGAGCTGCGCTAACGAACCCGCACGCTGCCCCAGTTGTCGGCGCTCTTGCGCATGTCGCGATGGTGGCCGTCGTGGATGTCGGTGAGCAGACCGCCGGTGCTGTCCAGGAGCATGCCCATGTTGTAGACGGCGCCATTCCACTGCGCCTGTACCTCGCGGTACTTCTCCTGGTCGACACCCTCCCAGGATGCGATGAGCGGCCGGAGTTCGTCCTCCAGGTTGTGCAGGACACTCGCGATCTGCTGCGTCTGCGCGCGCAGATCCTCGATGGCTTGCCGGGTTACGGCGAAGTTCACGCTAATGATGCCGTCGGCCATGACGTCTCCTCTCGGGTGACCGGGCGCGAGCCCGGACGGGTCAGGGGTAGGACCTCACAAAGGGGCCGCTTCCCAGGTTGACGGAGTGATTCAGCTGAGCGCCTGGAAGACGCCCGCCGAGGTCTGCCGCGTCAACTGCTCGGACTGCTGCACGTTGTGCTGTGCCAGCTTGTGGGCGGTCCACACGTTGTCCTGGAGCGCTTCGGACATTTGTTTGATCTGCTCGACGACCTTCGCAGCCTCGGCGTTCCAGCTGTCGAACAGCTTCGACAGGCCCCAGCCCTCGTCGCCGGCGATGCCCGAACGAGCGGCGATCTCAACGACGTTGTTCTGGACTCGTTCGACCTGCTGCTGGGCCGTTTGCAGGGAGGTGACACCTGCCAAGCCCCTGGAATGATCCGCTTTCCTTGCGCCAGTGTCGGCCATGTCATGTTCCTTTCATCGCGTTGGTCCTGTCACGGGCAGGCTTTCGCTTTTCGAGGCTCAGGAAACCCAGCGCTCCACGCAAGCCCTGCAGGAACCTTCTAACATATGTTGGCCGTCACAATTAACGTTCGGGCCAAGGGAGTTGTTCCAAGGCGGCAGCCAAAAAACACACGTGTCTCACCTTGGGTGGGTGATGTGCGCTTTCACCGGATGCTTACACCGGACGTTTCCGCCGCGGACGCCAAACAGGCAGACGAAGACGGCGATCGGTCATCGGCGCCCGTCCCGTCCCGGGCATATAACGTGCATTTGATACCTGTTCTTCACATTGCCGAGGAGGTGAAATCGCCGATTGACCGTCATACCTCTCCTGGTCGGGGTCGTAGAGCGATACGGAGGTCGCATCACCAAACTCCGAGCATCCGTAGGCCGGTTCAGTGGCCCTTTTATCTTGCGGGGCAGATGATGGGATGGCCGGTGGCCGACTGTCACATCGGGTGCGCGCAGGGTCCACTGCCCGGTGACGGTGTCAGGACGGGAGTCGACCGCGAGCGGCTGTGATTTCGTGGCTCCAGGCTCGGTGGCGGGCGAGGCGGAAAGTGCAGCGCCGACCGGTGGTGACGCGCTGGGCGGCTGCGGAGAACAGGACGAACCGCAGGGGGCAAAGTCCGCAGAGACAGGCCCTGCGCAAAAGCCGGTCCTGCGGGCCGTTTCGACCAGCAGGAGCGACTCGGCCCGGGAGATGACCTGGCGGCCGTCGTCCTGGCCGCGGACAGAGGGACAAGGCTCCTGCCCGCCTGCCGGAGAGCCCGCTTCATGAAAGGGCGCCGGCGGCAGTGTCGCCCGCCTTGTAGTCGTTGTCCGCAACGGAATCACGTTGCCTCGTGCTTGTCCCCGCAGCACACTTTTGCGCCGTGACAACGGACTTGGCGGCACCCGAGGCGGCGGCAGGGTCGAGGTCGGGCCCCGTAGGAAGAGCCGACAGCAACGGCGCCGGCACCGAGGCGACGTCCGAGGCTCCGTACCCGAGGGCTTTCAGGGAATCCTCGGTCGGGACCCGGTACTTCACGCCGTCGTCGGAGACCAGATAGGTGGTACCGGCGTGCGCGGCGCCGCTCGCGTGCAGGGCCCGCACCAGAGCCCCACGCCCCGGCCGGACCACCGTGGCATCGGTGGGGACACAGGCAGGCCGCGACGGCTGGAGGGCGGCCTTGGAGGCCACGACCGGGGTGAGTTCGCTCAACGGCACCATGACCGAGCTGAGCCGGGCGCCACTGTTGTCACCGTCCACCTGCGCGCACAGCGCGCTGCCGCGCGGTGTGGACTGCGGGACCGGCGGAGTGTCCGGCAGCTCCGTGGACCCTGCCGTGGCCGAGCCTGGTGCCCGGTGCTCGCGCAGCGCGTCCGCGCCCAGCGTGCGGGCCTCGGGCGAACTGCCCTGGTAGGCCTCCTTCTGGGTCGCGGGATCACCCAGCACCAGAGCGGCGCCGAGCGGGGTCAGTGGTACCAGGCCGTCCTCGCGCAGCAGGTGATAGGTGCTGTCGGTGCCGACCACACTGATCTTGAACACCTGTCCAAGGCGGGTGGCCTCACCTCCCAGTTCGGGCCCGGGGTCACCGCGTCCCGGCACTTCGGGAGACTTCAACGCGGGTCCCGGCGCCAGTGCGTCCAGGAAGGCCGCGGAGACCGGCATCGACTGCGTGGCGCCGAAACCGAGAGCGTTGCGGGCGTCGGAAGCGCGGTCCAGGGGCAACCTGCTGCCGCGCCACACCAGGTACTCGGTGTCGTCGGGGCCCTGCACCAACACCGCGCGGTCCGCGTCGACCGCTCGAGCCTTCACGGGTGCCCCGGCCACCAGAGTGGTGCTGCCGGGCTTGTCCACCGCGGTGTTCGTCTGGCTGCCGGTCGTGTCGAGCAGTGCACCGTCCGGCCCGGTGACACACATGTTCCAGGCTCCGTCTTCGAGCCGGCCGGACGCCGGCACTCCCTCTGGGGCACCCGGGATGCCGACCGGGGCGCCCACCGGTACGTCGAGCAGTGAGGCGCTGCTGACGTCGGTGGTCGCCAGATCGGAACCGCCGATCAGCCGTGCGGAGGCGTAGTTGCGCACGGGGTGCAGTACACCGTCGGTGTCGGTCCACAGATAGCGGGCGCCGGTCTCCCGGTTGACCACCAGGTGCTTCCCGTCACGCCAGCCGTCGTTCCCGCCGGGCCGCAGCAGGCCGAAGACAAGGGCACCCGCTCCGACCAGAATGGTGAAGAGTACGCCGAAGACCACACCCCGGGTGGTGCGCCCGAGTGGGCTTTCCGCGGCGTCGGGATCCCCCATCAGCAGCGCTGAGCTGAGTCTGCCGATCATGAAGGTGTGGGCATTCACCTGGTCGCGCCTGGACTGCACGGCTCCTCCTCAACTCCTGTTTCCACCACCCCGTTTCCGTACGTCAGCCGAAGAGGCCGCGCAGCCAGCCGAAGAGTCCCGTCACCCAGAGAGACAGGGGCAGCAGGGCCACCGCGAGACCGGTGTGGGCGATCTCCGCGGCCCGGCCCCAGTACGGCAGAACGCGGCGGCCCGGCACGGTCCATGCAGCGATGACCAGAGCGGCGGCGGCGGCCAGCATCACCGCGAAGACCACGACGCGTTCGTCGCCGTCGCTGCCGAGCGCCCAGGCGCGGGCGAGCAACAGCAGACCCCACAGCCCGGGAACGGTCAGAGTCAGTCGCTGGCCGAGGTGCATCAGGCCCCGGGCGTGCAGGAACAGCATCAGGCACAGTGCGAGCGCGGTCAGAACCTCGGGCAGGTTCGGGTGCTCGGCGAGGACGACCAGGGCTCCGGCGTTGACGAGGCCGACGACAGCGAAGAGCGTCGTGACCCAGTGCCCCGCCAACTGCGTCCGCTCCGCGACCTCGTTGCCCGCATGAGGCTCGATGCCCTCTTGGAGCTGCGCGGCCGTGGTCGGCAGCGCGGGCATCCGCATGCCGGCCAGCTTGAAGGCGAAGGGGGCCACCGCCCCAGCCGCGAGCGTGACCGCCGTCGCCACCAGCGCCGCCGAGGCGGGCAGGCTCAGGTCGCTGTAGCCGATCATGGCCCCGCCGAGCGCGCCGATCACTGCGACCACCGCGGTGGCGAGCAGGGCCGGCGCTCCGACCGCGGTGACTGCGAGAGCGAGGACCGCTCCACCCGCGCCCGCCGCCCCGGCGGCGACCAGTCGCGCGCCGGCGACCTGGGCCGCGTCGGGGCCGGTCAGGTCGCCTCCGGGCAGGAGCCAGCCGGCCAGTGCGAGGCAGGGCGCGACCAGCATGCCGAGGGCGATGGCGGAGGCACGGTCGCCGACGGCGCGACTCGCCGAGCCCGCGCCCGCGAGCAGCAGCAGGCCGGTCACCGCCACGCAGGCGACCCGGGTGGAGGCTGAGTCCGTGACGCCGGGCCACAGCGCCAGCAGGAGGGCGGCCAGGACGGTCGCCACCACAGCGCCGATCAGCACTCCGCGGGCCGACTCCGCGTGCCAGGTGTGCAACGACCGGCGCACGGTGTCGGCCATCCCGTCCACCAGGTCGTCGAGACGCGCTTCAGGCAACGCCTCGGTGTGCGGGCGGAGGTGGAGAACCGCTCCGTCGGAGAGCCCGGCCTGACCCAGGGTGGTCTCCTCGTCGAGCGGGGCGTCGCCGAGCCGCTGCAGCACCCAGCCCGCATGGTCGAGTCCGGCCTCCTCGGTCTCCTCACCCACGTATCGCAGCAGCGTGGGCAGGAGATCGGCGACCGGCACGTCGGAGGGCACGGCCAGATCGACGGAGACACTGGGCGCGCGTACGGTCAGGCGGCACAGTTCGGCTATCGCGCTGTCGCTCATCAGGCAGGACTCTCAGTTTTCCGTGGGGGCTTGGCCGGAGGCCTTGACGTTCTGTTATTGATCAGACGGCGAGGTCGTACTCGAGCTGGAGCAGGACGAGGGCTACGGCTGGGGCCGAGGCTGAACCTGCGCAGAGCCTTGAAGGTGATCCTGAGCAGGGAGGGTCGCCGCGGTGTATTACGGCGGCCAGGCTTCACCCACTTCCTGTCACGGGCTTTCTCCCGGAGACCTCTCGCCGCGATTTACCAGGGGGCTCATCACGATTCCGTAATCCCTCGCCCCGCAACGGAAGCCAGCGAGCAAGCCCTGCTGGGCGAGCGTGTTGCCCAGCGTCTGGCACTCCAGGTAGCCGTGGCCCAAGTCGGAAGGAGATTCGCCTGGGCCGAGGCCGTACCGGCCGCGGAAATCATCAACGCGCACGTGGCGAGTGCACCCATGACCGCGATCCTCGCGTACGCATGGGATCCTCCAGTCTCGGCAGGTTCAAGAGGGTAGAACGTTCTTCCTTCCGGATGAGCTTGCCCCGGGCTCCCTCCGAAGTCAACACCGGACGTTCTCGCTTCACTTGGCCTCCGCATAGCCCCACATTGAGGTCGCGGCGGCGATCTTCGTGATGAAGAGCAGGGAGTTGGCGCGCTCGCAGACGCCATGGATGCCACGGATGACCTTGTTGTGGGTCTGCTGGGTCTCGGTCAGCTCGCCTCCGGCGGACTTCTTGCCGGGGTGGCGGAAGCCGTCGTCGGCGTTCTCGTAGCCGAGGTCGGCCAAGTTCGGTATGTCGCGCTCGGCGACGATTCGGTTGAGGGCATCGATCAGGCCGTGGTGGGCGCAGGTGGTGTCGTGTTCGCGGCCCGGCCGTACTGGCGAGACATCGATGGGCCAGCCGTCCGGGGTGTGATGACCTGCACGTTTCCACCACGGTGCTTGTGTTTTCCGGACCACCAAAGGTCTGTGCCGACGGGGCCGGGGGCGGCGACGCGGTCGGTGCGGATGACGGTGCCGTCGAGGTTGAGACGGGTGAGCCCGGCTGCCTTCGCACGCTCCAGCGCGGCCGTGAGGTCCGGTGCCCCGGCGGCCAGGGCGGCCAGTCCCTCGTAGAGGGAGCGGTAGGAGGTGGAGGCCGATAGGCCGTAGTCGCAGGCGAGTTGGGCCAGCCGGGTGCCGTCGAGGAACCAGCGCAGCATGCACGACCTGCTTGAAGCAGCCCAGCGCGCGTCGTCCCTTGTGGGTCCTGGCCCCGATCCGGTGATCGCGCAGGAGGCCGGCCAGGTGCTCGGCGGTGGACCGCTTCACATCGAGCACGGCGGTGTAGGTGACACTGATCGCCACGTGAGGCCTAGCGGTCAGAAAATCTGTCGCAAGATCGTTCCTATCAGAGGCCTTACACCTTCCCGGACTTGCGTATGCCACGGACCGCGCGACATGCCTCGCGCTCACTAACGGTGGCCGACCGTTACTGGGAACAGCTCATAATGTACCCTCGGCCGACCGGCCCCTCCCGGCGTGGACAGGTCGCGTTCGTGAATGCAGACTACTGCCTACGCCCGCAGAAATGCGCTGCGGACTTGACTCGCCGGCCGGTATGGGAGCATCCGCGCAGGGGAGTTGACCGCAGACCACAGCCCCGACAAAACATTCACATGGCGTTCACCGCCTCACGGGGCCATGAAAGTTCGGGCGGGCGAAACCGGAGGTTCTTTCCTTGAGTGTCGTGTTGTTCCGCCGGCCTGCTCGCAGACGTGGGCCAGCGATGCCTGACGGGCAATTGACCCTCCAGGAGCCGCCCGTCCTTTCCGAGAGCGTCCCTGACACCTCGGCGGTGTGGACGTATCTGCCGGTGGCCCTGATGTCGGTGTCGGTGACCCTGCTGTTCCTGCGGCCCGGCGGTGGCAACGGCGCCTTCACCTACCTGGCGCTGGGCACCCTGGTGGTTTCGGCCGTCGCCATGCTGCTGGGACAGTTGCTGCGCCGCAACAGCGAGCGCAAGCAGCGCCTGAAGGGCGAGCGCCGTGACTACCTGCGCTATCTGACCCAGATGCGCAAGCGGGTGCGGAGCACCATCACCGAGCAACAGCGGGCTCTCGCCTGGCGTCACCCCGAGCCTGCGTCGCTTCGGTCGCTGGCGCGCACCTCGCGACTGTGGGAACGCCGCCCCGGCGACGAGGACTTCGGCGAGGTCCGCATCGCGGTCGGCGAACAGCAACTCGCACTCACCCTGACTCCCGTCTCCACCCGGCCCGTCGAGGACCTCGAACCACTGTGTGCGCACGCCCTGCGCCGCTTCGTCCGCGCCTACTCCACCATTCCCGAGCAGCCGCTCGGCCTGTATCTGCGGTCCTCGGCCCGGATCCAGCTGCGGCCCGAGGAGGCGCCCGGCGGAGAGGACGGTGAGTCGGCGGACAGCGAGGCCGGCATCAACGCGGTACGCGCACTGACCCGCGCCCTGCTCGCTCAACTCGCCGTGTTCCACGCCCCGGAGGAACTGTGGATCGTACTGTGCGTCAGTGACGAAAGGCGGCCCGACTGGGAGTGGGTGAAGTGGCTGCCGCACACACTGCATCCACACGAGGAGGACGGTGCCGGGCAGGTCCGCCGGATCGCCGGAGACCTCACCGAACTGGACGATCTGCTCGGTGCCGAGTTCGCCGAACGCCCCGGCTTCGATCCGGACGCCCGCCCCGGCCGTGATGAGCCGTACACAGTCGTGGTCCTGGACGGTGTCACGGTTCCCGAGGGGCACCGCTGGGAAGGGCACGGCTACCGCAACGCCGTCGTTCTCGACATCGGCGGGGGGCTGCGTTGGCGGCCCGGTCGCCACACGCTCCGGCTGACGGCCAGCCCCGAGCAGGTGAGCCTGGTGCGTACGGACCGCAGCCGCAAGGAACGCTCCGTGCCGCTCGGCCGGCCCGACCGGCTCGGTCTGCTCGGCGCGGAGGCGCTGGCCCGGCTCGTGGCTCCGCGCCGCATCAGCCTGGGCACCGACATCTCACAGCCGATGGATTCCGACGTCGAGCTGACCACGCTCCTGGGCATCGCCGACCTGCACCGTCACGAACCCGGCGTCCTCTTCGAGAAACACACCGGTTCGGCCCGGCTGCGGGTGCCGATAGCCGTCGGCGTCGACGGCCGCCCCGTCGAGCTCGATATCAAGGAGTCCGCCCAGGGCGGTATGGGCCCGCACGGCATGCTCATCGGCGCCACCGGCTCCGGCAAGAGCGAACTGCTGCGCACGCTCGTTCTCGGACTGGCCCTGACCAACTCCTCCGAGACGCTCAACTTCATCCTGGTCGACTTCAAGGGCGGCGCCACCTTCCTCGGCCTGGAGGAACTGCCGCACACCTCGGCCGTCATCACCAACCTCGCCGACGAGGTCGCCCTGGTGGAACGCATGCAGGACGCCCTGCACGGCGAACTCATCCGCCGCCAGGAACTGCTGCGCTCCGCGGGCAACTTCACCTCCGCCCTGGAGTACGAGCGGGCCCGAGCCGCCGGGACGGATCTCGCCCCCCTGCCCAGCCTGTTCGTCGTCGTCGACGAGTTCAGTGAACTCCTCTCCGCGCACCGCGAGTTCATGGACCTGTTCGTGATGATCGGCCGCCTCGGCCGCTCCCTGGGCGTGCATCTGCTGCTCGCCTCGCAGCGCCTGGACGAGGGCCGCATGCACCAGTTGGAAAGCCATCTGTCGTACCGCATCGGCCTGCGTACCTTCTCCGCCATGGAGAGCCGCGGCGTCCTCGGTGTACCGGACGCCTACGAACTGCCCGCCCAGCCCGGCAGCGGCTATCTGAAGTCGGGCGTGGAGGCTCTGACCCGGTTCCGCGCCGCTTACTCCTCCGGCGGCTACCGGCGGCGCACCGGCGCGGTCGTACAGGCGCGGGTGGCCAGCCAGGTGGTGCCGTGGACCAGCAGCTGGGTGGTGCCACGTACGCTGGAGCCCGCCGCCGAACCCGAGCCGGAGACCGAGAAGACCGGTGACGAGAAGACCCTGCTGGAGGTGGCCCTCGACCGGCTGCGCGACTCCGGCCCCGCCGCCCACCAGGTGTGGCTGCCGCCCCTGGCGGAGCCCTCGCCGCTCGACGCGCTGCTGCCCGGCATCGCGCCGGACCCCGAGCGGGGCCTGACCGCCGCCGGCTGGCCCGGAACGGGGAAACTGCGCGTCCCGGTCGGCCTGGTCGACAAGCCATTCGAGCAGCGGCGCGACCCGTTGATCGTGGACCTCTCGGGTGCGGAAGGCCATGTCGCCATCGCTGGTGGTTCGCAGAGCGGCAAATCCAACCTCGCCCGCACCCTGATCGCCGCCCTCGCACTCACTCACACGCCCGCCGAGGTCCAGTTCTACTGTCTCGACTTCGGTGGCGGCGGCCTCTCCCAGTTCGCCGGACTCCCCCACGTCGGCGGTGTCGCGGCGCGCCTCAACCCCGACCGGGTGCACAGGACCGTCGCCGAGGTGATGTCGCTGCTCGCCCACCGCGAGCAGTTCTTCGTGGACCACACCCTGGACTCGATGCAGTCCTACCGGCGGCGCCGGGCCGCCGGGGAGTTCCCCGAAGAGCCCTTCGGCGATGTCTTCATGGTCGTCGACGGATGGTCCACGGTTCGCCAGGACTACGAGGACCTCATCGCGAAGTTCAACGAACTGGCCGCCCGCGGACTCAACTACGGCATTCATCTGCTCATCACCACGAACCGTTGGGTGGAGTTGTCCGCACAGGTCCGTGATCAGGCCGCCACCCGCCTGGAGTTGCGGATGGGTGACCCGATGGACTCCGAGATCGACACCCGCAAGGCGCGCTCGGTTCCGCGCAGCGGAGGACGCGGCATCACCGCCGACAGCAAGATGCACTTCCTCGCCGGCCTGCCCCGGCTGGACGGCAGTGGTTCCCTCGAGGACCTCGGCGACGGTGTCGGCCATCTGGTCGCCGAGATCTCCCGGCACTGGCACGGCCCCTCGGCCCCGAAGGTGCGGATGCTGCCGCACCGGCTCCCGGCGGCCGAACTGCCGGCGCCCGAGCCCACCGAGGGCGGCGGTATGCGCCTGCCGCTCGGCATCGACCAGGACGCCCTGGAGCCGGTCTGGCACGACTTCAGCCGTACCCCGCACCTGATCGTGGTCGGTGACACCGAGAGCGGCAAGACCAACATGCTGCGCCACGTCGCCAAGGGGATCACCACCCGATACGCCCCGAACGAGGCGAAGATCATCGTGGTGGACTACCGGCGCACCCTGGTGGAGTCCATCCCCGAGGAGTACCGCATCGGGCATGTGATCTCTCTGGACAACCTCCAGGAGACCGTCGACGGTGCTGCTCGCGCGATGAAGACCCGCGTTCCCGGCGCGGACATCTCGCCGTCACGGATGCGTTCGTGCGACTGGTGGACCGGTCCGCGCCTGTTCATCCTGGTCGACGACTACGACATGGTCTCCGGAAACTCCTTCCAGAACCCCTTCGAGGCGCTCTTCGAGTTTCTGACCCTCGGCTTCGAGATGGGTATGCACCTGATCGTCGCGCGCAGCGCCATGGGGGCGGGCCGTGCGATGAATGACGGGCTCATCCGCCGCCTCGACGAGGCCAACAACCCCGCCGTATTGCTGTCCTGCCCGCCCGCCGAGGGCCGTCTCTTCGACGCGAAGCCCCTCAGCCTGCCTCCCGGCCGGGCCCTGCACATCGCCCGGCGCAAGGCCAGGCTGATGCAGACGGCGCTGGCGGAGGAACATCCGGGCCGTCCGGACTGACGGGCGGGAGAGCCGGGCCGTAAAAGGCGACGGGGGCCACCTGGGCAGGTGGCCCCCGTCGCCGTCTCCACGACGCAACGCCCACGGCATGCTGCGGAAACGGAAACTGCCCGCCCTGTGGGCCGTTCCCGTGATGGGACGAACTCGGCTGGGCCGGGTCCGCTCCCACCGCGCCATCCGCCGCCACCAGGCTATGGAGCTGCGCCTTCTCCTTCTGCTGGGATCAGCGGTTCGCCCCACCCGCACGGACGCCGCGCCAGACCCCTGTCCCAAACAAGGGGCAGAGAGGGGGACGGCCGCGTCCCACCAGCCCCAACAACCATGCCGGCCAGGGCCTTACACACCATCCAGCCCTGGCTCACCCCCGCCGTCATACTCACCCGCTGGTGGCGAGCCTGGACCTACATGGACCTACCTTCCAAGCTCCAGACCCGGATCGACGCGGTCACCACCGGACACAGCATCTACCTCGATCACAGGATGCAACGCCTGTCGGTAGACGTGGAGTTGACGGGGCAGCGATTTCGGAGCAAGCTTTGCATGAGAGCGAACGTTCTACCTCCCACACAGGCATTCGCTAGTTCGTTTACGGGCATTCCGACGATTTGCGGCACGCGACGCGGGACACAGGCGTCGGCCTAACTGGCCCTAACAAACGCTTATCTTCCGGCACATGAGGAGAAGTTGGCAGCGATGCGAAAGACCATCAAGAGGTTCACCGTCGGCGGTATGGCCGCACTCGGCCTGCTCGTCGCCGTTCCCGCGAGCCCCGCGTTCGCCATCAACCAGGTCGACTGCGGCCAGCGGACCGACCTTGTGAAGCTGGACCAGAGCCTAGGCGGAGGGCTGTACGCCAACGCATGCTTCGCCAACGCGGGCGTAACGGCTGTGAACGTATCCGGGGTTTACAACATCACCTCGGGCAATAACAAGGTGACGGTCAACTACCAGCAGGGCAGCGTGTACCGGTCCGTCACCCTCGATCCCCGCCAGGGGATGGGGCTGGTCGGGGGCACCGTCAGGGTGTACGAAGTGCGCATCTGGTAATCGCTGGACGCCGGCGGTGAGCACGGGCAACGCGGCACACCTCGACCGCCAGGTGCACCGCGACCTCGTGGAGGTCACGCGGGCCGTGCCGGATCAGCACCTCGGGGCGGTACGCACGTAGTTCGGCGAGTGCACGCGGCCCCGGCTCGTCATCGCCGACGACGGTCAGGCCGTCATGGTCGGCGAGGACGCGCAGGCCGGCCCCGTTGCGCGGTCGGCCTGCGCTCCTGGTCGTAGGTGTCGAGCAGCCCCTCCCCTGCCTGCCCAGCACAGTGATCGCCGGCCTCCAGCCAATATTGAACGCAGCCAGGAGATCGTGCGCTCGGCCACCCACCGGAAGGTGCCCAGACCGGTGCCGTGTGGCTGGCCACGTTCGGTGATCGCCGTCCGGATCCCGCGCTGCCGCAGGAGCCGGCGGTACTTGTCGTGGTCGTAGCCGTCGTCGGCGAAGAGCATGTCGGGCCGACGTGGCCGGCCGACAACGACGGCCGCGGCCGGGATCTTGTCCAACAGCGGTGTGCGTGAGGATCATGGTCTTCACGCGTTCTGCTGGGTCTTGCCGGAGACGAATTGGTCCCGGTCATCGAGGCCCAGATACTCGACGACCTCGGCAAGTGTACGCAGCCCGGTGTCGGGCGCCCACGGTGCAGCCCCGCCGAGCGAGCAGCGGCCGCACCTCGCCGATGGCACGCGTGACAGTGGAACGGTCCACGCCGACTCAGCAGGCCAGCACGTCATGAGCGGTGCCATGGCGCAGACTCACCATGGCCAGCAGTCGGTCGACGAAGACGAACTTGTGCTTCGGTCCGGCGCCCAACAGCCCATCGCCTCGGCCGGGCCGTCAAACGTGCCTGGTGCTGTTTGTGCCAAGGGCCCTACCTCCGCGCCGGGTTCGGCGATCACTTCTGGCGACAACCCGGTGACCCGGTACTCCGCCACAACCAACTCATGTTCCCAGCCCCCATGGCGGTTCAACGAGCTACTCGTGCACCGAGCCACGGTCACTGTGCACCCGAGGTTGTTAGTGTCCCCGATCGTCCTTCATGGTCGTCCCCGCTGCCGGGCGCCATTGCCGCGCGCGTGCCCGGCGCACGGCAAACGCGCCCCAACCGACGGCCAGAACGGTGACGGAGCCGAAGACGAGGGCGATGGCGGCGCGGTCCGTGGTCTGTTCGGCGGTTGACGTGTCGCGGACCGTCACGGGCTCCGCGTCGGGCTCGGCCCCCTCGGACGTACCCGAGTCGCCGAGCACCGTGGTGACGGCGGCGTATGGGTCGAGCTGGGGGATGTCGGCTGGATAGGCGGTGGCGGTCAGACGGTGCACGACTGCCTCGGCGGACTCGTCGGGGTGGGTGGCGCGGACTACTGCTGCTGCTCCGGCGGCGTAGGCGGTGGCCACCGCGGCGCCCGCACCGAGGTAGTGGCCGGTCCCGCGCGGTCCGCCCGAGACCACGCCCACGCCGGGGGCTACCAGGTCGACATCGGCCGCGGGCAACGAGCCGTCCGGGCGGGCACCGCTGGGGAGCATGTCAGCGACCGCGAGGACCCCGGGTTCGCCGGCGGGCCAGTAGGTGCGGACCGGAGTCTCGTCCGTGCCCAGCCGTGCCGGTTCGGGGGCGGCCGCCGCGACGACAACGGCGCCCGCCGCACGGGCCTCGGCGACGGCGCGCGTCAGGTCTGGGGCACGGTCCGGCAGGGCGATGGTGACCGCGATGACGTCGGCCCGTGCCTGGGAGGCCTCGCGCAGGGCCGCCGCGACCTGCGCGGCACTCCCCCGGCCGAATTGGTCGGTGCCGCGCAGGCCCAGGATCTTCGCGCTCGGCGCGACGCCGGCCAGTTTGGGGCTGTCGCCTCCGTTCCCGGCGATCAGATCCGCCAGGAAGGTGCCGTATCCGACGCAGTCCTCGCCTGCCGCCCCGGAGACGGTGACCCTGCCGTCGAGCCCCGAGGCCTGAGGTGCCACCCCTGTGCCGATCAGGGCGACGGTGACACCCCCGCCCGTGGTGTGCTGGTGCAGGCGGTCCAGGTCGAGGCGCTGGCGCGACCAGTCCTGTGTGCGCGCCTTCTCCTTCGAGGCGGGAGTGCACTGTGTCTGCTGGGCGTCGGGGTCCAACGAGGACGGCATGGCGGGCAGTTCCTGTCCGCCGGTCGCCGCCGGCGGGTCCGCACGGGGCGTCGCGTGGGCGGTGGCGGCCAGGGGCAGCAGCAGGCCGGCGGCGAGGCCGGCGCCGCACAGCAGACGGGCGCCCCTGGTGGGCGGTTTCATCGGCCGACCGCCTTCGGCGTGGCGGTGACGATGTCCTCCGGGCGCAGGATACGCAGGTCGTCCAGGGTGGGCGCGGCCACGGAGCTGAGCCGTCCCGCCTGCCGGGTGACCATGGTTTCGACCACCTGGCGGGCCAGGCGGGCGTTGCCGAAGGAGCGGTCCCGGGGCTGGGCGTCGAAGTACTCCTTGAGCAGCGGGCCGGTTCCGGGGCCGCACTCGTACCCCATCGACGCGGCATGGGAGCGCACGATGGTGACCAGTTCCTCCGAGGAGTAGTCGGAGAAGGTGATCCGGCGCGGGAAACGTGAGGACAGGCCCGGGTTGGAGGCGAGGAAGTGTTCCATTTCCTCGGTGTAGCCGGCGACGATGACGACCACCTCGTCCCGGTGGTCCTCCATCAGCTTCAGCAGGGTGTCGACCGCCTCCTGGCCGAAGTCGGCGCCGCCGCCGCGGGGGGTGAGGGTGTAGGCCTCGTCGATGAACAGGACGCCGCCGCGGGCCCGTTCGAAGACCTCGCGGGTGAGCTGGGCGGTGTGGCCGATGTAGCGGCCGACCAGGTCGGAGCGGGCCGCCTCGACCAACTGGCCCCGTTCGAGGATGCCGAGCTGGGTCAGGACACTGCCGTACAGGCGGGCGACGGTGGTCTTGCCGGTGCCCGGCGGGCCGGTGAACACCAGGTGATGGCTGATGGAGGGCACCGGCAGCCCGGCGGCGGCCCGGTGACGGGCGGCGGTGATGAGGTTGACCAGGTCCGCCACGTCGCGCTTGACGTCCGCGAGACCGACCATGTCACCCAGGCGGGTCAGCGGGTCGTCCTCGGTGGTGGGCCCGGCGACGGCCTTCTCGGCGGCGGCCTGGGACACGTCCTCCGGCAGCAGCAGCCGCAGGTCGCTCTCACCGACTTGGTCCAAGGAAGCGAGCCGTACCGCCTGCCGGTCCACCATCTCCTCGAACACCCCGCGTGCGGCACGGCCGTTGCCGAAGCCGGCGTCCCTGGGCATCGCCTCGAAGTGTGCGGCCAGGGCCTCAGCCGTGCCCTCGCCGAGCTCGTACTGATGCTGGGCGCACATGCTCTCCATGATCGCGACCAGATCGGTCACCGAGTAGTTCTCGAACTCGATGGTCCGCGAGAAGCGCGACGCCAGGCCGGGGTTGGACCCGAGGAAGGACTCCATCTCACGGGAGTAGCCCGCCGCGACCACCACCACGTCGTCGCGGTGGTCCTCCATCAGCTTCAGCAGGGTGTCCACGGCCTCACGGCCGAAGTCGGCGCCACCGTTGCCGCTGTCGGCGGTCAGGGTGTACGCCTCGTCGATGAACAGCACCCCGCCGAGGGCGCGTTGGAAGGTCTCGGTGGTCTTGATGGCGGTGCCGCCGACGATCTGCGCGACCAGGTCGGCGCGCGAGACCTCCACGAGGTGTCCGCTGGGAAGCGCGCCGAGTTCGGCCAGGATCGCCCCGTACAGGCGAGCCACGGTGGTCTTTCCGGTGCCCGGCGGGCCGGCGAAGATCAGGTGCCGGCTCATCGGCGGTGCCGTCATGCCGAGTTGTTCACGGCGCTGGGCGAGCTGGGTGAGATTGACCAGCGTCCGCACCTGCTGCTTGACGTTGTCCAGGCCGATCAGCGCGTTGAGCGCGCCCAGCGGGCCGTCCTCGCGGTCCGGCGGGGGCGCGTCGGCGGCGCCGGAGCCGGCCGGGTCGGTGTGCTCGGCAGTGCCGGCGCCCCAGGCGTCGCGCTTGCCGTTGGCGGCGCTGGTCAGGCCGTCCACGGCGAGCCGTTCGCCGGGCACGGTCTGCACCAGGCCGCCGCCTGCGTTCTCCCGGGCGGCGCAGTTCACCAGGGAGACCGGCTCGACGGTCTCCACCCGGAAACCGTCCTGGGCTCCGCCGGTCACCTCGCATCCGCTCAGTGAGGCGAGCGCGCCTTCCTTCAAGAGGACGCCGTGGCCCTGGGGGGCGTGGACAGCGATGCGGTTGGCGGTCAGCTCTCCGCCCGCCTCGACGACGACGCCCTCCTGCCCGGCCACCTCGACACGGAAGTCCCTGAGGGTGACGTTGCCGCCGTCCGACACCACCAGACCCTGGGCGACGGCGTCGGACACCCCGCCGCCGGCCAGGTAGAGAGTGCTGCCGGACGCCACGCGCACGCCCACACCGTTGGGTCTGATGATCTCGCAGTCCTCGACCCGGCCGCGGGCGTCCTTGACCGCCGAGATGCCGTCACCGGAGGGCTCCACGAGCCGCGCCCGGCGGAGCAGCGGGTTGGCGCCGTCACGCACCACGATGGCGGGCGAACCGCCGATCACCTCCAGACGGTCGAGTTCCGCCGCCGAGTTCTCCTCCAGGAGCAGCGCGCTCTGCTCGCAGTCGCGGACTGTCAGCCCGGTGAACGCGGGAGAGGCGGCCCCGGCCACACGTACCGCGATGCCCTGGGCGCCGGTGACCCAGCAGTCCTCGAACGTCCCGCGCGCCCGGTCGGTGACCAGGACGGCGTTGCCACGGATACGCGAGACCCGGCAGCGGCGCAGGACCGGGTCGGCGCCCTGGGACAGCGTGATGCCGTTGATGGAGGCCCCGGTGACACGGACGTCCTCCAGGGTCGTACGGCCCGTGCTGCTCACGTGGACGCCCGTGCTGGTGTCGTGCACCACGGTGCGGACGACGGTGACAGCGGAGTTCTGCTCCAGGGCGATGGACGGCTTGTCGGTGGAGGAGATGTCGCAGTCCTCCACCGAACCACGGGAATCGCCGTTGGCGAGCAGGCCGTTGCCGCGGGCATCGCGCACCGTGCAGCCACGGATACGCGCCTCGCCCTGTTCGGCCAGTACCAGACCGCTCGTGCCCAGGTGCTCGAAGGTGCACGACTCCACGGTGGTGGGTGACGCCGAGGTGACGACGACGCCCGCCCCCTGCGGGTTGCTGATACGGCAGTCCCGCAGCGCGAGCGACCCGGTGCCGCCGGCCAGCATCGCCGTCCAGGCCGCGCCGACCACCTCGCAGCCGTCGAACGCGGCCTGTCCGCGCCGCACGTCCACGGCCGACAGTTCGGCGTCGCCACCCCGCAGAGTGACCTCGGACAGCATCACGGCGTCGGCGCGCAGCGAGAGCGCGCTGCCCGAGCGTGGCCGGATCTCCACAGTGCCCCGCCCTTCGGCGGCGGCGATGGTCACTCGGGTGTCGACGACCAAGGCCTCGGCATACGTCCCGGGCCGCACGCTGATGAGCGCGCCGCTGCGGGCGGCCGCGAGCGCCTCACCGATCGTCCGGTAGGGATCGCGGTCTCCGGGACCGACCGTCAGTACCTGGCGCGACACGCACCAACCTCCTTGCCACGAGGCGTCTTGAGAGGGCTTCCACGTCGCCGGATGGCGGACGTCATCGGTCCGACGATGCCATCATGCCTCGCGCACGGGGCGGGCGGATGCCGGGACGGACCTGCCTACGGAATCGGACCGATCCTGTCAGACGAGCCACATCTGGTCTTTGGTCCCCAGGCAGTCCCAGAGCTGGAGCGAGGCGCCGTTGCCCGGATTGTCGCCCTTGATGTCCACACACAGGCCGGTAGCGTTGTTGCGCAACTCGTGACGCTGGTTCAGGACGAAGTTCTGGGACTTGTCACCGTCGCAGTTGGTGATCGTGATGGGGTAGCCCTTGGCAAGGCTCACCACGTCCATGCACAGGTTCTTGATGCGGATCGTGCCGTCGGAGCCGAACTGCCATTGCTGCGCCGGGCCGTTGTTGCAGTCCCACACAGACAGTTGGGCACCGCTGTAGAAGGTGGACGCCGGTACGTCCAGGCAGCGGCCCGAAAGCCCGCTTCGCGGGGAGACGGGCGAACTGAGCGTGACCACCGGGGTCGGCTTGGGCGTGGGCTTGGCCTTCGACTTGCTCTGGGGCGTGGACTGCACGACGGGCTGCTTCGCCGGGGAGGTCTCCGCCTTGGGTGTCGGTGGCGGAGGGGTCTTCTTCTCCTTCTTCGCCTTGACCGAAGGCGAAGAAGAAGGGGACTGGGTCACGGGCAGCTTGAAGTCACCCGGCGCCTCCTGCGTGTTGCCGCCGAGCACGGTTCCGGCGGCGGCCGTCGAGGACCTTTTGGGGCCATCGTCTTTGCCCGCGTTCGCCAGGAACGGCACGCTGACCAGCAGTACCCCGGCGGCCGCGGCACCGTACAGCATGGTCTTGCGCGGCCGCCCGACCGGTCCGGACTCCTGCCGCGGCTGGTTGATCGCGGTCGCGGACATGGTCCGCACGAACGCGGGCAGCCGGCTCTTCGCCTCCGCGACGGCAGCACCGTCGGCCTCGGCTTCCGCTTCCGTACGACCGCCGTTGGCCGTAGCGCCGCCGACGCCTGCGCTGTCACTGCCCCGCCCGGCGGCCGCCATCGACTCGGGGGCGGGAGCGGACGCGACAGACTCGCCCTTCACCGCGCCGTCGCCCGTCTCACCCGCCTCCTCGGCCCCTTCCGCGGTCTCGGTCGTCGCGGGCCGGATCGCGGCCTTCGCCCGCGTGGACCCGGCCTGGGGTTCGGGGCCCTCTCCGGGGGCGGCTGCCTGCGAGCTCTCGGTCGCAGCGGTGGCGGCCGCGACCGTCTCCTCTCCGTCGGCGCCGCTGCGCCGCGGGGGCGTGGCGGGGTGCTGCGATGCAGGTGTCATGACGTCCTCCGTGCGATGTGGGGCGAGGATTCGGGTGAGTCGCCGGTGCGGCCGGAGTCGGGGGCCGCGGGCGACGAGTCGGTACCGGAAGGGCCGGTGTGGTCCTGCTCGACCTCCGTCGTTGACGCCTCGGTGTCCGGACCGCCCCGGGGGGTGGGGAGGCTGTCCGCCGGGACGAACAGGGGAGCCGCCGCGGCGGCGTTGACCAGCAGCAGCGCGTCTGAACCATCGAGTGCGCGGACCAACTCGTGGGCGCGGAGCCTGTCATGCCGAAGTGCCGAGGACATGAACTCGTGCGCCGGCGAGGTGAACAACAGCACGACCGGGGCCCCGTCCCGTCCGACTGCGGTCAGTGGCTCCCCGTCCGGTGCGCGCAGCACCGCGACGTCCGCCTCCGCGAGGGCCGTAAGGGCGTCCTCCACCGAGCCGTAGCCGGTGGCGGCGCGCTGCGCCGCCGCATCAACCGGATCGGTGGGGTCGGGCCAGCCGAGCACGCGGGCGGAGGGCCGGTACGCCGGGTTGGCGCGGTACTCACCCAGGTCTCCGCTGTCGTCCGAGCGCCACTCTCCCACCAGCGCCCACTCGGGAGGTGGCCGCCCCTCGGTCCACTCGGGGTCCACCACGCCGATCCAGTGCCCTGGTGCCGTGCGTGCGATGTCGCGCACGGCCTGGGGTATGTCGTTCGGGTCCATGCCGTCGGCCGCGTCCTCGGCGGACGGCTCACGGGGCGATGGTTCCGAAGCGGCGGACGCGATCGGGCCATCGGGCATCACGGGCAGTTCGCCATGCCGTTCTCGGGGCCGCATTTCTCCCTGAACTCTCATGGTCCGTAAACGAGATCTCGCGTGCCGGTCGCGTGTCTCGCTGGAGCCGGCACGTATGTCAGATGGATGAGGCATAAGAATGCCAGACCTGTCACGTCTGTTGGGGAGAAGTAAACCCACTCGGGCTTCCGCGTGCCCAACGGCCGCCCGCATAAGGCACGTTGCGGAAATCGGGAGCTTTCCGGAGGCAGGAATGCGCGGGGGGACAGAGAGGCGAACCGGGCAGATGGGGACGCAGCCCAATTCGCCTGCGGAATGGGGCGTCAGGGCGAAAGGCGCCCCAAGGGGCAGACCACGCCGCACACTTCTTCATGCCCGCCCTCCGGCCGTCACACCCTCGCTCCGAACAACTATACAGAACGTTCAGTATCGGTGTGACGGGGCGCCATGTCTACCCGTCCAGCGAGGACAGATCCGATGGTCCGCTGGGTAGGCCGGCGGCCGCTTCGCCGTGCTCAGTCGTCCGTGCCGGGTGACTCGCGGGTCGCGACACCGTCTGCCGTCTGATTCAGATCGATGAGGCATGAGGATGCCACATCCATCACACCCGTTGGCCGCGCCGGTGTGCCCGTTCAATCCTCGACAACGCCCGTTCTCCCGCGCGAAAACGCCGCTCGCAGGGGAACCGCCGCGAAATCACGACCACGGGGCCGACCAAGGCTCGGGTCGGAGCGTGAACGAGGGCCGCAGGTGCGTCCGCAGCCGCACACCCGCTCGATGCCGTGGGGGTCACTCGGCCGTCGTCGCCCCGTCACCGCGCTCCTGCCGGCCGGGCCTCTCCTCCCGCTCTTCCCCGGTGCCGAGCAGCTTCGACTCCACGTCCTCCTGAGAGTCGGGCAGGTCGTCCACGTCTTCGTCGGGGAACAGGTCGGCGTCGTCCTCGCTTTGCGGATTCGCCGCTGCGTCGTCCTGCTCCCCTTCCGCTTCCTGCGCCGCCTCCTTGAGCGCCTCGGCGAGGCCGTCCGTGGTCATCACCATGTTGACCGGCCCGGTGCTGTTCAACGAGAGGCTGTGGCCGTCCGGGATGCGGTCGACCAGGTCAGCGATCGGCACCTTTTCGGAACGCAGTGGGCCCAAGGCATGCAGGTACGGGGCCGCCGTATAGGCGAGGACGACCGCGGCGCCGTCGCTCGTCGCGGCGCCGATCAGCTCTCCGTCCGCCGTGACCGGCACGAAGAGTTCGGCGCGGGCGAGAGCCGCGGTGACGTCCTCGGCCGGGCCGTAGCCCGTGGTGGCCAGCTGGATGGCGCGGTCAACGTCGTCCAGGGGCTCGGGCCACCCCATGGCTTCGGGCGACGGCCGGTAGTCCTCGTTGTCCTCCCATTCGACGATCTCACCCTCGGAGTCCGAACGCCACTGACCTAGGACCGCCCACTCCGGCGGCGGGTGCTCACCCTGCCAGGCGGGGTCGATCATGAAGAGCCAGTGGTTGGGCGCCAACTTCGCGGCCGCTATGAACTCCTCCGGCGGCGGCGGGTCCAGTACGGGGCGGTCGGCCGGGGGTTCGGGGGTGTTCTCACTCATGGGAGTCCTCACTGCTGACGGTTCTCAGTGGCGCCGAAGGGCGCCGGGTGCCCGACCGTGCCGGGGGCGACAGTGGCCCCGCACCGGAGCGGGTCGACTGGGGCGCTGCGGTTCGTGACCTGCCGAGGGGCAAGAGGGGCCGCTGGTGGACATCATCATGGCATCACCCGGCCGCGAGGCGACCAGCGCCTCCCGGAACCTCTGCCTCCCAAACCCGCGGGGGCAGGGGGCGGGAGCGGCCGATCGGCCCCTCCCTGGGCCCTGGTTCAGAAGGACCTCTGCCTGCCGCCTCCCGCGGACGGGGCCGGACGGCTGGGCAGCGCGAAGCCACCCAGCAGTGCCGCCCTGGTGGCCGCCTGGAACTCCTCCTCGGTCGGCATCCGCTGCTTGCCCGTGTCCAGCTCCTCCAGCTCGGCGGTCGTCAGGAGCGGGCTCGTCGTACTGACCTCTCTGCCCTTCGGGGCTGTTCGGGAGCCCGGGTGACCTTGAACCTCACTGGGCGGGAAGACCGTCTCACCTTCACTGCACCTTCTGCTCGGTCTTGGCGATGTGCGCCAGAACCTTGATCATCTCGACTGTCTTGTCGGCGACCTTGTACCGCTTGCTGACATCCCCCACTGCGCAGCGCCTCGTTCCACGCCTTGTACTAGCCGCCCTGGTACCTGTCGAAAGGAACCACCTGCTCGTCTGTCAGGCCCCACTCGGTGCGCAGCCGGGACCGCAGCAGCCGGACTGGGTCCTCGCCGCTGCCGAGGTTGAGGTTCTGTGTCGGGTCGTCGACCAGCGCACTCAGCGCCTGGGTCTCGGACCAGGTGAGAGCCGCCGACTGGGCCTTGCGTATGAGTCCGCGCGCCTGCTCCGGTGTCAACTTCTCACCCTTGTACGTCACCCCTGGTCCACGGGCGCAACGGGGCCCGACTAGCCAAGGGTGTGCCGGTCCGTGTCGCCCTCGCCGAGAACGACATCGCTGCCCGAGGTGTGGGCCCGTGTGTCTGCGGACCCGTTCGGGGTGTCGCCGCCCAGCAGACGGCCGGCGACCTGGCGCACCGCCTCACGGAACGCGTCTCCGCTGTAACGGGGGTCGGCGAGCGTCTCCTCGGACGTGTCCGGGAGCAGGGTGGACAGGGCGGTGGACCAGGCCCGTGAGATCTCCGGCCCCGCTGTCTCGGGCGCCGCCTGGGCGAAGTCGTCGTACGCCTGCGCCCACAGCCGTCGCGACGTGCTGCCGGCGGCCTCGGCCACGTCGTGCGTCCAGGGCTCGGGGCGTGTTATGCGTATCCGCAGCTGGTCCAGCGGCGAGAGAACCTGGAGCGGCAGCCGGTCATCACCACGCAGTTCCAGCTCGGTCGCCTGACTCGGGGAGAGGCTGATGCCGATGGCTCCCATCTCCTCCCGGGTGGTGGTCTCGCTCACAGCGGGGGCCGGGAACGTGGACGGGAGGTCCTGGTCTGTCACCTGCCGGGCGATCCACCGGCGTGCTTCGGCGTCGCCGGGAACGGACGGGGTGGCGAGGCTCGCAAGGTCGGCCGGGTTGTCCGTCTCCGCCGCACGGGTGTCCTCGGCCAGGTTCTCGGTGTCGTCGGACGCGTGTCCCGGCTCAGTGTCGGCTTGCGGGCGGCCCTCGTCCTGTGACAGCCCCCGCGGCCCGGATCCGCTGTGCGCATTCCGCAACCCGGAGGGATCCTCCACCGGAGCGGTCGACAACGGCTCCCCGAACGAGTGTTGCGCAGCCAAAGCTGTGCCGAGGCGGGCCGGGACCGCCTCCGCCCACGCGACGTCCTCGTCGAAGGTGAGCACCGGCCGCCCGGATGCGCCCTGGCGGGAATAGTCCGCCGGGGAATCGGTCCACGACACCTTGCGGCCCAGCACCTGGGCAAGCCGGTCGGCCAGGCTCCCCAGGAGGGCGGCGCGGTTCGAGGACACCAGCACCACCGGCACGGCGCGTGCCTTGGACATCTGCTCCGGGTCACGCGCTATCAGCTCGACCAGTTCGTTCATGTGGGACCGGTACGTCGTCCCGCCGAAGGACACCGACAAGAAGTCCGGGTCATCCGCGTTCGGGGCGATCCGCAGCACGTACGGTTCAGGCGCCGCGTGCTGGGCGGACGCGACCCCGGGTCCGGCCCACGGCGCGTCCTTCAGCCCGGCAGGCACGGCGAACTGACTCAGGTCCACCAGGCGCGGCAGCTTCTCACCGGTGAAGTCCCGGCCCGAACCGGTCCTGGCACCCGTTCCCGTGATCAACCCGGTGCCCGCAAAAGCCTTCTTCCGCTCAAGGACGTACGCCGCGGCCATGTCCACATCCGACATGTCCCGGCCCACCGCGAAGCCCTCAGTGAGCCAACGCAACGCGTCCGCACGAACGCGCTCCGAGGAATCATCCAGGTGCAGCCGGTCCATGAAGGCGCGCGCCCGTGCGCCCTGTGCGGCCAGTGTTTCCTCGGCCTTCACCCGCGCCCAGAACATCCGCGACAACTCGCCCGTACCGACCTCGGTTTCGGAAAGGCGCAGCAGCCTTGCCGTCCTGGAGGCGAAGTCCTTCTGCCGCCGCATCCACTTCTGGGCGGCACTCACCGCCGGCAGGTCGACGAAACCGCCCACCAGTCGTGTCCCCGGCGCCTTTTGCCACTGCCGCGCCGCGTCAGCCAGCACCCGGCGGACAGTCTCCTGATCCACTCCACCGGCAGACTCCGGGTGCGCCATGATCACCCGCTCCAGCAGGTCCAGTGTGAACCAGCCGGCCCCGGCGAAGTCCGGATCACCACTCCACATCCGGTCCACATCCGCCGCGCCACGCAGCAGACCATCGAACCCGGACTCCCTGTCCACCGGGCGCTTGAACAACTGGCGCAACGCCTCCACCAGAACCAGCGTCCTGACCCGCTCCTCATCCGAGATCCGCTGGCCCTCAGCGAATCCCGCAACAGCCACAAGCCGATCCAGCTCCCCACCCGACGGATCGGGCCACACCACATCAATAGCACCACGCCGACCCCGCGCATCCGTTTGTACCGCGCGTGTGTACCGCCCCTTTTCCTCCGTCCCCATGGATTGGGAGCCGTAAGACATGCGCACGGGACGGTCCAAGCCATTGGCAAAGTGGTGTGCCGGCGACCGCTGGCGCAACCGATCAGCCACAAAAACGCCGGGGAAGCCGTACCACCAGTGACCCACGCTCGGCACGGCGGCGTCTTCGGGGGACCCGGCGAAACAAGCGACAAGATCGATCCAGTCTTTCCCGGCCAGACTCCTCCGCCTCTTGAGGTAGCCGACAGCTCCCTGCGGACGGACACCACGAACACTGCCGTCCTTCATCGGAAATCCGAACCCATTGGGACCGCCATGCAGGCCGAACACGTACGCGGTGTGTGCCGGCCCCGGTTGCGGCATCGGCTCCGGAGCCGAAGATGCACCCGTGGCCACGTCCTGGTGCACGAACGTCGTCATATCCAGCCGGTGCCACCGATGCTCCTCCTTCGCCCATTCGGCGGTTGAGAACAGGGCACGGCCGGCCTGCGCGCCGGAATCGCCGACAACAGGCCACGTGACCACGTCACGATGCCAGTCGTCGGTCGCGTCATCCGGGTCCGACACCAGCCCAGGACCCGTAAGGAACCAGTCCCCCTGCGGCTGCCCTGCACGCTGGACGACAGTGATGACCCCGTCTCCGTCAAGCTCCACCTCGCCGCTGTGCGCCCACACCGGCATCCCCGTGCGGTCAAAGAGCTTACGCGGCAGATCGAGGTATCCACTTGCAGCGAAAGAGACCACCAGCACCACCCCGGTGGTGCTGGGGACGCCCTTTCGAGCCACGTCCGCCGCGATCAGCTCCACCAACTCGTCCTGGGGCACCGCAAGGCCCGAACGGCCCGGAGCAGTCACCCGCACCGCATCCGGTCGCCCCGCTTGGCCTCCGTCCACGACATACGGCGTCTCAGATCCCCGCCAAGGAGCAGTCCGGTTACCACCGATCCTGGAGCGGCTGCCCTTTTTGTCCACCCTCACGACTCGGGTGAAGCCCGGGTTCAGCAGCACCGATCGCGGCGACCAGTGCAGACCCGGAACACTGCGGCGCTCGACGGTGAAGTCCGGCCTGCCGTGCGCGTCGACACCCCGCTGCACGTGATTGACGGTGAAACCCGGGTTTCCGCCCGCTTCAAGCACACCCAGCGTCACAAGGTGGAACGCCCCCAGAGCCGCCAGGCTCCTCGCCGAATCCGCCTGCACCGCCCCGCCCACCAGGTCCAGCAACTCCTTACGCAGGCTCTCCCCGACCGGGGCAGCGGAGTCCAGGTGCAGCACCCTGCGGGCGAGTCCGTCCACGTCCAGCGGTCCATCACGCAGCTCCGGCTCACGGCTCCGCAGAACATCCAGCGTCCGCAACGCCGACACGTGTTCCGGCGGCAACACCGCGCCCGCAGCCTCCCCGGGCCTCGACACGGGCGCCACAGACACCACGACCGGCGCGCCACTACCGCCCCGCACGACAACGCGATCCACCGGCTCCAGCGCGTCCTGCATGACCACATCGGCATCGACATCGGCCATCATCTCGGACATCGGCCTGCGGTCGGAGAGCACGGAGCCGAGGCCGGTGTCGGTGGGCTCGGTGGGCTCGGTGGGCTCGGTGGAGAGACCGGCCGGCCGGAGCGTGATGTCCAGTCCGACTCCGGCGAGTTGCTGCGTAGCCTCGGCCAACGTCCGTTCGGCCTTGGCGAGTCGGGTGCGTGCCACCGTCAACCGGGTGTTAGCAGAGGAGCCTTCGCCCGAGCCGTCGGACAACACCGCGTCGGCGAGGGCCGCCGTCGCCTCGGCGTGCCGGGCGCGCGCGGCACCGTAGGCCGCCTGTGCGTCCGCAGGCGTGAGATCCGCCGCCGGCACGGGCTCGTCCGCCCGCGCCTTGCCCTTGCCGTCGTCCTGCGGCCCGCCGGCGAGCGGTGCCAGATGCGGCCGGAGCATGTCCAAGGCGTGCTCGTGGGGGAACTTGCCGCCGTTGGCCACGGAGCGCAGCTCCGCCTCTGTCAGGGGTGCCAGGCGCAGGTACCGGCTCCAGTCGTCGATGTAGTCCAGCGCGGGATCGTGTCCGGGCAGGTTCCGCAGGAACAACTGGGCCCCGCGCATCGTCTCGTGGAAGGTGTGATGCCGTACTGACAGCATCGAGCCCATGACCGCCAGACGGATCAGTCCGAGGTCCAGGTCCGAGTTCCACTCTTGATTCATCCGCTCAGCAGTGGCCAGGAAGCGGTACATGCTGCCGGAGGTGCCTGTCAGGACCAGGCCGCCGGTAGTCCGGGAACGTGTCTTGAGGATGCTGCCTTCTCGCATCGCGTGAAGGCTCGCCCCGGACACCCACGGCAGCACGTCGTCCTGATTGATGAATTTCCGCTCTGTCTCGCTGAGCGGCGGCCAGACGTCCGCCGCGCGGGCGCCCATCTGCTTGACGATGACCGCTTCGCGAAGCCAGCGCTTCTTGTCGGCCTTGGCCACTCTCTGCATATTTGCTTTCGCAAGGAATTCTTCCGCGCGCTTTGAGGGCTCGGCCAGAACCCGCTCATCCCGCTCCTCGTTCAACTCCACCGGATTGATGAGCTCACCACCCAGCAGGTCGGCCATCAGGTACGTGGTGATACCCCGAAAGACAAAGGTTTCCAGTTCTCGGGAGTTGCCCTCGCGAACTACTGCTTCCAGGGCGGTGCGGGACGTGCCGACCGCGCCGGGAACCTTGGCATCGGTGGTGCCGAACTTGCGCAGCTGTTTGTCGTCGAGTCCGCGCTCATGAGCGGCTTGCCAGGCTGCCCGAGCCATCTTGCGCAGCTCGGCCGTGGCCGCCTCGTGATCGGACAGATATCGGGCGAGGTCCTGTTCGAAGCGTTCCGCTTCTTGGAGATAACGCGCCTGCGCGACCTGCACCGGCAGGGCGTCGCCCGGGGCGCCGCCGCGCGCCTGACGGGTACGCCGCGTGCCGTAGTCGTGCGCCAGCCGCAGCGACAGCTCCTCTGCGGCCCGCGCACCGCGCGTGCCGAAGGTGTACGCCACCATCGACACGAAGTCGCTGCGCAGCCGCTGCCGCCCGTGGTCGACGACGGTCGGCTCCACCTCGAGCGGTATGTGGTGATCTGCCGACACCCTCGCCAGCGCCCACTCGTTGACCCGTCGGCTCTCATCGACCGCCAGATCCGTCAGATGGCCGATCGCCCGCTCATGCAGCTCCTGGTCCCCCGGTGTGAGAGTGAGCCGCCCGGCGACGCCCGAACGTGTCGCCGGATTCGCCGGGCCCCGCCCGGTCTCGCCGCCCGGCGCCGTGCTGCGCCTGCGCACCGTCGCGGACGGGGTGGACACGTCACCGTCGGCGAGCTTCTGTAGCCTCTCACCGCCGGTGACCGGACGGCCCACCAGGCGAGTGGGTTCCGGGCGCGGGCCGCCGACCAGGTACCTGATGATCTGCTTGACGTCCTCCTCGTGGAAGCCCCTGTTCCTCGGGTCCTTGTAGGGCTTCTCGGCGCCGCGCTCGTTGTTCTTGCCGAGGACCCACGCGGGGTGCTTGAAGGCCGTCTCCAGGTTCTTGAGTTCGTCCGCCTTGAGCGGGTCGGACTGCTTCTTGCCGTACTCCTCCTTCACCTTCTTCTCCCACACGGCCCGCGCTTCGACGGCGATCTGACCGGAGAGGGTGGTCGGCCGGACGATGGTGATGCGTTCGTAGCCCGTCTTCACGGCGGACTTGGAGTTGGGGTTGTCGGCGTGCCACTTGGCCATCCGATTGCCGCCGATGCTGCCCGGCTCCTCCAAGTACCTGACCTGGTGGCCGGAGAGGGCCATCGCTTCGAGGTTGCCGCTGCGGAAGCCGAGGTGCTTGAGCTCGCCGCCGCTCTGGCGGTTCAGGTACTCGTACAACCGCATCTGGCCGATGCGGGTGTCACCGCCCCAAGTGGCCACGCCCTCCCGGTCGTTCCAGAAGTCGGTGAGGTCGTGGACGGCGAGGCCGTTGTTCCGGTGCTTGGCCGTGAGGGCCGGATAGTGGTCGGGGCGCTGGGGGTTGACCTTGGCGTCGCCCGCGATGACGACGAGCGGTCCGGACGGGTCGTCCTTGGTGCGCTCGTGGATGCCGGTGAGGAGCTGATCCATGCCGGTGTAGCTGGTGTCGTGCTCGACATGGATGTCGCCGCGCTTGCCGCTGAAGCGGGACCACAGGACGATCACCTTGCGCCCGGGTTCCACGGTGATGCCCCGGCCGGCGAGCCAGGCGGCGACCTTCGCCCGGTCCTCCGGCGGGAAGCCGACGTCGTCCAGGCGCCAGCCCTCGCGGATCCTGTCCCGCAGCGCATGGCTGAAGTGGTTGCCGATCCAGGTGGTTCCGGTGCCCAACGAGACGCTGAGGGCGCTCAACTTGTTCTTGCTGAGCTTGTCGAAGTCCTGGGCGCCCTTGTTGATCTCCCGCACGATCTCCTCGGACCGCTTCTTCGCGGTCCTGTCGTGCGGGCCCTGCTGGAAGTGGATGCGCTCGGGCGCGATGCCGCTGGACCGGTAGAACTCGGCGATCTCCGGGCCCTTGTCCCGGGAGTCCGTGCCGGGTGCGGCGCTGTCCACCAGGACGTGCAGGTTCGGGTCGCCGTGCAGGGCGGCGGCGATGCCGAACTGGTCGCCGGTGGCGTAGCCGGGGTGGGTGAGGACGGTCTTGTAGACGGGACCCGAGGGCGAGGAAGACGACTCTGTGGCGAGCTCTCCCGCCCTTCCGCCGTTGCCGCCCTTGCCGCCGTGCGGATGGTTCGAAGGCTTTTCCTTGTCCTTGGCACCCCCGCCGCCGCTGCCCCCGCCGAGCAGCGCGTCCACGGTCCTGGCGCTCAGGGTGCGCAGCCGGTCCAGGATGTGGTCCTCGATGCCGAGGCCGCCCCGGCCGCGCAGGAGGGAGACCAGCTCCTCCGCACGGTCGCTGCTGGCGGTAGCCGGCCGCACGAAGGACTCCGCCGCGGGTGCCTCCCCGGCAGGGGCGGGGGAGTTCTCGATCGCCGAGTAGTGGTCGGTGCCGTTGTAGTGGAGGTAGACCGGCCGTCCCGCGCCGGAGTTGACGGGCGTGTCCCAGGTGGTGCCGTCCCGGCGCTGTACGAGGGTGAGGTTCAGGTCGAGCGCGTGGGCGACCTCGGTGGGCGCGTAGTCGAAGAACGGCGTCGTCCACAGGTCGGTGCTGCGGATGGAGTCGGTGATCAGGTCGCCGAGCCGGCGGCCCCGGAAGTCAGCCAGTTGGGGGCTCTGTTCCGCCCACCGCCCGTACCGCGTCTCCAGCAGCCGGTTCCAGAGCCGTTCGGCCCGCTCGGGGTCGTCGCCGGTCAGCGCGTCCCGGAGCTGGGCGCGCATCGCGATGGCCTGCTGTACCTCGATCAGCCGCTTGCGCTCGTCACGTGGCACGCTGCGTACGTCCGGCTGGTATCCCGGCAGCAGGGCGCGGACCGTGGCCTGGTTCAGGTCCGCGAGGACGGCCCGGTCGGCGGGGTCGGCGAGCCGCCGCAGTTCCGCGCCGTAGAGGCTGTCGCGCAGCCGGTCTTCGACGACCTGGTTCTGCTCGCGGGACAGGCGGGGCGGTGGCGTGCCCAGGACCTGCGAGAGCGTGTTCGCGTCGAGGTCCTGCACCAGCACGTCCAGCGCGTCCCGCCGGTTCAGCTCCTGGTACCGCTCGGACCCGTGGAACCTGTCCGCGGCGTGCTGCCGCAGCTGCGGGACGTCCATCGCGGTCAGCGCAGAGTCGTGGCCCTGGTGGTGCAGACCGACGAGGAGAGAGACGAAGAAACAGTCACCGTCACCGACGACGCCCAGCACACGGAGGTCTTCGTCATGCCCGGGGAAGGGGACGGTCTGAGTGACGGGGCGCTGTTGGGAGGCGGTCGGGGAGGGGGTGACCGTGGCTGCGGCGACAGGGGTGGGTACGGGCGAGTGGGTTCCGGTCATCGGCGAGGGCGCCGGGGCGTGGGAGGCGGTCGCCGTCACCGGAGTCGGGTCGGTCTCCCGGGCGCCGCTCACTGACCGGGACACCCTTGCGAGGTATCCCTGCTCCACCATGCGCTTCGACACCCGTGCGGAAGTCTTCGTCTCGATCGTGAAATCCGCGGCAACCAGCCGCAGCTCGCCCACCGAGGCATCCTTTTGGAGGTTGTCCAGTGCACGACCGAGCGCCTGCCGGAGCAAGTCGGCCACGGACGTGGCACGCCGAAGACCCTGACGGGACCCGGGGTCGGCGCCGGCTGCATAGCCCGTGATCACCAGCGACGGCAACGCCCGGCCTTCGCGCCAGTTGCGCAGTCCGGCCTCGGCCGTCTCGGAGGCCAGCCGCTGAACACCGGCCGCACCCTCCGGAGACGGCACGTCCGCCCCGGGCGCGAACGCCACAAGGCTGTCCGACGACGCGCGAACCCCCGCCTCGGCCACCGGAGCGACAGGCGCCGTCCCCGCACGAGCGGCCACCGGGGAGGCAGCCCGCGGAGGGGAGGCGGAAGCCCCGGGCACCGCACTCCGGGTGGCCCCGCCCGGGACCCGCGCATCAGCCACATCCTGACCAGCGGAGCGAGGCAGCGGAGCCGAGGAAGGAAGCGGACTCATCACCATCTTGACGGGCGCCACGGGGCGCGCTACCCGCCACGTGACCGGCGGGGGCGGCGGGCCCGTCCAGTGCGCCCCCGGTCCCGCGAAGCGGATCGCAGCCCGGGAACCGATCGTGCCGGAAAGATCAGCTGTGTAGTCGTTCCACCACACGACACGGCCCAGCCGCTGGGCGAGCGTACCGGCCATGTCCTCGGCCCGGCCGGTTCTCCCCGAGAACACCAGCACTACAGGAACTGTCAGGTCCTCGCGCATCAGCTCTGGGTCCCAGGCCATCAACTCGGGCAAGTCGTCCCTGTGCGCGACCCGCGGCAGGCCATTGAAGGTCATGTCCAGGGAGTCGAGAAGGTACGCGTGTGGAGTGACTCGCAGCAGGTACCCCGTATCACCCCACGGGGCGGCCTCCGTTCCGTCCGGCGTGATGAACTGCGTCATGTCCACCACTGAGGGCACTCCCTCACCGGTGAAGTCCCGGCCCGCACCCTGCCCACTTCCCACCCGCGTGGTCAGCGCCGTATCGGCGAACGCTCCGGACAGCTCCAGCGTGTAGGCACCCGCCACATTCACATCGGACATCTCCCGGCCCACCGCGAACCCCCGGGTGAGCTTGTCCAACGCGTCCTCTCGGTCGTCATCCGCAACCGGCGAGGGCCGCTCATGGAGGACTCGGGCCACGAAATCGTTCACATCCCGTCCCGGGGCGGCCAATGTCTCCTCGGCCTTGACCCGCGCCCAGAACATCCGCGACCGCTCGGCCACGCCCACGTTCGCCTCGGGCATGTCCAGAACGTAGCTCGCCTCTACGGTGAGGATCTCGCGCTTCGTCCACTCCACGGCGTCATCCACCCGCGGCAGCTGCACGAACGACGTCAGCGGAGCACCAGGGTGGCTCACCCAGTGCGCCGTCGCGGCTGTCAGGACCCGCCGGGCGACCCTCTGGTTCACGCCCGAGGCGGCCTCCGGATGCGCCGCGATCACCCGCTGCAGCAGATCCAGGGTGAACCAGCCGGCATCACCGGAGAATGCCTGGGCACTCCACATCCGGTCGACGTCCGCCACACCACGCAGCAGATCGTCGTAATCGGACGCGTCGTCCACGTACGGTCCGAACACCAGCCGCAAAGCCTCCACCAGGGGCAGCGTCCGGGCACGCTCCTCGTCCGTGACCTGAGCACCCGCGGCGAACCCCGCGACCCTCACCCGCCGGTCGAATTCCGCCCCCTCCGGATGCGGCCGCACCAGATCGAACCGCCCGAGCCGCCCCTGCAGATCCGTTGTGACATAGCGCGCGGGCCGCCCGCCGGCACCCCGCGTCGTGCCTTGACTGAAGGTGGACATCCGCACCCACCGCTGCGTGGGGGTGGCCACGTGGTGCGCCGCCGAGAAGTTACGAAGCGGGTCCGCGTTGAAGGCGTTGGGGAAACCTCTCAGCCCGGCCTCCTTCCGAACCGGCACGGAACTGTCCTCGGACGACCCGCTGTGACAGACCACCATGTCGATCCAGTAGTCCTTCGGCAGACTCGTCAGACTCTTACGGCGTTTGAGCCACCCTCCGTTCTGCCGCGGAACGATTTCCAGGGTCCCACCGTCGTGGGTATCCATGACAAGCCTGCCGGGTGCACCGTGCATGTCCAGCCGGTGGGCCTTGCTCTCCGGCCCCGGACGCGGCAGCTCCGTCTCACCGAAGAACTCGCCGCTGCCTGGGTGGTAGTGCAAGAAGGTCGACATCTGGTCGAAGTGACGTATGTCGTCCGCGATTTTCGCCATGAAGGCGTAATTGTGATAGGCACGGCCGATCTGCCGGTGGGTGACAGCGCTGACGATGGGATGCGTGAACACCTCGCTTTCCCAGGCGGCAGGCGCGTCCTCCGGATCAGGCGCCAGACCGGGCGTCGTGGCGAACCATTCGCCTTGCGGCTGCCCGGCGTGACGGAGGACGTCGATACTCCGCTCCGCACCCGGGGCGACAGGGTTCTCAAGGATCACCACGTCGCCGGTGTGCGCCCACACCGTCAGACCCGTACGATCCGACAGCTTGCGCGTCAACTCGGCGTAGCCAGCCCCGGCATACGCAATCGCCAGCACGATTTCCGTGTTCCGCGTGAGCACTCGTCCAGAGCTCTGCGTGTGCAGGCGAGCGATGTCCGCCGCGACGAGCTCCACGGCCTCGTCGAAACTCACCTCGACCTCAGAGCCGTTCGGCTGCCGCACTATCAGGGAATCACGGGTGATGGTACCTCGGGCACTCAGGACATAAGGATCTGCCGCCCAGCGCGCCCGCACCCGCCCGAGGTAGCTGAGGCCGCCGGCCGCATACGTTTCGAGGATGCGATTGTGCGCGGTGTCCAGGTCACCGGTGGCCGACGCCCAGTTGAGGCCCAGGACGGGGCGGCCCCGCTCGGTGAAGCGCCGGGCCCGGCCCGACACGATCACGTCCAGGTCATTCATCAGCCTGAACGCGCTCAACGACGCCAGACTCGTCGCCATCCCCGCCTGCTCCGCCTTGTTCACCAACGCGAAGAACGCTGCACGCTCCTGCGGCCAGAGCGATTCCGTGCGATGCAGCACCCTGCGGGCGACGGCATCCACGTCCAGAGCCTTGCCACGCCATTCCCTCTCACGCCCCCGCAGCACATCCAGCGTCTGGAGCGCGGCGGCCTCCGGCGGCAGCGAGACAGCGATCACCGCCTGCCGGCCCAGCTCCGGCCGCGACAGGCCCGCGAGGTCGCCCCGGCCCACCAGATCACGCGGTGCCTTCGGCGCGCCCTGCTCCACGACCGTGAAGTCCGCAGCCGTCAGGCGTGCTTCTCCCGCGCGAACCCGCTGTTGAAGGCTGTCCAACGCACGACCGAGCGCCGACCGGAACAGCGCACCCGCGGACCGGGCACGCCGCCTGCCCATCTTGACGTGACCGGTGAGGGTCAGCAGGTTCGGCCCGGAGACGTCGGCCCCATAGCCGGTGATGTCGATGCGCGGCAACGCCACGTCTTCCGACCTGTTGCGCAGTCCGGCCTCGGCCACCTCGAACGCCAGCCGTTCGATGTCCGACGTGTTGTCTTCGGACGCCACGTCGCTCTCGGGGGCGAATCTCACGAGGCTGTGCGACGGCAGCGCCGGCAGCGCACGGACTCCGGCGGCGGCCACCGGAGCGGTGAACACCGACCCGGACGTCTGCGGAACCGACGCTGAAGGCATCCGCACCGTCGCGTCCGCGCGGGAATCCACCGAGGGCACCGTGCCGGCGGACACGACCTCGACACCCCGCGCCGCTGCGGACCCGTCCTCGGACAGTGCCTGCACGACGGCGGTACGCGGCGCGAACGAACCTCGCTGCCCGGCTCCTCCGGCCCGGACCAACGCATCGGCTCTGCTCCGCCCTATGGAGCGGGGCAGCGGCGCCGGCAACGGACGGGGATTCTTCACGTCCTCGTCGTACCCGGGGGGTGTTCTGTGCCACTCCCCGACGGTGTGGGCACGCACGGAAGCGAACGTGAGCACGGCCCGGGATCCGGCCCGTCCGGAGAGATCAGCCGGCGAGACGTTCCAGTGCACGGTACGGCCTGTCAGCGCGGCGAGTTCTGCGGCCAGGTCGGTGGCGAAGGACAGCTCGGGCGTCTCCGAGAACACCAGCACCACATCAGCGCTCAGTGGCTGGCGCATCAGCTCCGGGTCACTGGCCACCAGCGCGGCCAGGTCGTCCCTGTGCGACCGGTATCTGCCCCCACCGAAGTGCAGCGGCAATTGTTGGCCATAGCTCGCTTCGGGGGTGACCCGCAGCAGGTACGGCGCAGCCTTGTCCGCCTCCCACGGCACGTCCAGCTCACCCGCGGCCGTGATGACCTTCGTCAGGTCCACCACTCGCCGCGTGAGCAGGTCGTCCGTGAAGTCCCGGCCGGCGCCGTCCCCACCGTCCGACGACGTAACCAACGAGGTGTCGGTGAATGCTCCGCCCAGCTCCAGCGTGTAGGCAGCCGCCACCTTCACGTCTGACATCTCCCGGCCCACCGCGAACCCCCGGGTGAGCTCGTACAACGCGTTCTCGCGTTCCTCCTGCGAGGTCGGCCCGGGCCACGGTCGGTGGAGGACCCGGTTGATGTACCTGTGCACGCGTGGTCCTTGCGAGGCCAACGTCTCCTCGGCCTTGACCCTCGCCCAGAACATCCGCGACCGCTCGGGCACACCCACATCGCTCTGGCGCAGGTTCAAAACGGCACTGGCCTCGGCATCGAGATCGTTGGCCTGCATCCACTCGACGGCGGCGTCCACCGCCGGCAGCCAGATAAAGGTGTCGATCCGTGGGGAGCCGGGGTACGTCGCCCAGTGCTCCGCCGCCGCGGCCAGAACCCGCCGGGCGACCCTCTGGTTCACGCCCCACGTGGCCTCCGGACGCGCCGCGATCACCCGCTGCAGCAGATCCAGGGTGAACCAGCCAGCATCATCGAAGGTCCCGTCAGTACTCCACATCTGGTCCACGGCCGCCACACCGCGCAGCAGATCGTCGTAATCGGACGCGTCGTCCACGTACGGTCCGAACACCAGCCGCAAAGCCTCCACCAGGGGCAGCGTCCGGGCACGCTCCTCGTCCGAGACCTGAGCACCCGCGGCGAACCCCGCGACCCTCACCCGCCGGTCGAGTTCCGCGCCCTCCGGATGCGGCCGCCTCAGATCGAACCGCCCGAGCCGCCCCTGCACGTCCGTATAGACCGAGCGTATGTGCCGCCCGTCGAAATCCAGGTGCGTGCTTTGAGAAGTGGTGGACATCCGCACCCAACGACCCGTTGGGTTGGAAACGTGCTGCGACATCGAGAACTGACGCAGCGGGTCCGCGACGAAGGCGTGGCGGAAACCATCCCCCCCGGCGTCCTTCAGAACGGGCACGGAACTGTCCGCGGGCGACCCGCTGAAACAGACCACCATGTCGATCCAGTGGTCCTTCGGCAGACTCGTCAGACTCTTACGGCGCCTGAGCCAGCCGCCGGCCTCGCTGGGACCGACCGCCCGATAGCTGCCGTCGCGCATGTACAGGGAAAGCGCACCGGGCACGCCGTGCAGGTCCAGCCGGTAGGCCTTGCTCTCCGGCCCCGGACGCGGCAGCTCCGTCTCACCGAACGTGACATTGGCGGCCTTGTTGCGGTGTAGGTACGTCCTAATTTGGTCGAGATGACGCTGGTCGTCCTCAATGAACCTTTGCTGGACCACGTCGTGCGAGCTGCGACCGATCTGCAGGCCGGTGGTGCTGCTCACGATGGGTTGTGTCCACACCTCATGGTGCCAGGCGGGCGGATCGTCATCCGGATCAGGAGCCAGGCCTGGGGTGCTTGCGAGCCAGTCGCCCTCAAACATCGTGGGGCGGGAGACGACTTCGACGGTCCGCCGCGTGCCGGGGTCGACGGGTCCCCCAGGGATCACCGCTTCACCGGTGTGTCCCCACACCTTCAGACCCGTACGGCCCGACAGCATACGCGGCAGCGTGGCGTAACCATGCGCCATAAAGGGGATCACCAGCACGATCTCCGTGTCCCGCGAGAGCCTCCCCCGGTCAGACAGTCGAGCCACGTCCGCCGCGACCACCTCGACGAACACGTCTCCGCGCACCGGCAGCTCCGAGCCGTCCGGCCGCCGCAGGACTATTCCGTCGGGGCGGGTCCCGGCACTCACGACGTAGGAGTCCTCCGGCCAGGGAGCCTTCAGCTTCCGCTCCTCGGCGTTGCCGTCCTTGTCGACCTCTGGGGCCTTGGCGTTGCCGTCCTCATCCACCTCCAGGATGCGAGTGTTCGCGGTGTCGAGGTCACCGGTGGCCGACGTCCAGTTGAGGCCCGGGACCGTGCGGCCCCGGTCGGTGAAGCGCCGGTCCCGGCCCGACGCGATCACATCAAGATCATCCATCAGGAAGAAGCCGCCCAGCGACGCCAGACTCGTCGTCATCCCCGCCTGCTCAGCCCGGGTCACCAGCGCGAACAGCTCTGCGCGCTCGGGCTCCCCCACAGCGGTGTCGGGGGCGAGATGCAGCACCCTACGGGCGATGGCAGCCACGTCCAGAGCACTGTCACGCAGCTCACGGTCACGCCCACGCAGGACATCCAGCGTCTGGAGCGCGGCGGCCTCCGGCGGCAGCGAAACAGCGATCACCGCCTGCCGGCCCAGCTCCGACCGTGACACGTCCACAAGATCGCCCAGGCCCACCACGGCATCCGGCACCTTTGTCAAGCCCCGGTGCACCACCGTGAAGTCCGCGGCCGTCAGGCCCATGTCCCCGCGTTGCCGCTGAAGGTCGTTCAGCGCGCGGTCGAGCGCGCTCAGGAACAGCTCACGCGAGGACAGCGCACGCCGCCTGCTCGTCCTGGCCTCGGACCCGTAGCCGGTGATGTCGATGCGTGGCAGCGCCACGTCTTCCCGCCGGTTGCGCAGCCCAGCCTCGGCCACATCGGAGGCCAGTCGCTCGACGGCCTCCTCTCCTTCCACGGACGGCACAACGGTCCTGGGAGCGAACGCCACGAGGCTGTGCGACGGCAGCGCCGGCAACGCACGAACCCCCGGCGCGGGAACGGGAGCCGCGGGGACCGAAGGCGAACCCAACCCCACATCGCGCATGGCCGCCTGCACACCCTGCATGGGATCCCCGGCCGACGAACGCAGCACGATCACCGTCGCCGCACCGCCATCCCCGACAACGCCCGACCACTGCCCCCGCGACAGGGCAGGCTCGGAGGCCGTGGCCGGGACCTTGACCCCAGCAGTCTGCAACTCCTGCCCCACCTGTCCCGCGGACCGCGGCAACGGTGTCGGCAACGGAACCCCGTCCACGTCAGCAACGGGCAGGGTCGGGCGCACCTCACTCCATCCCAGTCCCGGAAGACTGTTATGGGCAGCAGCCGAAGCCTGGAAGGTGAGCACCGGCAGCCCCGCATCACCCTTGCCGGACAGATCCGCCGGGAACGGGCTCCACCACACGGAACGGCCCAATGACCGGGTGAGTCCGCGAGCCATGGATTCCGCGTCAGCGGGCGGCGTCGTGTAGACCAGCACGACGGGCACGGCCAGCTCCCTGCGCATCAACTCCAGGTCGCGAGCCATCAGTTCCGGAAGCTCATCCGTATGCGCCCGATACGCCCTACCACCGAAGAACACCTGCAGGAAGTTCGGATCATTATGGTCCTGAGCCACTCGCAGCAGATACGGAGCGGGCTTGCCCGAACCCTGCGTCCACGGCGCGTCCACCAGCCCGGCGAGCGTACGGAACTGCGCCAGATCCACCTCCGCCGGCAACCCTTCACCCGTGAAGTCCTGGCCCCCACCACGTTTACCGTCCACAGCCACTGCCAGCGATGCACCGGCAAACGCCCCAGCCAGTTCCAGGTTGTACGCCGCCGCCACGTTCACATCAGCCATATCCCGGCCCCCCGCGAACCCACGGGTGAGCAGGCGCACCACGTCCTCGCGGTCCTCGAAGTGCTGTGGGCCAGGAGGCAGATGCTGAACCCGCGCGATGAAGTCGTCCGCATCCAGACCCGGCGCCGCCAGTGTCTCCTCAGCCCTCACCCGCGCCCAGAAAATCCGCGACCGCTCAGCCACACCCACACGGCTCCGGGGTATCTGCAGGGCGACGCTTGCCTCGGCAACAGGATCCGGCATATACCGCACGGCGTCATCCACCGCGGGCAGGTTCACCAGGTCGGCCAACGTCGGTTCATCGGGGTTCGCCGCCCATTGCGCCGCCGCGGCGGCCAGCACCCTGCGCGCGGCATCCTGGGTCACACCCGAAGCAGCCTCAGGATGCGCCGCGATCACCCGCAGCAACAGATCCAGCGTGAAATGACCAGCCGTGTCGAAGTCCGGGTCACCACTCCATATATGGTCGACGGCCGCCACACCGCGCAGCAGCTCGTCGTAATCGGACGCGTCGTCCACGTACGGTCCGAACACCAGCCGCAAAGCCTCCACCAGGACCAGCGTCCGGGCACGCTCCTCGTCCGAGACCTGATCACCCGCGGCGAACCCCGCGACCCTCACCCGCCGGTCGAGTTCCGCCCCCGACGGATGCGGCCGCACCAGATCGAACCGCCCGAGCCGCCCCCGCGCATCAGCGAAGACCGCACGCAGGTACCGCCCCGCCTTGCCGAGTGTCGCTTGCGCGCCGTAGGACAGGCGCACCCAGCGATCCAGCGCATTGGCGAGGTGCTGCGCCATCGAGAGGTCACGCAGCGGATCGGGGACAAACGATCCCGGATGGCCATCCCACGTGGGATTCGCGGCCGGCACGGCACGGTCCTCGGGCGACCCGCTGAAGCAAACAAACAAGTCGAGCCAGTGATGCTTCGGCCGACTCGTCAGACTCTTACGCCGCCTGAGCCACCCCGCCGCCCCCGGCTTGTCAACCCGTCGGCTGGTGCCATCCTTCATCGCCATCACCAGGAAGCCGGGCTCCCCGTGCAACTCCAGCTTGTGGGAGTCCTCCTCCGGCCCCGGACGCGGCAGCTCCAGCTCCGGGCCGAACTGGCCCGTGGCCGGGTTGTAGTGCACGAACGTCGTCATCTGGTCGAGATGACGGGTGTGGTCCTCAGAATGACCCGCGAATTCGGCGGGATGATGTGAAACACGACCGATCTGCTCACCGCTCGACAGGCTGATGATGGGCTGAGTCACCACATCGCGGTGCCAGGCCGGTGCGTCGTCATCCGGGTCAGGCGCCAGACCGGGCCGGCTCGCAAACCAGTCACCCTGAGGTCTGCCGGGACGATGGATGACATCGATGGTGTGCGGCTGCGTGGAGTTCCCGGCAGACGCCGACCGGCTCCTGACCTGGACCTCGCCGGTGTGCGCCAATACCGTCAGACCGGTACGATCCGCCACCTTGCGCGGCAGATCGGCGTAACCGCTGCCCGCGAAGGGAATTGCCAGCACGATCTCGGTGTCCTTCGTGAGCCCCTCCCGCGCCGCATAGGCCGCGATCAGTTCCACCAACTCGTCCTCGGTCACCACATGGGTGGAACCGTCGGGCGTTCGCACCGCCAAGCCGCCGGGCGCGCGCGTTCCGGCCACGACAAACGGTGTCACGCCCTGCGAAAAGCGAGTCGGCACCGTGTCGACGACGTCGAAGTCACCGAATCCATTGGGCTTCAGGATGTCGCTGTGAGCGGTGTCCAGCTCCCCGCCGGCATACGGCAGTAGGTTCAGGCCAGGGACACGGCTGCCGTTGAACGTGAACTGCGGAGTCCGGCCCGGCACGCCCAGACCCAGCTCCATCAGGTGGAACGCACGCAGCGCGGCCAGACTCGTCGCCATCGACGCGCTCTGCGCCCTGTCCACCAGCGCGAACAGCTCACGACGCCGGGCCTCCCCGACTTGGGTTCCGGCGCCGAGGCGCAGCACGCTGCGGGCAAGCGCGTCCACATCCAGCGGGCTGTCCCGCAGCTCCCGCTCACGGTCCCGCAAGAGGTCCAGCGTCTGCACAGCGGCGGCGTCCGGCGGCAGCAGGACGGCGATCGTCGCCTGCCGTCCCAACTCGGCCCGGGTCAGACCGGCGAGCCTGCCCTGCGTCACCAGGTCATCCGGTACCTGCGTCAGGCCGCGTGCTTCGACCCTGAAGTCAGTGACGGCCAGCCGCGTCTCACCCACCGGAAGACCTTGCTGAAGGTCCGCCAGCGCACGCTCCAGCATCTGCTGGAACACCGCGCCCGTCGACTGCGCGCGCAGCATGCCCACCTCGGCGGCGCGCGGGCCGACTGCTTGGCGCGCAAAGCCGGTGACGATCGCGCGCGGCAACGCCGCACCCACCCGCCGGTTACGCAGCCCAGCGGCGGCCACAGCGAACGCCAGCTTCCGAAGACGCGCCTCCCCCGCCGCGGACGGCACATCGGTTCTGGGAGCGAACGCCACCAGACTCCGCGACGGCAACACCGGCAACGCACGAACCCCCGGCGCGGCAACCGGAGCCGCGAGGACCGCATGCGAACCCAACTCCACGTCCCGCATGGCCGCCTGCACACCCTGCATGGGATCCCCGGCCGACGAAAGCGGCACTATCACCGTCGCCTCCGGAGAGAGCGCGCTGCCCGCGGCTTCCACCTCCTCATGCCCGGCGGTCTCGCTCGCGGTCGGGGTCGGCGCTTGGGACGGGAGGTCCTCCTCAGTCACCTGACGCGCGGTATTCCGGTGCCCGTGGGCGTCGGCCGGGACTGCCCAGAACGCGTCAGCGGCGTCGGATTCGTTGCCCAGGCCGGTCATCACCGCATCACCCGTGCCCCGTGCCGCGCCCAGCGCGTCCGCCGCGACACCCAGCGCCAGCAGCCGCGCCTCAACGTCCTCAAGCCGCCGACGCGCGTCGTCCGTCTTGGCCCGGGCATGCTCCACCGCACGCTCGTCACCGCTGTCGCGCTCCAGCGCCACGGCTTCGGCGGTGGCCGCGCCGAGCACGGACAGCGCTCCCGCATGTGCTTCCCACGCCGCTGCGAGACCTGCGGCAGTGGTGTTCTCACCTTCCGGGGCAGCGGAGGCGGGACCGGCCGCCGTGTCGAAGACGGGCGGCGACGCCAGCAGGGACACCTGCGTCGCTGCTACGTCGGCGTCGGCGTCGGCGGTGTAGTGATAGCGCACCAGGCCGGTTCCGGCCGGCCAGGCGTCGTCGGTCTGGCCCGTGCCGTCGGCCGTCGGCCCCGGCGGCAGCCGGAACCACGCCGCCCCGGGCAGCACGACCATATCGCCGTCGTCGGTCATCTCGCCCTCGGACGGACCGAAGATTTCCACGCCCGGGACGTCGGCCAGGCGGCTCGACGGTATCTCGGTCACCTCGGCGTACTCGTCGGCGCTGGCCGGGATGAAGACAGGCTGCCCCAGCGCCGCAGCCAGTTCTGAGCCCCACTTGACGAGCGATCCAGGAGTGTCCTCACCTGGAAGGGCGATCACCAGCGGTGTCCCGGGCGACCAGCCGAGGTGCTTCAGCAGCGGGACGGATTCCGTCACTGTGAGCGGCGTGCTGCCCCCGAGGCCGAACGCATGCGGAGCGCGTGGCCGACGCCCGAACGCGAGCATCGCGACGAAGGCGTTGCCCCCGGGGAACACGGCGCGCAGCCGGTCGGCCGCGGCTGCCACTTGCTCGTCCGCCGCGCTCTGGGCGGGGTGGAACACCGCGCCTCCGGGCAGCCGGTTCACGAAGAGACCGCCCAGCGATGCCAGCCTCTCCAGACCGGGAATCCCGGCCGGTTCCAGCAGCTCGGCGGCGGCTTCGCCGGCTTGGGCGCCCAGGCCGCCGTACCACGACGTCACCGCGAACCGGGCCATGGCCTGAGCGCGGTTCGCGGGCCGCCAGAAGATGCGATCCAGCATGCCGCGCAGGCCCGCGGTGACCTCGGGCGCGTCCGGCTCGAAGACCGTCACCGACCCCGGCCCGCTTCCCGCATGGCGCACCCGCTGTACCACGGCGGAATGCGAGCCCACCTGCTCGTAGGCAGACGGCAGCCGGTCCGGGTCGTCGGCCAGCCGCAGGGCCGCGTGCACCAGCCCCAGGGAGATGCTGACGTTGGCCTGGATCTCCGCTTCGTCCAGGCTGCCGTCCCACGCCCGGAACTCCACGTGGTCCGTGCCCTTACCCCTCACGCGCTTGAAGCTCAGCGCGTCCTCGTTCCGCATGCTGGGGACATCACGGACAGTGGTGTACGGAGGGGGGCCTTCGGGCAGCGGCCGGGCGTGCTTGTCGCCGCGATGCGCGTCGGCGCGCGGGTTCATCGCCAGCCGGAACAGCACGTCCTGGTGGCCGGTGAACAGCGCCCGCAACGCCTCGTACGCGCGAACGTCATGGCCGAACTGACCGGTGCTCACATGAACGTGGCCGCCCGCCCGGGCCGTGATCTGCCCGCCGTTCCTGCGGATGACGCGGACGGCGGTGCGCAGGTCCTCCCACGTCTGCCGGGTGTCGCGCAGGATCGGGGAGACCAGCTCCACGCCCACCGTGGGGTCCCGCTCCAAGAGCCATCCATCCCTGGATTCCGCGTAGCCCCTGTCCACCGCCTGGTGGTATCCGGCGATCTCATTCTGCGTGGTCAGCCCGGCTTTCGCGAGTTCGGCGACGATCAACTCGTAGCGGGCTTCCTTCTCCGGGCCGGTGAGGCCCTCGTCGAGCTCGAACTCGATCTCGACGCCGAATGCCATACCGCCGCGGTCCGGGTCGGCCAGCCCGCCGGTCGCGTCCTCAAGCATGTACGGGATGTGCGGCTCGCCCTGTGCCACGCGGTCGGCGACCTGCTGGAACACCTGCTCAAGTGCCTCAGGCGTCGTTTCGGGCGTGCCGCCCATCTCCGACCACCACGCCCGCGCGTGCTCCCGCACCACCGAAGCCGGAACCTGCACCAAGGAACCAGCCTCGGCGCCGGGAACCGGTGTCCCCTGCGGGAGCAGGGACCGGATCGCCCGGAACAGCGCCGCGTCGGCCTCCACCGTCGGCGACGTGGCGGCGGGGTCCTCACTGCGGCGGCCTCCGTCCGGCTCCGTCACCCCGTCCGCCGTCGCGGAGACGGTCGGAGTCGATGACCGGTCGCTGGACGGAGTCGACGGGACCACCGGCGTCGGCTCCCCCGCCGTGTCGACATCCAGCGTGCCGGCCTGCTGTGCCCTGCGCTGCACCTCCTTCCAGGCCTCGCTCACCGCAGTGCCGGTCGACTGCCAGACCCGGGCCTGGTTCTCGCGTGCGGTCTCGACCGCGGCACGGGCGGCGGGAAGAGCGGCCCGTGCGGTGCTCAGCGCGGTGATGCGGCCCTGATGGCGCTCCTGGAGCTGACTCCACCGCCGCCTGGCAGCCTGTTCACGTTCCCGTGCCGCGTCCAGATCCGGCGAGGGCGCACCGGACGACGTCATCCGCTCGATGCTCCTCGTCTCGGCCCGCGCCTGCCGCCACGCCACCCGGGCCTCTCGCACCTGCTCCGCGGTCGGCAGGGCTCGGGCGTCCTGGATCGACTGTTCGATCCGGGACAGCTCCGTCTCGGCGTCATGGACCGTGGCGTCGGCCGCCTCACGGGCGATCTCGGCCTGCCGTACAGCGGCGTCGTACGCCACGCCGGCCGCGGAGAAGGTCAGCGTCCCCAGGTGTTCAGCCACTGGTTCTTCCGGAGCGGCTTCAGTGGTGCCGGTGTCGGTCTCGGTACTGATCTCCCCTACGGGCGCGGCATGAAGCTTGGCGTCCCCTTCCGAAGCGGTTGCCTCACTGATGCCGGCAACAGTGTCAGCACCGCTCCCGAAACCCGTCCCGGCTTCGGTCTCGCCAGCCTCCGTGACCTGCCCGACGGACCGGGGCAGCGTCGGGCGTGGCCCCCCGGTGTCCAGAGCACCATTGCGGATCAGGGAGTCGACCATCTGCGGTACCGAGTGGCCGCCCTGGAAGAGGCTGTACATGTTGTCCGGCACGACGGGGCGCAGGCCCTGTTCCAGCAGGAGTTTCGGCAGCAGGATCTGCACGTTGGACCGGAGGTTGCCGTCCTGGAACGGGTGGACCACGTGCAGGGCGCGGATCGTGCGGACGATGGAGGCGAGCTTGACCGCGTCGTCGGCGTCGGGATCGGAGACGCGGGCGTAGTGCTGCTGGAAGAGCGTGTCGACCAGATCGGGGGCCGCGTCCTTGCCGTAGTTGGTCGCCAGCGACGGGTTGTTGTGCAGGAACCGGGTCAGGATGGTGACCGGCCGGGGTTTGGCCAGCGGCTTGGACCAGTCGTGGCTGGTCATGTCGTAGACCAGCAGCTGGTCGCCGATGCGCTCGTCGAAGATGTCGTCGGCGAGGGCGTCGCCCCGCAGCGGGAACTGCGTCGCGCCACCGCCGGACCAGCCGATCACCCGCCCGAGGTGTGCGGTGGCCAGCCCGTGCATGGTCCGGTACGCGGTCGAGTCCATGGGCGTCACGACCGTGTCGGGGTCGTCGAGGAACTGGGCGTACGCCGACACCATGCCGCGCTGGAACCCGGGCGAACGGTCGTGGTCGTAGTAGGAGCCAGGGTCGTCCGGGAAGGCGTCGAGCGCGGCCTGGTGGTTCTTGGGGTCGATGTAGAAGGTCCACCACTTGTCCTCCGGCAGGAAGTCGCCGAGTGTCCGCGGCGGTTGGTCCTGTCCCGGGTCGCCGTCGGCACCAGCGTGCCGTCCGGCGTCGCCGTCGGCCGCTTCCCGGGCGATTTCGGCCTGCCGTACAGCGGCGTCGTACGGCGTCCCGGCCGTGTCGGGGGCGGTGGCGACACCGTTCATGAAGTCGCGGAACGCCTCATACGTCGCGTTGTCCGCCCCCGTCGCCGCCACTGGGTTGGCTTCCGCAGGAGCCGCCGACTCACCGACCGGGCCATACAACCGCTCCAGCAATCCCAGCAGTTCCGGCTCATGGACACGCACCCACTCGGCACCGTTGTGACGCGAACGGCCCGTCGCCGGGTCCGTGCCATGGTTGGTCCCCAGATAAACGTTGCTGAGCTGCGCGAAGAACTCGTACTCGTTCCCCGAGGAATAGTTGTCGCCCGTCACCGGATCCTGGTTGACACCGTCCGGCCACAACACGTCCGGACCCCGCACCTCCTCGCCCCGCCTCCTCTTCTCCCTCCTTTCAAGATCCGCCTTCCTCTTCGCGTCATACACATCCCTGACCAGGTCCCGGTCGGCATCGGTCAGAGCAACCGTGTGCAGCAGATGCGCAATCTCGTGCGTCGCCGCCGAATAACCCTCAGCCATATGCGGAGCCGGGCCCACAGAAGTGACCTCGCCCAGCAGGTTCTCCTCCGGCACCACCGCGATCAGGCCATCCGTCACCCCCCGCAGCGTGCCGACACTCCTACCGGACCCGGCATCGACCTTGCCTGCCAGATGCGCAAACGAACTCAACCCGGTCAACGGCGTGTCCTGCGGCAGCACCACAATCGCCGCCCCCGACCCGAGCAGCCGCGTGGCAGCCTCCCGGTCCCGCAGCATCCGCGCCGCCCACGCATACGCCTCATGCCGCGCCGACACCGGCCGCGACACCTCACCCGGCACAACTACCAGCAACCGCGCCGCAACCCGCGGGAACTCCCCCGGCAAGGACTTCCGCACCCCGTCCACAAAGGGGCCGTGCGTAGCCAGCCACCGCCGGTGCTGCGGTGCCATCACCTCCAGCGCCTCGAACAACTCCCCTGCCTGCAGTGCAAGCAGATCCGCCACCAAGGCACCCGACCCGACAGGCTCGACCGGCTCCACCACCGAAACCAACGCCGGATCCGAACCCGCCCGATCCACAGTCGGCAACAACCCACCATCCACCGCGCCCGGAACCTCACCGGACGGCGCGGCACGCAACCCACCGAACCCGCGCTCGCCCTCCCGGACCGGGCGGTGCGTGACTGTGACACGGCCGTTCGAGGCACTCTCGCGCTGTTCTGCGTCGTCCGTACCAGACGCCGCGTTCAGTGCGTCGAGCAGGGCTTGAGCATGCTCATCGGGGAACAGGCCGTCCCGCGCGACGTTCTCCCGCAACTCCTCCTCACTGAACGGGTGGATGTTCCAGTACCGGCCCCAGTTGTCCGTGTAGTCCAGGGCCGGGTCGCGGTCGGGTACGTCGTTCAGCGCCAACTGGGCGCCACGCATCACCTCGTGGAAGGTGTGGTGCGGCAGGGACAGCGAGATGGCGAGCGACCCGGCACGGATCAGGCCGAGGTCAAGGTCAAGGCCCCACAGCTCCCGCATCCGGGCGGCGTGCAGCATAAAACGGTGCGTGCTTCCGGCGGTGCCGGTCGCCACAAGGCCACCCGAGTCCTCGGAGTCCGCCTGCAATGCGGCACTCATCGGGATGTCGTACACCGACGTCGCCGGTATCCACGTCAGGCCATGATCGTTGACAGCGATCTGCCGCTCCGCCGCACTCAACGGGGGACGTACGTCGTCGGGGTGCACACGAGTGACCACCGACGCCTGGAGTTCCGTGATAGCGGCTTCCTTCTCCGCCGGTGGCATGTCCGCCGACTGCGCAATCTCCTGCGCCTGCCGCATGAACTCCGCGTAGGTCTCGCGCTGCCGCCGACTCGGCCGCTCCGCCACGATGTCCGGGTTCGGCTCCTCGCGGCCACCGAGCATGTCGGGCACGAAGTCGTTGGAGATGCCCTCGTAGATGAACGCCACAAGCTCCCGCAGATTGCCGCTCTGCAGCACCCGGGTAAGAGCCGGGCGGGACTTGCCGACGACGCCGGCCTTGTACTTGCTGCTGTCGCCGAACACCGACAGGCTGCCCGGATGCAGACGGCGGGCGGTCGCCCACGCCGCTTGCGCCATCTTCCGGTACTCGGCCACCACAGCCTCGTGTTCGGACAGGTACTCGCCCAGCCGCTTGTCGAAGGCGGCTGCCTCCTCGGCGTAGCGGATACGCGCCTGAACCCACGGGGGCGCATCGCTGTTCCTCCGCTCCGGGGCCGGCTGGGAAGTCTGTCCGGACGGACGGGACAGGGGGCGCTCGGTTGCGGCGCTCGACTCCTCGGACGCGGGCCGGGCGTCTTCCGTTTCCGCGGTCGTCGTCGGTTCGGGCGCAGGTGCCTCGGTCAGGGCCGGTTCCCCGGCAACCGCGGTCTGGCCGAATGATTCCGGGACCTCGACCGGGACGGCTCGGTGGTCGTCGATCTCAACCGTCACGATGCGCCCGTGCGCCGGATCGGCTGCGCTACGCGCCCGCTTGGCAGAAAGCGTAAGTGCAAAGTCACGTACGGAAAGACGCGGGCCGCTCACGTCGGCCTGGGAAGCGTTGAGGACTTCGGCCAACTTGGCCCCGAGCGCCTTGCCGACAGCATCGGCCCGATTCTGACCGCTTGACTGCGAGCGGTTGCCGTAACCGGTAATGGTGACCGACGGCATCGGCAGGCCATGAGCCCGGTTCCACCAGCCCACACGCGCCAGCGTCCGGGCCAGACCGTCGATCGTACCGGCGTGAACGTCGGAGAGCGCGTGCCGCCGTTCCTCGAACCGGATGATCCTATGGCCCCGGCGCGGAGCATGACCGTGCACCACAACCGTCGTCAGCGGGTTGGCGAACGCGGGCGCATTCTCCGACAGCAGTTCCGCGTTGACCTCGTGCGCCGACTCTCCCGGCCGCTTGCTGTAAGCACGGAAATACCACAGGTCCTTGCTGTCCAGGACGGGGGCGGCGGCCCGGATCTGCTCCCTCGCACGGGAGCGCGCCTCGGCGATCTCCCGCTGCGCCAGCGCGTACTCGGGACGCTCCTCATCGAAGTAGAAGAGGAGCTGCTCCGCCTGGTGAAGGTCGGCCAGCGCTCTGGCCACCCGCGCGAAGCTCTCCAGACGGGCCCTTCCCGCCTCGTCCGCACCACCACGCCGTGCCTCGTCGGCCCGTCGGCCGGCCATCTCCGCCATCCGGAGAAGTTCGTCCTCGCCATAGCGGTCGAGATTTTCATCGACGACGTCGTCGAGCAGCTCGGCCGGGAGCTCACTGCGCGAGTGGGTCTCGTTCTCCAGTGTGACCTGGTGGGCGCCGTCCTCACTGGCCAGCACCACCTGCGCGAAGTGGTAGGGAGCATGAGGACCGACCCGGTCACCAGGCTTGGCGTGGTTGTGCGTGAAAAGCTGCGGGCCGCTTTCCATCATGCTGCTGATCGACTGAATGAGGTACCCCTCGCCCACCTCCGCCCACGCATACTCATTGACCCCAGCACGCTGCGCGGCCGAGGCCAGACGCAAGCGCAGCGGGTTGTCCTGCGGCTCGTAACTGAGGGCACGGCCATAACGCACGCCCGGAGTGGGAGCACCCACCACTCCGCCGGTGACGCGAAGGTCCCGGCCCGTCTGACCCGCGGCCCAGCGCGGCGTGACACCACCTGCGGCGCGAGTACCTTCGGCGACCTCCGTCAGCGCATCGGCCAAGTGATGAGTGCCGGTGACCTCTCGGCCGTGCAGCCCATTCACCGGGGCAGTGGCAATCGCACCGCCGGTGGGCCCCCGGAAGACGATGTGGGACAGGGGCGCGGTCTGCCCTCCGGCCACCATCTGGGCGAAGTCCCGCGTGAAGGCGTGCTCCGACCCTCCAGAGGCCGTCAGGAACTCCGGCTCCACCAGGAAGAGAGGCTCACCGAACGAACCGTCCTCCCGCGGCAACATCACGCCCACCGACTCGTCGGCTTTGAGGCGCACTCCCGCCCCGGCCGCGGCCAGCTGCGCCGACGAACGTGCGATCGCCGTACGCGTGGCGTACACCTGCTGGCTCCGAACCGGGGTGCCGTCCTCGGTCACGAGCGTCGCCAGCGTCCGGTCCGCCGAGATGTACAGCGGCGGCCGGTCGGCCATACGGACATCCCCGCGATCCTGGTACGGCAGGACCAGCGCGGGCTCATCGGGGTCTGCTCCGTCGTCGGCCCGGACCTCGCCCACGTCCGTGGAAAGTGGCGGGGTGAACAAAACCCCGGCACCACGCCTGTCGATAACGTTGTATTCACGGGTCGTCAACGGCCGGGCACGGCGACCTTCGATCATCCGTGCCGCAACAGCCTGGTCGGCGAGGCGCTCGAACTCGGCGTCGCCATCGCTGCTGAGCTGTTCGTCGTCGCTGTCCGGGTCGGACCCACTGTCCCTACTGAAGTCGCTGGCACCTGGCAGACCGCGACCCACCGGTTCGACTGAGGCCCAGCTCTCACCCGTGTAGCCAGCGTTCACATCCAGCATGAGGTGGCGGGTGCCGGCCGTCGGATGCGTGACCACGTCGGCCGCAACCTTCGGATACCAGACCTGACGGCCCGTCGTCCCGGCAACCAGAGGAGCGACCGCCGCGGCGAACGGAGAAGGCAGCATCAGCACGACGTCCGCGTTGCGGGGCCGCCGGGAATCGTAGGAGATGAGCATGGCCAGCTCATCGGGAGACTCTGTCCAGAAGGTCCGCCCCGGCGTGACGATCCTGACAGCACGTCCCTGCGCCGTACCCACGACCAGATACGCCTCGTCCCAAGGAGCAGGCTGCTGGACGACGCGGCCCCGACCCCGCATGCGGTAAGAATCCAGCTTAGGGGCGGGCCCCTGAGCGCCGGTGTAGTCACGCCCGACAACCCTCCCGTCGTCTCCACGCAAAAGCGTCGCCTCGCCGAGAGCGTCCCGCTCGGTCTCGATCTGCCTCTCGATGAAGTACCGAGCCAGGTTCTCCGTGCTCTCCAAGTCGTCTGAAGAAGCGTCAAGCGCCAGCGAGCCGAGGAGATGGAAGTCCATAGCTCCCGGACCGGCCGCACTGCTCATATGCAGCACCCGGCGGGTGACGCGGATCAGACCGCTGCGCAACGCCTGCGGAGTCGACTGCGAACCCGACGCCTCTCGCACGAGTTCGTACAGAGCCTCGGACGTCTCCCGGAGCCGGGCACCCGGCACGGTGCGCTGCTGGGGACCGAACACCGTGTTCAGCCACCCCTCAGTAGTCCAGAACGGGGCCCCGGAGTCGTCGGCGGAGCGCGACGCCTTTGACCGCGGCGACGGTGACAGGAGATACAGCTCGAACGCCTCTTCCCCGTCTGAATCCGCCCCCTGGAGATCGCGCACCTCACTGTCTGCCGACGACACGGTGGACGCGGGTACCGGCACACTTGCGGGGTCCTGCTCCGGCGCGGGCGGAGACGGCGGGACCAGCCCCGCGTCGCCCGGACTGCCGGTCTGCGCTCCCGTCATACCGGTGCCCGTCGTCTGAGACGCGCTCAGTTCCGGAGCCGGGGTCAGCATGATCAGAGGGACGAAGTCGCCGCCCCTGCGCCGCAGTCGCAGGTGGGGGGCGTCGGCGGACGGGCCTGGGTAGGTGTGGGCGGTGCCGTTCTCCTCGATCAGGGTGACGGTGGTGCCGGTCGCGGCGGCGGCCCACTCGGCCACCGCCTGGTCTGCGTCGGGACTCCACGGTGCCGTGGCGAGATGGCGGCGCAGATGGCCTTCAAGGGCGTCGGCGCTCGGTGCCGGCGCGCCGGGCTCGACGCGCAGAGGAGGGGGGTTGAACAGCGCGTCGCGCCGGCCCGGGTCGCCGGGGAGGCCGTTCAGGCGCATCAGCTGGGCGGGCGGCATGTCGGCGCGGACGCGCAGGCGTGCCGCCTCGCCGCTGTCCCGTCCCGGCTGTCCGGCCGCGTGGAGGAGGGCCGAGGAGAGCGCGCCGAAGAAGCCGTTGCCGCGGCCGGTGACAGCGCCCTGGGTGTAGGTCGCGCCGTCCGGTGCGGTGAGGACGCCGTGGCGGTCGACACGGTAACGCGGGGCGGTGCTGTCCTTGGGCGGCATCCAGGGCGGCGTTGCGTGGCTGCGGTGCACGTGCGGCTTCGCGGGCGCGGCGCTTGTGGGAGCGGTGTTCTCCGTCTCCGTACCGGAGGGGTCCGTGACCGGGGCCGGGAGCGCGGTGGTGGTCGGGGCCGGTGTGCCGGGCGGCAGGGCGGCCTGGAAGAAGCCCTTGGCGAAGAAGAGGACGGGGTCGGCGGCCGGATCGACGGTGGCCGGATCGGTGCCGTGCGGCAGGAAGAGCTGTTCGCGGCCCTCGCCGGTCACCACGGTCACCGGGGTGCCCATCACCCGGGCGGCGAGCGCGGGCAGCAGGTCGGCGCCGCCGTGGTCGCCGGCGCGGCCGACGGCAGGGGCGGACCTGTCGCCCTGGCTCTGTGCGGCGCCCTGCCGGGGCTCGGGCGCGAACGGCCGGGACAGGGCCGCCACGGCCAGCCCGATCCGTTGCTCCGGCGTGGGCCAGAAGTTCTGCGGGAGACGGCCCAAGGTGTCGAACTCGGCCTGCTCCGCCGGGGTGAACCGCACACCCGCCGCGTCGATCTCGTCCTGTGTGAAGGTGTCCGTGGCGTCCAGGGCAAGGGCCTCGACGAGGTCCTCGTTGCCGTCCTCGCCCAGCGCCCGGGCGAGGCGGTTCCGGGCGGCGTCGACGGCCTCCGCGGTGACGTCCGGGTCGCCGGGGGCGTTAACGAAGCGGTCGGCGAGGTCGGTGCCGAGCAGGTGGGGCAGCCTGCCGCGCACCGAGGCGGCGGCGAACAGCGCGTGGTAGAACGACGCGCCGTCGTGCGGCACCTCGTACAGCTCGCGCACGGTGATGCCGTCGGGAGAGGTGAGGGCGCGCCGGGCGGTGGGGTCGCCGGCGGTGATCGTGTACGGCTCGGGTGCCTCGGTCGGCCAGATCGGCTTGGTGTACTCCTGCGGAGCGTCCGGCACCGGGACCAGGGGCGAGCCCTGATGGTGGGCGGTCAGCCGGGACGCGGCGAGGTACAGCCGGTGATGGTCCGCGGCGGCGTCGTCGAGTCGCTGCTCCCAGCGGCGTACCTCGTCGCGGGCCGCCTGCCAGGCTGTGACGGCCGGGGAGGCGGACATGTCCTGTGACAACACCGTGGGGCCGCCGAGCGCTGCCTGTTCCTCCTCGCTCAGGTCGAGCCAGGTGTCGCGGGTCCGTGCCCGTGCGTCGAAGTAGCGCTTCTCGGCCGTGGCGAGGTCGGCCGCGGCCTTGGCCATGGCGTCCCACGCGTCGGCGACCTCGGTGGGGAACGTCGTGTCGTCCACGAGGCCGTAGTCCCGGGCGAGGTCCTCGCGCAGCCAGATGAGAGCGGTGGTCTCGGCCTCGGCCGCGCGTCGTCCGCGTCCGCCCGTGCCGAACCACCGCAGCGGACGGCCGTGGGTGATCCGGTGCTCGGCCTCGACCACCGCGAGCCAGCGCACGGGCACCGCGAAGAGCATGCTGCGGGCGGCGACCGCCATGCGGTGGATGCCGAGCATGGTGTCTACGGTCGCGTTGGCGGCCGTGCCGTCGTTCGTGGCTCCCAACGGCACCGTGGCAGCCACGCTGTCGGCGCCCACCAACGGCGTGGCACCCCCGGCGCTGTCGATGTTGTCGAGGATGCCGACCGTCAACCCGTCGGCGGTCCTCGCACGATCCATGTTCTCCATGCGCGGGGCGTTCTCCACCGCGAGCAGCCGCGCCCCGCGCCGGTGCATCCTGGCGTAGAGGCGGGAGTTCGCGGTGTGGAACTGGCCCAGGAGCTCGGCCGACGCCTGGACGGGCAGCGGCGAGCCGTTCGCACCGAGGGACTCGCGCAGGCCCGAGGAGAGGCTGACCTGAGCCGTGACGTCGTGCTGGGACTGGGCCGGAGCGGTGCCGAGGGCGGTGAGCGAGGTACGGCGGGCGGCGCGCACCTGCGCGGCGAGATCGTCACCGGTGTAGCGCTTCCCGCGCTCCTCGCCGGGTGCGTGGAGACCGTCGGCGCGGGCGGTGGCGAGGGTCAGGGCGTCCCGCACGTTGGACGCGCCGAGGACGTCCATGGCGACGAATCCGGTACCGAGCCGGTCGTCGAAGGGCAGCACGTCCGGGTCGGGGCGGCCGCTCGCCGGGTCGCCCACGGGAAGACGCCAGGCGTCGATGCTGCTCTGGTCCGTCTGAGTCGCCGTCAGCATCCGCACGGCTCGCTCCGGTGTGGGCACCTCCTGCTCGGTGAGGGCGCCGTCCGCGCCGTCGCCGTCCGGCGTGAGCAGGCCGATCGGGACGTACTCGTTGACGCTGCCGACCGTGGCACTGGCGGTGGGGGGGAGCCGGTCGCCGGCCGCGTCCGTCATGGTGACGGTCAGGACGTACGTCGTGACGATCTCACCGAGCGCCTGGGTGGTGACCAGGTTGGGGGAGGAACTGGCGCCGGCGGTCTCACCCCGGGTGGTCGACCGCTGGTGTGCCGCGGCGCCCTGGAGGGCGGGGTTGACGGCCAGGACGCCGCTCTCGGCGGGGCGATGGCCACCTGCGTACGCCACCAGGGTGCCGTGGTCCTGGTATGCGGCGTCGGAGGCGTCGCGGCCGGCGGTGCGGTAGTCCTCCAGCTCGAAGCCGGTGCGCAGCCGCTCCACGGTGGTGGTGACCGGGGTCAGCTTGAACTGCATCTGTCCGGGACTGCCACCGACCGGCAGGTGGTGGGGGCGGGACCAGGCACGGTAGCGGACCGGCAGGGTCACCCCCTCGGTCACCAGTTGCTGCAGATGGGCGCGGAGGAAGTCCGGGGAGAGCCGCTGCAGGATCTGTTCCCGGTCGTGCGAGGGCACCCCGATCTCCCGCAGCTGCTCCATCAGCACGGGAACGATCGGGCTGCCGTCGAGCCGGCCGCTGGGATGCGTGAGGAAGCGCCGGTCCAGGAGAGCGGGGACGCGGTAGCCGCCGCCGAGGGCGGAGGGGGTGGTGGTGCCCAGGCCGTCCGGGGCGAGGCCGGCCTCGATGGCGTCCCGCATCGGCAGATGGAACATCACCGCGTCGCGGATGTACTGGGCTCCGGCTGCGACGGCGGCCCGGCCTCGGTCGAGGGTGCGACCGAGCCGCCCGGCCACCGACCTGACACCTGCACCGGAACGGGTCCCCACGGTTCCCATCGCGGCCGTCCAGCGGTCCCTCACCGCGAGGGACTCGACGACGTCGGCGACCACCAGGTACGTACGCCCCGCGTAGGACAGGATGTTGCTGCGTCCCCGGCTGACGGTCCGCGAGGTGACACCGCCCCAGCCCCAGGCGTACTGCGGTGCCACACCATGGTTGCCGATGGCGGCCGTCTCCTGGCCGGAGACGTGCTCGAGCGGCCGGTGGGCGCCCTGGAAGCCGACGGTGGCGCGGGACGTGTCGCTCTCGGTGCCGGCGACCCGGTGGTCGTAGCCGAGGGTGGCTTCGAATTTGGCCTGCTTCGGGTCGCTCTGGACGCGCAGGTTGTGCAGTTCACCGCGGATCGCGGCCTTGAAGTAGTGGACCTGGAGGGGCCCCGCACCGTGGAGTCCGGTGACACGGGAGCCGAACGGGCCCAGGTACTGGCCGAGCTGACCCGCGATGCTGAGGTTCGCCATCGCCCTGCGCAATGCCGTACGGACCGGGGAGCCGGGCGCGCTGGCATGCCAGGAATTGCCCGAGGCTCGTTCGGAGGCGTCCTGTACGAGCCGCTGACGCTCCTCTCCGCCCTCGACGCTGACCACCACGTGCGGGGCTCTGAGCAGTTGATCGGTGAGCCGCTGGTCGTCCGAGTCGGTGTTCTGCGTGAGACTGCCGTCGAGCAGCAGCTCCGCCTCCGCGGCGGAGAAGTCCGCGGGTGCGGGGGCCGGTTCCGCGGGCGGGGTGCCTGCCGGTGCGTACCGCTCGGAGCTGTGTGCCATGGGGACGGACAGTTCCACGCGGCCGATCGTTTCGCCGCCCTCGCTGAACAGGGGGCGCTCGTGGACCTTGCTGACGAAGAGACCCGCACCGAGCATGCCCACGGTGACCATCCGGGTCCAGCCGCGCGGGCGGCGGTGCCCCTCGAAGGACGCGGTCAGCTCCACCCGGTAACTGAACAGATGGGCGCCTTCCAAGCTCACCAGGTGGTCGTGGACGGACGTGACCGAGCTGCGGCCGCCCTTTCGGACGGTCCGGCCGAACCGCGCGCCGAAGACGCCGAATCCGCTGTGCTCCGGCGCCCCGGCCTCGGCGTCGTCGTCGTGGTTGCGCGCCGAGACACCCAGTTCGGACCCGCCGGAGAGGGCGCTGGACGCCTGCTGGCCCTGCCCCGCGACCTCCGTGCCCACCAGCCCGGCACGCACCGTCCTCTCAGTCATCGAGGTCTCGTACCGCCGGTCGGAGAGCCTCACCTTCAGGATCACCGTGTGGTGACCACGGCGGAGTTTGCCGTCCTCGACGACCATCACCGGGATCCCGGTGGTCTGCAGCACGTCCAGGACCTTCTCCAGCGTGGAGCCGTTCAGGGCTTCGCGCACCTGCCGCTCGTTGTCCAGACCGGTCCGCACCCGGCTGTCGCCGTACCAGAACCTGGCCAGTCGCGGATGCTCCCGCATGGACGGCGGGACGAACAGCATCGGGTACAAAGCGTGCAGGGCGTCGAGGACGCTGTCCGCGAACGCCTTCAAGCGGGGGTCCTGGGGATTGGCGATGCCGGGCTGTCCGTCGTGGTCCTGCCACGAGGAGGACTCCTGCCCCTCCTGTTCACGGTCCGGAAGCGGATTGTTCGACGCGTTGACCGGCCGGAAGCCCTCGACGCGCGTCTGGCCGCCCAGGTGGACGGGGTCCTCCCGAGTCAGGTACCACGGCGCGGGCGGCTCGGCCTCCGGGTTCGGACCGGCCTGCCCCGGCGAACGGCTGTCCCAGCCGGCCAGTCGGCGCGCGTCCTGGGTGGTCATCCAGTCCAGGCTGACCACCCGGACGGGACGGGCAGCGGAGCGCGGCTGGCCGGCCCCGCGCACCATGATGGTGCGTTCCACCCGGTAGAGCGCGATCGGCTGGTTGCGTACGCGGCCGATGACCTTACGGGTCGCGTCGACGCTGACCTGGTGGGTTCGCCCGGCGGCCAGGTCCAACCGGCCCACCGGCCCGGCCCGGAGGCGTACGTCCACCTCCGGGCCGGGCCAGATTTGCGAGGGGCCCGTGGCGACTTCGACGCCGAGCAGCGTCTCGCGGGCGTGACCGCGTTCGTTCTTGAAGGTGGTCTGCGTCGTGTCACGGAACTCCGCCTTGACGGACTCGGCGACCAGGGTGGCCCGGTGCGGTATGGACCGTTCCACGATGAGGTGCCCCAACGGACGCTGACCGCGCCCTCGGGTCAGCTCGGGCCCGCTGACCTCTCCGGAGAGCCGCCCGTACAGCCCGAGGAGCCGGCCCGGCCGGAGGAAGGAGACCAGGGTGCGGTGGGCCGAACTACCCGGCCGGGCTCCGGAGATGGCGAGGGCCAGGTCCTCGGGCGGGTCCGTCAGGTGCAGTGCGATGGCTCCACCGGCCCGCGACTCGACCCCATCCGGGAAGGTGAGCGACTCGGGTGCCCTGCGCAGTCCTTCGCTGGGCACGGTGAGGACGTCCGGCAGCCGCCAGCTCAGCCCGTCCCGTACGGCGAACTCCGCCTGGTGCACCGGGCGGCGCTCCCAGCGGGGGCCCGACTCGGGAGACTCGGTCCCGCTGTTCCGGCCACCGGTCTTCGGCGCCTCGGTGACCCGGACCACGCGCACCCGGTAATGCACGTCGTCCAGGTGCAGGTGCGACCCCTCCTGCGTCCGGTACTCAAACTGGTTGACCGCCTGGGTGGCGAGGTTGTATCCGGTCTTGCGGAGCCAGCCCAGCGAAGCACTGACCCGCACCAGGAAGCTGATCGGTGTCGCCACCGTGAATCCGAAGCCGAACCGGCGCCCGAAGCCGACCGTGCGCCCACCGCCCGTACCGGACATCACGGCCTGCTGGGTGATCATGCGGATGGCGGTGCCGTTCACGTCGGAGAAACGCTCCCAGCGGTGGTACGGGACCGCCTCGACCGTCATCTCGTGGGCGACACCGGACTTCTCCCGCCCCACGAACCGAGCACCGCGCGGGGCGGTGAAGGCACCGGGCTGCTCTCTCAGCAGGCCCAGCAGCTCCGCCTCGTCGAACTGGGCGCGCACGTCCGCCGGCAACTGCCCAAGGATTTCCTCGGCGACCCGCTCGGGCGAGCGCAGGGTGACGGCGCCCAGGCCGGTGAAGAGACCGGTCGGCGCGGTCTGCGGACTGCCGTCGTCCCCTTCGAGGGGGTCGGCGTCGGGGCTGATGAGGGCGGCCGGCAGTCGGCTGCCGTCCTCGAAGGTGACGGTGCGCGGTGGCGGGCCCGGCGGAGTGACGTCGCGACCGGTTATCAGCCGTGCCGGGCGGTAGCGCTCCAGCTGGGTTTCCAGCGGGACCGGGTCGCCCCGGTCGGGGGTCTCGGTGTCACGGTCGCCGCCCTCGTCACGCACCAAGTCCGGGGCGGGCGTGGCGCCGTGCTGATCCGGTGCGGACTGGTCCGGGACGGACTGGTCCGCGGCGGAGGGCGGCGGCGTTCCCTCGGTGGGCAGGGCCTCGACGGGGATCAGGCCGTCGTAGTGGTCGGTGCCGTCGTGCGCGAGGTGGAGGGTGCCGCCGCGGCCGCCCGGATGCAAGAACGTGACACGGATGCTGCCCGGCGTGTGCGGGTCAGGGCCCACGATCCGCAGATCCAGGTCCAGGGTGTGCACCAGCGCCTCGGGGAGCAGGCCGGCGAAGGGGGACGACCACAGCCCCGGCCGCTCGGCGGCCGCGGCCAGCAGCCCTCCGGAGCCGAGGCGCCGGGCGTCATCCGGGGTAGGGGCCACCTGGGCCAGTTCCGGATAGGGGCTTTCGTGGAGGATCCGCTGCCACTCGACCGGGTTGCCGTCGGCGACGACCGTCTGCGCGATCCGGTTCCACTCGTCGAGGATCCGGGTCTTCTCGTCCGGGTCCCGCTCCGCGTTGAAGGCGGCCATCCGCAACTGGTCCACCACGGCGAGCACCGGATCGCCCAGCACCTGGTCCGCGGTGGCGGCCAGTTCGGAATCGGTGAGCCTCTCGCGCAGCAGCGACCGCAGTCCGGCGATGCTCCGCGCCGCCCAGGCGGGCGGCACCTCCTGGCTGCGCGCGGTGTCGAGCAGTGCCTGGAAGAGACTGTTGCCGTCCGCCGGTGTGGGAAGCCGCCGGAAGGCCGTGTCGTCCGCATGTACGGTGTTGGCCAATCCGGGCCGGTGGGCGGGCCCGTGTGGAGGTGGCACGTCCTGGCCGGGATCGTCCAGGACGTGCCCCGTGGTTTGCGGGTTGTGTATGCGGCGTGTCAGTTCGGCGGTGTCCTCGGCATTCAGCCCCAGCTGCGCGAGGGGGAGCGGGGTGTCGGACAGCGACCACACCACCCGCGCCGACGGCGCCACCGCCAGCCCCGCCGCATCACCCGGCGACACCAGATGATCAGGCGAAAGAACAGACACCGGCGGCAACAACGCATCCAGCGTCGCGTCCGCCCCCGCCTCCTCCCACAGCCTCTCCGCCGCGTCCAAAAACGCCCGGTACTCCCCGACCGTGGGCTCCGCCCCCGAACCCGACACACCAACCCCGACCGGGCCACTCCCCGACCCGGCCACACCACGGTAGTCACGGACCATCCGCCGCAGCAGATCCGCCGTCATCCGCGCATCCCCGTAACGCGCCGCTACCCGCGCATCACGCCACCGCAGACCATCCACGAACGCCAGCCCCGCCAGCAGCCGGTGATTCTCCACACTCCGCTCAGCCCGAGGATCATCCAACACCTCCCGCACCGTCCGCACCTGCTGCAACGTCCGAGTCCGCGCGAACCCGTCCGCCGGCCCCGCCCCCTGATGCAACCGCACCACACGCGCCAAATCATCCAGCGCCTCATCCGCCGGCTCGGCAGTGAACATCCGCAACCGCCCCGGCCCGTCCACCCCCTCCGCCAGCACCGCATGCACCGAACCATCGGCACCCCGCGCCGTCCCCGCCGCCGTGGTCGGACCCCACACCACCGGCCCGTCCCCCAGCACATTCACCGCATGCTGAGCCACCGGCAAACCCGCCACCGCAGGCTGCCGCCCCGTCTCACACGAGAACAACACCCAGCGGGAATCCGGCCCTCCCGCGCCCCACGACAACAACAACCGCCCCAGCTGCGGACCCGAAACCCGCACCGTCGGACGATCCGGATCGTCCGTCCCCAACACCACCGTCCGCGACGTCCCGTGCCCCACAAAAACATCCACACCCCGCCCAGTCCCTCCACCAGGCAACGGCACAGACCCACCCGAGAACACAAACCGCCCAGACACAGATGCAGCAGCGGACGCGGAGGCGGCGTCGGGCGCAGGTGCGGGTGCGGGAGTGGACGTAGGTGCGGGTGTGGACGCGGGCTCGGTTGCAGGAGTGGACGTGGACGCGGGTGCACGACTGGTCGCGGGCGCAGGTGCGGAAGAGGACGCGGGTGCAGGCTCGGACGTGGAGGTGGTACGCACATGGCGGAATGTGTTCTGCCCCAGCAACGCCATACGGTCCCGGCCCTGCGGCGTATTGTCGGCCGACGGCGGCTGCGACACCGTCAACCGCTCCACCACACGCCCCGCCATCGGCCCCGCCGCAGACTCAGACACCAAGCGCCGCAACCGTTCCACCGGCACCGGTGCCCCATCCACCGTCTCAATGAGCCCCCCGGCCGACCGCACCGCCACCCGACCCGACACCGACACCGGCTCGGTCGCGGTCGCGGCAAACACGGACGGCACCGGCACAGCCGAGTCCGGCAGCGGAACAGCATCCGCGTCCAACCCGCCGCCCGACTCCAGGAACACATCCCTGGCCGGCTCACCCTCAAAACCGGACGACGCTGAAGACCCCGACACCACCAAAGGACTGGATTCAAACGAGGACCCGGACTGCGTCACAGGCCGCAACCCGTCAGACCCCGCACTGTCAAGCCCCGGAACCGAACCCGGCGCCCCCTCACCAGCCACCCGCAAAGCCCCAGCCGGATCAACCGGATCAGCCGGGTTCCCGTCAACCGTCCCCGGACTCTCCGTAACAAGACGAACCACCGACTCCGGCACCACACCCAGAGCATCAGCCAACGGCAACAACACATCCGCGCCCGGGAACACCACACCCGCCAGACCCCTACCAGCCTGACCCCCGGCAACATCACCAACAGCACCGGCAGCACCGCCGGCACCGGCCTCCACATCCCGGGCGCCGCCACCACCCGGCGCCACCACAGGACCAGCCAACGGCCGCACCCGAACCGCAGCCTCCGGACCCTCCCGCAACAACTCCACAGCAGGACGCACCACACGCCCCACCCCGTCCTGCACCACCGGCCCAAGCACCACCACCTGATCCGCACCCACCAGATCAAGCAACTCCGACGCCCCCGCCGACCCCACACCCGGCAACGGCAACGGCCCCGGCGACACCACCACCCTCACCAACGACTCGCCAGCAGCACCCGCCCCAAAAGCCCCGCCAGCAGCGCCCGTCTCACCCAGGACAGCGTCGACACCCGGAGACGACGAACCATCCCCATCCGAAGACGAGGTGCCGACAACCGGAGAGGGCGAACCATCCCCACCCGGGAAGGGCGAACCGTCTTCATCCAAGGGCGAGGGGGCGTCGGCGTCCACAGACGGCGAGCCCTGCGGCACGACCCCGGCCGGCGGTGACTCCACCGGCCCAGGACGCTGCACGACACCCCCGGCCCCGCCCGTCACACCCGGCCCGACACCGGTACCCGAACCACCACGCACGTCCAACGGCGAGGCAGCACCAGCCGCACCGGAGTCCGAGACATCCGAGGTATCGGGTCCATTCACCACGCGCTGCGCACCCGAGGCCCCTGCGACCGGCGGCGTGTCCACCACGACCGGGACACCCAGCCCGTCCAGCGCCCGGCGGACCTCCTCGGCATCACCCAGCACCGACGGGCCCTCACCCACCGGCACTACCCGCACCCCGGACCCCACAAGCCCGTCAGGCCCGCCCGTCAAGCGCTCATGCAGATGCTCACGGACCTCCACCTCAACCGGCCCCGGCTCCGCCGAACCCCGCAACGCCGCAAGATCAACCAGAAGCCGCTCCCGCACCCCCGCGGACCCACCAAGCAAATGCCCCCACAACTCACCCTCACCACCGGCCACCGACCAACCGTCCGGCACCGACGACAACGGCAACAACGGCGCAGGCCACGGCGACAACGACGACGGAGGCGGCGACACCAGCGACGAGGGCGGCAGACTCTCCGTCGCAGGCAGCAGCCCACCCGGAACATACGGCGGCGGAGGATCACCAAGCATGTCGACATCCACGCCCGCGCCCGAGCCCTTGCCCGTGTCCGCGTCGGTGCCCTTGCCGGCGTCCGAGCCCTTGCCCGTCTCGGTGACCGGCCCACCGCCCGAATGGCCCCGGAACCCGCCGGTGAGCCTGTCGATCACACCACGCAGCTGGGCACCACCATTCACACCGGCACCGCTGAACACCGCCTCAGGAAAAGAACTCAGGCCCGCGCCCAGGAACGTGTGCCACTGCCACGACCAGTCCCCATAGAAAGCACCATTGACGAGCACCTCCGCAGCCGTCTCACCCACACCCGCCGCAAAAAACTCGTCCGTACCCTTCAGCCCGTAATAACCCCCCAACGCCCACGGCCGGTCCGTGTTGTACTGCCACACCCGGCCATTACGCCACGAATTCGGGCCGAGCCGGAAATTATAGGAATCCGGAAAACGCCCCGGACCGCCAGAATACGAATTCAGGCCCCCGCCCAGCCCATGACCACCACCCGACTTCCCATCAGGAAGCCGATTCACCTCCGCCCCCGGACTGCCATCAGGACCCGGCCTGTGATGCGGCCCCCCGGTCAGACGACCCACACCACCCAGCCCATCCGGACCGGGCTTGAAATCATCACCAATCTTCAAATAATTCAGCTTGTAACCATCAACAACATTCTTGCCAAAGTTCCCGACAAGACTCGTGAGCCCACCCGCCAGGAAACCGGTCAAGCCAGAAAGATAAATATCCTTGCCATCAAGACCACGCGGCCGGCGCCCGTCCGGACCGAACTTCATCAACGCCACCTGCACGGCAATCGACTGCAGAATCTCATCGATCGCCTCGGTCAACGACGGCGCGACATGCAGAGACTTCAGCAGACGATTCACGGTCAGAAGGAGCACAAGACGCGAACGCAGCTTCGCCAGAAAAATCTGACTGGCCGACAGACCACCCGTGAAATACGAGAGCAGCGTCAGGAAAGCAATCTCAATCGCGAGCCGGACAAGCTCCGCAACAATGTCCCACTGAGCCTTCAAAATACTCGTGGACGCTTTGCGGCGATTCTCCGCAATCTCATCCAGAGAACGAGCAAAATCACGCAGAATATCCTGGCCGCCCTCACCGATGAGCGGACCCACCGCCCGCCGGTAAGCCCTCCCCACCTCATCAGGCAAAGCCCTGGCGATATCATCGCCCGCCTTGGCCAGCTGACCACGCAACGCATTCAGTTCCCGCCCCAACGCCACATAGGGCAGACGATCGAAATACGCCTTCACCGAATTGGCGTCAGTAAGCAGCTCACCCGTCAAAAGAAAGAAAAGATTACGCACCCACTGCGGGAGATTATCCAGAGGGTTATCCGACATAAAAGCCATCGACGATCACCCGCTAACACATACGGACATGACGACACAGCTGCCTCCGCCACAACGCGGAAGCAGCCGACGACGTCCCGTACTCCAGATCAACCGCCACGCCGCCCAGATCCCGAGGTACCGCTATCGCCGTGGAAACCGTCCGTGTCGAAACGGTTGCCGGTCTTAGCGATTTCCTCAAGGTTGTAATCGCGCGTGTCCTTCACCATTTGGACCATGTCGAGGGTCGCGTCGATGACGGCGTTCACCGACTGTACGAGCGCCAGCGTGGTGTTGGTGGTGTACTGCCGTTCCTGCTGCTCGCTCTTCCTGCCCTGCTCCGCGATGTCACCCACTGTGCCAGGCCAGTCGAACGTCTCGGCGACGCGATCACGGTACTCCTCGATCATCGCCCGAGCATGCGCTTTCACGCCCTTGAGCTCATCCGTCGCGGCCTCAACGAGTTGGGGGTCGAAGCGGTATGTATCACCCACCGTCAGTCCTCCTCCAGGGCATCGCGCCAGCCAGGCTTGTTCTCGGCCTCGTTCGCGTCGTCTCCGTCGTCCTCCAGCACCTCGGGGCCGAAAATGTTTCCCCAGTCCACATCAAAGCCCTCCAACTCAGGCATGCTGTCGCTGGGTTGAGTGAACGGTGTCAAAGCCTTCATGACGTGCCGATTCACCTTCACACGGGCCGCGTTGATCGCTTCGAGGACACTGGCGGCCAGCTCCTGGGGCGACATGTCCCGGTACTTGTCGTCCAGGAAGTCGAGTGCGGTCACCTCACCCTGGGGGCCCACCGTGGCCCGCACAGCCCGGTCGGAGGACAGAACGGCGAACGACACCTGTCTCAGCTCACGCTCGGTACGCTCCATCGCTGCCTGGGCAGCCTGGAGTTCGGCCATCGCCTTCTCCACGCGCTTCTCCAGCGGTTCTGTCACGTCCCCTGCCCTTTCTCCGTCAGCCCGTCCTTGCGCAACGGGCGCCTCCCCCGGCCTCCGCCCCTCGCGCACGGCTGGACGATCCGACAAGGCGAGCCGGATCCGTGCCGGACGGCGTGATCCGCACCCGCAAGTGTAGGTGTAAGTAGCGTACGCTACATGTAAGCGCGGTGATCCAAATCGCACCGCAAATCGGGGGGCTGACAGCATAGTTGGCCTGCCCTCGTTCCGCGCGAAGACCCCGGCACTCCATCGACCGGGCGCCTCCGATGGTCGACGTCGCGATCCACTTCCCCAAGGAGCCGCAGGTTGCGCTCAGTTCACGGTTGCCTGCTCGCGGAGGTGGCCGGAGGGCAGGACGTCGCGTCCCGGGTCGGCGGGCAGCCGCACACCGAACTGGGTGGCCATGATGTCGCTGACCAACTCGTGGCACGTACCGATAACGACGACCTCCATCGTGCTGAAGTCGATCGATACACCTAGCTAGGGCGTGTGCATCTGCCGGGGAGCGGCCGGAGCCCGGTGCTTCGAAGGACTCCGGCCGCTCGCGCGGCTATATGAGGCCGAAGGCCCGGGTGACGGTCTGGCTGACCCCGCCGCCGTTGCGCTGCTCGGCGACGACGCGGATGGACACGTACTCGGCGCGGGCGGGCGCGTGGAGCCGAGTCCGCCAGGTGCCGTCGGTCTTCGTCAGGGCCTGCGCTCGCCAGGACGCGCCGTCGTCGTAGGACACCTCCAGCGTGAGCGAGGCGACGGCGTCCGCGGCGGCGTCACTGCCCACCACGACGGGTTTCACGGCGAGGACCGACGAGTGTCCGGCCCGTCCGGCTAGGTTCAGCTCCGTTTCGTAGTCGAGCTGGGCCAACGGGATGGCCTGGTTGTCGGCTTCTCCTGACAGGAAGCTCCATTCGGTGCGCGTGGTGGTGGAGTACGGGGTGAGCTCGGTGTTCCCCTGCGTGGTGGCGACGAGTCGATACGGGAGCCGCTGCGGGGCCAGGTCGCCCACCCCGAAGTCGGGTCGCGGCCCGTTCTGTGTCAGCAGCTTGTCCCCCTGGTAGAGCGCGAAGCTCCGGGACATCCACCGGGTGTCGCCGCTGTGGGCGGAACCTCCGTCGCCGAAACCCGCGACCTGTCCGCCCATGGCGTTGCCGACGCGGTGCGGCACCTCGAAACTGACCATGCGGGGCCTTGTGATGGGGCCGAACCAGTGTTCGTTCTGTGTGCTGCGCGGCCGGTAACCCGTGATGTCGGTGAAGGTGTCCCAGCCGTCGATCGACCCGTACTGCTGCCATGCGACACCGTTTCCGGCGGACACCCAGTCGGTGCGGTGCCCCGCGGGGACCGGCTCCCTCGGGAACGGGGCGACGCGCGTTACTCCGAACACGGCGTACGGGAAGGCAGCCGGCCAGTGCTCGTACGAGGGGCTGTCCTCGCGGCTTTCGTAGATCTGCTTGCCGGCCGGTGGGGCGAAGGTGTTGTCGATACGGGCCAGGCTGCCCGGGTCCGTCGCGGCGGACGGGTCTGCGGGGACTCCTCCCTGGTGGTAGTCGGCCAGGTCGTACAGGTACTCCGGCGCGGGATGGGCTTCGACCGTCAGCTTGGTCCTCTTCTTCCCGGAGGTCCTGATCGTCTTGATCAGCTCCTCGCCGTCGTCCCGCGTGATCGAGGCGACCGGTACGGGGCCGTTCGTCATCCCGTCGGGGCCGCCGTACCAGTCGCTCGCGCGGCCGTACCCGTCGCCGACCACCAAGAGGGCGGCCGCCGACGCCGCTCCGGCGGCCGCCGCCTGATCCGCCGGGGCCACGCTGTCACTTCTGCGGACGATCACGGCCCGGCCCCGGACGGACAGGCCGGCGTAGTCGGCGGGTGCGCCGTCACCGGCGTAGACCGCGTCCCAGCGGGTGGTGCCGTCGCGGAACGGAGCGGATCCGGGCTGCACCAGCAGTGTGTCGTCGAGGCCGTGGCGGCCGTAGGTGATCCTCAGCGGGGTCTGCTTGGCGCGGATCCGGGTGGTGAAGACGAAGCTGCCCTTGGTCGCCTTGCCCTTGCTCGGAAGGGCCCAGATGCTGTCGTACGCGGTCGAGGGCATGAAGATCTGGTGCAACGCGTGCTCGTCCGACGGTGTGGGCCGGTCGGAGGTGAAGGAGCGGAAGACGTCGATCCTGCTGTGGGTGACGGACGAGGGCCGGGGTGTCTCCACCTTGACCTGGCGCATCCGTGAGCCGTCCAGCTCGACGCTCCTGTCCGACGTGAGGTCGAGCTCGGGCACGGTGAGCACCGCGTAGCCGAGGGAGTCCGGGCCGTTGCGGCCTTCCACATCCATGGCGGAGACGACGGTGTATGAGCCGGGCGCCCAGCGGCTGGTGAGGGTGCCGTCCTGGACCCACATGACGGTGGTCCGCCCGTCGGCTCCGGTGATCTCGACCTCGCCGCTGACGGGCTTGCCCGACCGGTCCTTCAGATGGACCGTCAGCGTGTGCTTCTCGGACTCGACGGACACGCCCACCGCGGTGTGCACGGCGCCGGCCGCGAAGCGAGCGGTGACCTGGGCGGCGTACTGGCCCGGCGCCCGGTCCCGCGGGTCGACGACGAGCGCGACGGTCGAGGTTCCGCGGGCCGGTACCGTGACGCGGTCGGCCGCCAGGGTGAACACTCCCGCGGGGGTCTCTCCACGGTCCAGCGTGAGGTCCAGGGTGACGGGTCGGTCGGTGGTGTTGGTGTAGGTGATCGTCCGCTCGACCGTCATCGGCTTTCCGTCCCGTGACCAGGGGACGAGCCCCGCGTCCACGGAGCCGCTCGCGATCACCTGGTCCTCCAGGTAGGCGGCACCCACGTCCAGCCGGCCGGTACCGGCCTGGTAGGGGCTGTGGGCCGGGGTGCGGACGCTGGTGCTCATCAGGGCATCCTTGATGCGCTGTCCCGTCCACGTCGGATGCTTCTGGGCCAGGAGCGCCGCCGCGCCGGCGACGTGCGGCGCCGCCATCGAAGTACCGCTGTCCCAGCGGTAATAGCCCTCCCCCGAGCTCATCTGCTGCGAACGCGCGGCCAGGACGTCCACACCGGGGGCGGTGAGGTCGGGCTTGAGGGCGTCGTCGCCCATCCGCGGTCCGGCGCTGGAGAAGTCCGCGAGGTGGTCGGAGGCGTCGACCGCGCCAACGGTGAGAGCGGCGTCCGCGGTTCCCGGAGCGCTGACGCCGTAGGGGCTGTTGCCGCCGTTGCCCGCGGCGATGACGAACAGCGCGCCGGTCTCGGCACTGAGCTGATTGACGGCCCGGCTCATGGGGTCGTCCTGGGTGTGCCACACCGCTGTGCCCAGGCTCATGTTGATCACCTTGGCGTGCTCGGTCCGCGCCGCCCACTCCATGCCGGCGATGATCCCCGAGATGGGCCCTGACCCGCTGTCGCCGAGGACCTTGCCCACGACCAGGTCGGCGCCCGGGGCGACGCCCGCTTCCTGCCCGTCGGAGGCGGCTCCTGTTCCGGCCACGGTGGAAGCGGTGTGGGTTCCGTGTCCGTTGCGGTCCGTGACGTCCTCACCCGCCACGAAACTGCGTGAGGCGACAATACGGTCGGCCAGATCCGGGTGCGTGATGTCCGCCCCGGAGTCCAGTACCGCGACGCGGACGCCCGCTCCGGTGCCCCCCGCCTCGCGCGCCTTGGGGACGCCGATCTGCGCCGTCGTGTCGGCGAGGTCCGCCTGGACCTTGCCGTCGAGCCACACCTTGTCGATGCCGGCGGCGAAGGACGGCCTCGTTCCGGCGTACGAAGTCGTGCCGCTCCTGTCCCGCCGTGACGTGTCCTCGCCGTCCGTGCCCGTCAGGGCGGACCAGAAGGCGGAGGTCTTCGAGCGCCTGGCTACGACGGCCTCACTGTGGACGGACGGAAGGCGGAGCGTCGTCCTCGCTCCCGGCAATGGGGCAGTGGACCGCGGCCCTTCTCCAGGGTCGCCGCTCCGCGCGGCGGACGTCTGCGGGGAGCGGGTGATGATCAGGGGCAGGGCGTCCGCACGAGTGTCGTCGTAGCCCTGCGCTATCAACTGGCTGACGTTGAACAGCTGTTTGTCGAGGAGGCCGGTCGCGACATAGGGCATGGCGGCGTCGGGGTAGACGAAGGTGTCACCGCGCTCCATGGTGATCCGTACCGACCCGCGTGCCCCCGGCATCCGCACGACGTCGTCCACGGACACCGCACCGCCCGGTTCCTGACGGGCCGTCACCTTGTCACCTGTGATCAACGTCACCGTGATCGGCGCGCGCTGTACGGCATTTCGCTCGACGGGGGCGCCGTAGGCGTGGATCGAGGGACCGGCCTCGTGGGCTGTCGCGGGAGCGACCGTGGCGACAACTAAGGCCACGGCCATAGTCGTTGCCGCTCTTCGGGCATAGGGGAACAACACATTTCCTCCATCAGTCAGTGATCGACTGCATCCGACCACTCCGGGTGCGGAAAAGTAAGTACTTGAACGATCTACCAACTGCCGGTAACGCGGGCTCAGCCTGACGCGCGTTCCAGCCGGTCATGAACCCGCAACCGGCGGCGTCCACCCCCACCCAAAAGCCTGAAGACCCAGCAAGGCCGACAGACCAGACGCCGGGCTCGCACAAGGAGGGCGATGCCCCGAACCCGCTCGCGGCCGAGCGCGAGCAACGCCGTACGGAGCTTCACCCCGGCCAACGCCCACCGGTCCTCCTCGTGCTCCGCTCTCGAAGTCCAAGTCAGACAAGTCCCGGACAGGCGACACGTGGATGTGCAAGCGATACCTCAAGGCCTGCAAGGTCACCCGGGTCCGCAGGGCGTCCCAAGCCCGCTGCACACCTGCCCGACGGGGAGCGACCTCGACGCGACGCCCGAGAAGCGCCCCGCCGGCATCGGTCCACCGGTCGACATCACACCGAGGCACGACCAGCTGTGTGACCGGGCCGCATCGGTGCGATGGTGAGCAACTCGGTGATCTCCGGACCCTGCCGGACGAAGCGACCGGGCAACTCGCCCGCGATGAGCCGAAAGAGCAAGGTGGCCATGCGCACGAACATGTCATCTGTGGCAGCCGTCCATGCCGAGGGGGCAGACCGTGGACGGCGCCTCCCGCCGGGGCCGGTGCACTGACCCCAGGGCCCTGACACACCGTTGTTAGCATGGCCGGCATGGGATTGTCCCGTGCTGTCGGCCCGCCCGATGCAGACCTGGTGCACGCAGCGCAGGCAGGGGATGTGAGCGCCCTCGGCACCCTCCTGGCCCGGCACCGCCCGACGCTCCTCGCGGTCGCCATCGGCTTGCTCGGCCATGGCCCAGACGCCGAGGACGCCGTGCAGGAAGCGAGCATGATCGCTCTGCGCCGGATCGGCAGTCTGCGTGATCCCAAGGCAGTGGGTCCCTGGCTGCGCGCGGTGGTCCGCAACGCGTGCCGCATGCAGTGCAGGGCGCCCGTCCACCTGACGTTGGACGACAAGCTCGCGGCATCGATCCGTTCCGCCGAATCGGACCCTCAGGAGTTGCTGGAGGGACAGGGCACGCGGGACTGGGTCTGGCACGCCCTGGAAACGTTGTCACCCCCGCTGCGCCTGGTGCTGATGCTTCGCTACTTCAGCGGCGTGACCGCGTACCAGGACATCGCCGCGGCGTGCGGAGTGCCGGTCGGGACCGTGCGGAGCCGGTTGAGCGAGGCACGCGCCAAGCTGACACGGGCCCTCCTCGCAACGGCCGACACCGCGCACGGCGATGTTCGGGCCGTCACCGTGGAACGCAGCCTCCAGGCCGAGGAGTTGCTGAGGGCCGCGCGGCGCGGCGAGTCCCTGTCCGCGCTGTCCGCCGGCTGGCTGCCGACCGTCGCACTGTCCGGAGCCGGTGGCCTGCGGGCCACGGGGTACGACGTGCTGGCCCGTGGGCTTGAGCAGGACGTGGCCGACGGGGTGCGGCACCACTTGACCAACGTCGTCGCCGGCCGCGATCTCGCTGTCTGGGAGTTCACGCTGCAGAGTCCGCCCGAGGATCCTTTCCACTGTCCGCCCGGGGGTGCGTGGGTCCTGCATCTGCGGTCGGGCTGGGTGGAGCGGGCACGGCTCTTCCACACGCGTCGAGAGCCACCGGAACACGCCCGTGCGGGGTGACCCACGACACAGACCGATCTCCGAACTTCTCTGATCCCCTGCGCATCTGAGAGGGGATCACGTATCCGGCAGCCGTGCCGTCCACAGGGACGGCGCTCCGGCTGATCCGGTCCATCCCCTGTTCGGAGATCGAAAAATGCCTACCTACTCCCGGCCGGCCGAAGCGCCTGAAGACCTGCCCGAGCTGCTCCGCCCGGTGATCGAGAAGTACCGCGACGAGGCCGACGAGCTCCGCAGGCTTCCTGACGAACTCCTCGATAACCTGCGCACTCACGGAGCGCTTCGTCTCAATGCTCCGCGCGAGCTCGGTGGGTTCGAACTGCCGCTGGCCCGGTCCGTGGCCGTGATCGAGAAGCTTGCCCGGATCGACGGCCCGACGGCCTGGATCGTGTGGAACCTGAACGCCGGCTTCGCCGCGGCGTTCCTCGGCGAGACCATCGTCGAAGAGATCTGGGCCGACGGGGCGGACCCGATGATCGCGCATTCGAGTCAGCCCGGTTTCCTGGTGCCGGACGACGGCGGGTACCGGCTGTCCGGCGAGTGGAAACTCGTCAGCGGGGTTGACGCGGCTCGGTGGCTGGGGCTGCTGGCGATCATCCTGGAAGACGGGCAGCCGCGTATGACCGAGACCGGCCCGGAGTGGCACTTCTGCCTGGTACCCCGTCACTCGGTGACGGTGCGGGACACCTGGCACGCGACCGGGATGCGGGGCACCAACAGCAACACCGTGGTCGCCCAGGATGTGCCGGTGACCCGCGACAGGATGGTCGGGCCCGATGCGGAGGCCCGCATCGACCGCCCGCTCTACCGCCTGCCGGTGACCAACCAGATCACCTCGGGAGGCGCGGCGGTGGTGCTGGGCATCGCCCGGGCGGCGATCGACGAGATGGCGGCACTGTCGCGCACGAAGACCGGGCCGGACGGCGTGCCGATCGCGCAGCAACCACGCATCCAGGCCGCCGTCGGCCGAGCCAGCGCCCAGGTCGACGCCGCACGGGCGTTGCTGCTGACCACGCTCGGCGAACTGGACGCCGCCGCCGCGGAAGGACGTGTCGCCACAGAGGCACAACGCGGTGCCGTGCGGGGCGCGTTGTCCCACGCGGGTGAGACCGCGCGTGGCGCACTCACCTCCATGTATGAGCTGGGCAGTTCAAGCGCTGTGTTCGAGTCGAGCCGGTTGGGCAAGCTGTTCCGCGACGGTCTCGTCGCTGCGCAGCACGCCATCCTGTCGGCGCCCCAGTACGAGGTGGCCGGCCGCACCGTCATCGGCATTCCCGCCGGCGACCCCACCCTCTGAGCGGACCACCGGCCCGCCGGCATGGCCTGATCGACAAGCGAAGCCGGTCGCCACGCACGCCGGCCCGCCTCCCACAGAAACCCCCCTTCTTGACAGAGGGGACGCCCGGCAGGTGACTGCCGCGCTCTCTCATCCGCCGCCGGCGGCAGGTGCCACCGGCCACAGAGCCGGGCACGGAACGTCCCGTGCCCGGCTGTCCTCCGGGGGGACACGATTCCGCCCGCACACGGGGCCGAGGAGCGAGGTGCCGGCGCCGGGAGACCGGCGCCGACGACCGCGTCACGGTCTCCCCGCGGATCGCGGGAAGCCATGATCGCCCTCAGAAGGGCCGGGGAACAGTCACTTCGAGTCCTTCAGCGCCTTGGCGACCTCGTCGGCCGTCGAGATGCGGTGCGCATAGCGAGGCCAGTCGAGTACGACGGTGGCACGCTGCATTTCCATGGTGAACGTGGCCACCGCGTCTGACACGAAGGTGACCTCGTACCCCTTCTCCACGGCGTCGCGACCGGTCGAGTCCACACAGGTGTTGGTGGTCAGGCCGCACAGGATCAGGTGGTCGATGCCGCGTTGACGGAGTTGAATGTCCATGTCCGTGCCGTGGAAGGCGTCGAACGTCTTGTGCACCGTGACGACCACCTCCCCGTCGATCGGCGTGAAATCGGGGTGGAATCGGGCGCCCCAGGTGCCCGCCTGGAACAACTGGGCCTCGAACATGGCGTCGTGGCTGGGCGTACGGTGCTGCCACGGACCGTAGTCCCACGGCTGGGTCTCCATCGGGGCGTGCAGCACTGCGATGCCGGCCTCTCGTGCCGCGTCGAGGACGCGTTTCATGTTCGGCACGGTGCCGACCTCCTCGCAGACCGCGCGCAGGCCGGGCCACGCTTTGCCGTTCTCTGAGATGAAGTCGTTGGTGGCGTCGATGAGGACGAGGGCGGTTCGCTCCAGCGCATACATGGTTCTGATGTCCTCCGGGAATTTTATTAGCTCGTACGAGCATACTAGTAAATCGGCTGGCACGTACGTCCCGGTACCGTCTTGATCAGGTCGAGGAGGGCGCGCAGGAGGCAGGGCACAGACACCCGGGACCGCATGGTCCGTGCGTCACTGCGGGCCATGCGGGCGGCCATGCGGGAACAGGGCTACGGCGCCACCGCGATAAGCGACATCGTGAACGCGTCCAGGACCCTGGGGTATCCGTCACCTTCCGCGAGTGAGCACACGAGGTGATCACCTTGCGGACCGCCCAGGCCCTCGAACGACTCGACGCGGCCGCCGCGGACAGCGACTCGGCCGCCGACTTCCTGACGGCGTGCGGCAACACGGTCGCCGCGGAGTTCGCCGACCCCCGGTCCACGGCCGGCTGCCCGGTGGCGCCCATCCCCCTCAAGCGTTCAGCACGGTCTACCGAGCTTCGCGACGAGGGCGAGGACTTCTTCGCGCGTGGCGCGGGTCTGTGGCCCGCCACCTCGCCGCGCACGGCATCGACGGCCTCCGGGCCGATCGCGTCGCGACACTCGCCGTGAGCGCCATCGAGGGCGCCCTCGTCATCAGCAGCACCGAGCAGACCGTCGACGCTCGGTGGTCGGCCTTCGTCATATAGCGACCAACGAGACCGTTCTTCTTTGCAGGTCCACCAGCTTCGAATGTGTGGTCAAGGTGGCTGGTGTGGGTCGGCTGATCCCCTGCACGTGCTGGTCGTGGACGCGTCGGGCGAGCCTGGTCAAGACCCTCCAGTTCTCAAGAACTGGCGCGTCCTCCGCAAGGTCCGCACCGACGCGACGTAGGCGACGGCCCTGGTCAGGGCTCTCCCGGTCCTCACGAACCGAGAAGTCTCCCGCGGCGCCTGACCGGTTGCCGACGATCTTCGCCGAGGTCACCCGCCCGCGACCAGCACGCGCATCGAACTCCCCGCACACCAGACCCATTGCCTGCAACTTCGAGCTGCACACCGACCATTCAGGAGCCGAGGGCCGCGGCCCGGTCCTGCAGTTCGCGCAGCACGAGCCGCAGCAGTGGGTGCTGCTCGCTGCCGCGCCGGACGGCGGTGTACACCCGCCGCTGGGGACGAAAGCCGCCGACCGGGCGGGTGGCGGCACCCCCGATAGCGATGCCGTGGAGCGCCGAACGAGGCACCAACGCCACACCCGCGCCGGCGGATACAAGGGCACACACCGCCCGGGAGTCGTCGGCCAGGCACTCGACCCGAGGTTGGAAACCGGCCTCTTCGCAGGCGCGCATGACGACGTCATGTACGGGGTTGCCGGGCCACGGCGTGATCCACGGATCGTTGCGCAAGTCGGCCAGGCCGACCTCCAGGGCGTCGGCCAGCGGGTGATCGGACGGCAGTACGACATCGAACGGTTCCCCGTACAACGGCTCACGCAGCAGCTGTTCTCTGTTCTGCCCAGGGGTGTCCCATTGCTCTACGGATAAGGCGATGTCGACTGCGCCATCGATGAGAAGTCGCTGACTCGCACGCCCCTCTGCGTCCTTCACTCGGATGCGCACCTGCGGCGCGCGGTCCCGCAGCGCCGCCACGGCCGGGGCCACCACTTCGGTGATCGCACTCGCAAATGCGGCTATCGCCACCTCGCCGGCCAGGCCCGCCGAGCAGGAGGCCATATCGGCCTCCGCCTCCTCCAACTGCGCGGCGATCTTCGACGCATGAGCGGCCAGCACGGCACCCGCGGGAGCCAGCCGGACGGAGCGCCCACGCCGTTCCAGCAGTACGTGCCCGACCTCCGCTTCGAGCGCGGCGAGCTGCTGCGAGGCCGCCGACGGGGACAGATAGAGAGCGTGGGCAGCGGCGGTGACGGTGCCGTGCTCGGCCAGAGCTCGCAGTACTCGGAGCCTACGGGGATCGATCACGTCAGGCAGTACACCAGAACAGAGCCTGTGAAGCAGAGCTTCACAGGCGATCCGAGAAAACAGCGATGGACTTCACAGTACCGACGCTCCACAGTGGTCCCCGTGAAACCACCGGCAACAACCGCTGCCGATCGCATGAGCTGAAGCCCCGTCTGCGTCCCACGCCACCGACACGGTTCATGCCACGTTCCCGCAGCCCGAATCCCACCGCTTTCCCCATCCCTAAGGAAACTGCTGTGCCCATGTCTGCCGACCATCGCCGCGAGCACGACCTGCTCGGCGACCGGGACGTGCCCGTCGACGCGTACTGGGGCATCCACACCCTGCGTGCCCGGGAGAACTTCCCCATCACCGGTACGGCGATCTCAGCGTACCCACAGCTGATCAACGCCCTCGCGGCGGTCAAAGAAGCGGCGGCCCGCGCCAATGAGGACCTCGGACTGCTGACCCCGGAGAAGGCCGACGCCATCGCCGCTGCGTGCGGGGAGATCCGGAAGGGCCGCCTGCACGACCAGTTCGTCGTCGATGTGATCCAGGGCGGCGCCGGCACCTCCACCAACATGAACGCCAACGAGGTGATCGCCAACCGGGCGCTGGAGCTGCTGGGCCACGAGAAGGGGCAGTACTCCTTCCTGCACCCCAACGAGGACGTCAACCTGGGGCAGTCGACCAATGACGTCTACCCGACCGCCGTCAAGATCGCCACGATCAGCGCCGTGCACGGGCTGCACAAGGCGATGGCCGTGCTGCACGACGCCTTCGACGCCAAGGCGGAGGAGTTCCGCGACATCCTGAAGATGGGCCGCACCCAGCTCCAGGACGCGGTTCCCATGACGCTGGGCCAGGAGTTCTCCACATACGCCGTCATGCTGGAGGAGGACCGCAGCCGGCTCGCCGAAGCCGCGCTGCTCGTGCACGAGATCAATCTGGGGGCCACGGCCATCGGGACAGGCCTCAACGCCCCCGCCGGCTACGCCGAGTCGGCCCGCCGCCACCTCTCCGCCATCACCGGCCTGCCGCTGGTCACCGCGGCCAACCTCGTCGAGGCCACCCAGGACTGCGGTGCGTTCGTCCACCTCTCCGGTGTGCTCAAGCGCATCGCCGTCAAGCTCTCCAAGAGCTGCAACGACCTGCGGCTGCTGTCGTCCGGGCCGCGGGCCGGTCTCGGGGAGATCAACCTGCCGCCCGTCCAGGCCGGTTCGTCCATCATGCCCGGCAAGGTCAACCCGGTGATCCCCGAGGTCGTCAACCAGGTCGCCTTCGAGGTGATCGGCAACGACGTCACCATCACCATGGCCGCCGAGGCCGGACAGCTCCAGCTCAACGCCTTCGAGCCGATCATCCTGCACTCCCTGTCGGAGAGCATCACCCACCTGAGCGCCGCCTGCCACACACTGGCCGAGCGCTGCGTGGACGGCATCACCGCCAACACCGAGACGCTGCGCGCGACCGTCGAGAACTCCATCGGCCTGGTCACCGCCCTCAACCCGCACATCGGCTACACGGCCGCCACCGACATCGCCAAGGAAGCCCTCGCCACCGGTCGCGGCGTCGCCGAACTCGTCCTGGAAAAAGGCCTGCTCCCGGCCGACCGGCTCGCTGCTCTGCTCCTCCCGTCCCAGGTCGCCGGTACGGCAACGAGTCTCGCCGGGACAACCACGTGATGCCGGTTACGAGCCGAGCCCGAACTGACGGACCCGACAAGCCCAGTGGAGGAATGTAGACATGGCAACGGCGCCAAGCGTCTCGTATTCGATGACGGTGCGGCTGGAAGTTCCCGCGAGCGGCACCGCCGTCAGCCAGCTCACCACGACCGTGGAGTCCTCCGGAGGGTCCGTCACAGGCCTCGACGTGACCGCGTCAGGTCACGAGAAACTCCGGATCGATGTCACCATCGCCGCGACCTCCACCGCACACGCCGACGAGATCGTCGAGAAGCTGCGCGGCATCGAGGGTGTGTCGATGGGCAACGTCTCCGACCGGACCTTCCTGATGCACCTGGGCGGCAAAATCGAGATGGCGTCGAAGCACCCCATCCGCAACCGTGACGACCTCTCCATGGTCTACACCCCCGGCGTTGCCCGCGTCTGCCAGGCCATCGCCGAGAACCCCGACGACGCCCGCCGCCTGACCATCAAGCGCAACAGCGTCGCGGTGGTCACCGACGGCTCCGCCGTCCTGGGTCTGGGCAACATCGGCCCCAAAGCCGCGCTGCCAGTGATGGAGGGCAAGGCAGCCCTGTTCAAGCGCTTCGCAGGCATCGACGCCTGGCCGATCTGCCTGGACATCCAGGACAGCGACGCCATCGTCGAGACCGTCAAGGCGATCGCCCCCGGCTTCGCGGGCATCAACCTCGAGGACATCTCCGCCCCCCGCTGCTTCGAGATCGAGGCCCGGCTGCGCGAAGCCCTGGACATCCCGGTCTTCCACGACGACCAGCACGGCACCGCCATCGTCGTCCTGGCCGCCCTCACCAACGCCCTGCGCGTGGTCGGCAAGGCCATCGACAGCGTGCGCGTGGTGATGTCCGGCGCCGGCGCGGCCGGCACCGCCATCCTCAAGCTGCTGATCGCCGCCGGCGCCAAGCATGTCGTAGTCGCCGACATCCACGGGGTCGTGCACGCGGGCCGCGAGGATCTGGTCTCCGCCGACCCCGACTCGCCGCTGTGCTGGATCGCCGACAACACCAACCCCGAGGGTGTCACCGGCACCCTCAAGGAGGCCGTGACCGGCGCGGATGTCTTCATCGGTGTCTCGGCCCCGAACGTGCTGCACGGCACGGACGTGGCGCGGATGGCCGAGGACGCGATCGTTTTCGCACTCGCCAACCCCGACCCCGAGGTCGACCCGGCGATCGCCCGCCAGAGCGCCGCAGTTGTGGCCACCGGGCGTTCGGACTTCCCGAACCAGATCAACAACGTGCTGGTCTTCCCCGGGGTCTTCCGCGGCCTGCTGGACGCACAGTCCCGCACCGTCGACACCGAGATGATGCTGGCCGCCGCCGGTGCGCTCGCGGACGTCGTCCTGGACGACGAGCTGAACGCGAACTACATCATCCCCAGCGTCTTCAACGACAAGGTCGCCCGCGCGGTCGCCGGAGCAGTCCAGGACGCTGTCGGCAAAGCTGGCCAGGCAGCGCATTTGAGCTGAATTCCGCCTCGGCGACGCTGGTCAGTCGCACTGCGGAAAGCCTGAAGCCCACCACCGGGCAGCGGAGCATCGAGCCGGGTACCAGGCGGCAGGGACGCAGCGCGCGAAGCACACGCTGCGGCCATAACCCAACTCTCTCTTGCGGCTCGGCCCATGGACATCTTTCCGTGGCGGGCCTCAGGACCACCTGTCTGTACGTCAAGCAACACACCATTGGAGTGCACACATGGACAATAGTCATGCTCACGACAATCCGCTCGAGGTCGATCACAGCGTGAAGGCCCCGCCAGCGCGCGCAAAGCGCTGGTGGCGGCTGCCACTCGGACTGCAGTCGGTACTCGCAGTCGGACTCGGAGCGCTGATCGGAGCGCTCGCGCCGTCCGTCGGCGAGCAACTGAAGCTCCTCGGGGACGTCTTCCTGAACCTGGTGCAGATGGTCGTACTGCCCCTGGTCTTCCCGCTGATCGTGCTGGGCATCGCCCGCATGGAGTCAGTGAAGAAGGTGGGCCGGATCGCCGGTAAGGCCATCCTCTACTTCGAGGTCGTCACCACGGTGATCCTTCTGGTCGCGGTGACGCTGGCCGAACTCACCGGCATCGGCAGGGGCGCCCCGGTCGCCGCCGGTGACACCAAGAGCCTGGAAACCCTGGACCAGGGCATCGACTTCCACGAGCTCATCCTCCACGCCGTCCCGAAGAACGTCTTCGCCGCGTTCACCGAGGGGAACCTGCTCGCCGCGATCGTCTTCGCGCTCTTCCTCGGTGTCGGGATGGCGGCCATCGGCCAGAAGTCCGCACCTTTCGCATCGGTCCTGGAGTCCGTGTCGGCAGCCATGTTCAAGGTTGTCGGCTATGTCCTCCGCGTCGCTCCCCTGGGCGTTCTCGGCTTCATCAGCTACGACGTGGCGCACTACGGATTCGGCAACCTCAAGAGCCTGGTCGGCTTCGTTGCCGTGGTCTATGCAGGTCTGGCCATCATCCTTGGCGTGATCTTCCCGGTCATCGCGCTGATCTACCACATCCGGTACGTGGACCTGCTCAAGGCGATCGGCGGACTCGTCGGTATCGCCTTCGTCACGCGCAGCTCCGAAGCGGTGCTGGCACCGCTGATGGGCAAGCTCGAAGCCTTCGGCGTCAGCCGCTCGACGACTTCTTTCGTCGTCCCCCTCGGCTACTCGTTCAACACCGACGGCTCCGTGCTCTACCAGGCCACCGCCCTGGTGTATCTCGCCCATGCCTACGGCATGGACACCTCCATCCCGTCCCTGCTGCTCATGGTCGGTGTCCTGGTGGTGCTGTCCAAGGGGATGGCGGGCGTCACATCGGCCTCCATCGTGGTGCTCCTCGCCGCGGGCAAGACGATCGGCATCCCAGCCGAGGGCATCGCACTCCTGGTCGGCGTCGACTTCATCGTCGACATGGCGCGTACCGCGGTGAACGTCGTAGGGAACGCACTGGCCTCCGCCGTCGTGGACCGTTCGGAGGCCAAGAGGGACGCCGGGAAAGACGCCGAGCAGAACACCCAGGCGGAGGACGCCGTACCCGACTACGAGCCCGTGGCGCCGGCCGCCCAGGAACAAACGGTGTAGTGAACGGCTCATCGCAGATCACCGGCAGCCTGGGCGGTACACACCCGCCCAGGCTGCCGGCTTCCCCACGAGCGCATGTCATTGCAGCGCCATTGCGCGCCCACAGGACTTCGGCCTCAACTCCCGCCTTCGCGAAGACCACGCTTGGTGTAGTAGGTACTGAGCCCTTTCAGCGTGGTCACTCATCGGGGATGGGGAGGCGTCCGCAACCCACCAGGTTCCTGTGCCGTTGGGGGAGTCGTTCGACGTCTCAACTCGTAGGCATAGCAGCCTTGTGGGTTCGTCACCCAGCCGCATCGACCTGCCTCATACGTCGGCCAGGTGGGTCACCATGCTCATCGTCACCGCGAGGGCGACCGCCACGACCGCCACGACCGCCACGACCGCCACTACAAGCTCCCCCCACCAGCGTGCAGTGGTCCGCCACGCGGGCGGTCAACCGCTCGTTGGACACAGCCAGTTCGGCGCCTGGGCTTCCGCCGCCTCGGCCCGCGCCTCAGCGGCCGCCACCTGCCGCTGAGGCAGTCCGATCAGCGCGAGGAGTTCCCCACGCAACGCAGACTCCAGGGCGGCACGACGCAGTGCGGGGACGGGTTGCCGGGCAGTGTCACACTCGGCCGCTCACAATGGTCTCGCCCGGCCGAATCGACTCACCACCGCAGTAGAACGTTCGGTATTGACAAGCTGGCGCCAGATCACTTCAATAAAGCAGGATGGAACGTTCGTTCTGCCGGACATACGCCTGCGTAGATCTGTCACGATTCCGGCGTCACTGCAGGCGGCGTCGACTTGGGATGTCATGTTTGACAACCTCCACACACGAGGACCGCTGTGCGCTATGACTGTGCCGTCTGCCTGAATCCCCTGTCACCCGACAGCGCCGGCATGATCAAGATCGCCGGAGTGATCAAGGACGGCCCTGATCACTGGGTGTGGGGTCCGTATCCTGTTCACGACGTCCCGTGCAGAGAGCAGCTTGCACATCCCGCCGCCGGCGATCTGCTCACTTCTCCGGAACATACGGAAACCAGTGTCCGATGCGATCCCAGTGATCCGGCCGTCAACGCACTACTGAAGCACTGGAAAGACCCGTCGGCCCCCATGTCTGCCTCAAGAACACTGGGCGGCACTCACCTCAGGTACTGGCCCGCCGACCGCTCTTCAGGGCCGGAGGCTGTCCGAGCGCACACGCCCTGGCCGGGCCTGGACGCGGTGATGCCACTTGCCCCAAGTCAACTTCTCTGTCTCGGCGTTCGCCCCCAAAGCCCCCAGAGACAGATGGGATACGACATCGCCGTACACAATGCCGCACAGGGCCTGCGCGTTGTGATGTTCGCACCTGACCTCCCTCCTCGTAACCCCGTGCCCGGCCTGACCGTGTACCGCGACTCAAGGCTGACTCCCGAGTCGATCAGGGAGCGGCTGCATGGCGGAATGGGCGACGGTGCCCGGCATCACCTGGTCGTCATCGACCGCCTGGAATTCCTGAGCACGAGCGAAGATGCCGGCACGTTGAGCAGCCATGAGCAAGTGGGCGAAGTCTGCACGAAGTTGAAGGAGATGGCTGCTTCGGATTCGCTGGGCTGTCCGTCCTTCCTCCTCATGGCACATACGGATCATGTTCACCGCCGCGGCGCTCCGGTGCATCTCAGTGAGATGAGGATTGCCATCAAGCTGGAGAACTACGTGGATTCGCTTGTACTGCTGAGCCGCACACATCCTGACGTCACCAGTTTCACGAAGGACCGATCGGGCTCTGTCTGAGGCTCCCGGTGCAGATCGGGATCTTGCTCGCTGAAGAATCCGCCGACGGTGCCGGTAGCCGCTTCCATCTTTTGGGCTGATGGCGGAACAGCGACCGGTAGCGGCGCGCCGGTCGGCAGCGGTGAAGAGGCGCCCGCACACTGACCCCGTCGAGACACGGCACAAGAAAGCCGGGACTCGTGCCCGGCTCAGCGCCTCGACCACGATGGACGCTTCCCCTTGCCCACCGTCCGGCGATCAAGCCGGCGCCCTCCTGATCAACCCGCTTCCGCTGGGGCCGGAAGAGCGCACCGACGTTCACCGGCCTTCTTCGAGTTGGACCCCTTGATCAGGTGACAGCTTATGTCTGACGTCTCAACCACCATGCGCGGGGGCTTCGTTGGTCATCTATCCTGCCGGCCTCGACCTGCCCATGCGCTCGTGAAGTGGGTGACCATGCTAAGCGTCACCCTTGAGGGCAACCCGCGCTGCAAGCTCCGCCCGTCGCCAACGCGCGATGGTGGCACTGGTGTACCTGCGCGAGCACACCACGCCGGCGAAGATCGCTGCCGCGTGCGGGACCGGCGAGCCCGCCGCCCACGCCTCCACCAGCACGGTCATCCAACTGCTCGCCGTACGTGCACCGGGTCTGCTGAAGGTCCTGCGCGACGCCGATTGGTCACCGGTCCGGACGGCCGGCTGCGGTGACTCACCCGCGCTGCCGGGCCGGGCTCACGACCTGACCGCTGCCCGCACCCACCGGATCATCCGCATCTGCGAGCGCCAAGGTGTCCCCATTTTGGCCGGTCTGGCTGACCAGGGCGGCGACCTTTGGGTGATTACGGGCCGGGCATCAAACGCAGACCCCTTGCAGGAACTCACCCCCACCGAGAAGACCGTCAACCAGGCCCTGGCCGCGGTACGGGCCCCAGTCGAACGGGAGCGTCGCGCGCCTGAAGTCCTGGCGGATCTTCCACACATCGCCGCCGAACCTCCGGGGCAGAACGTTCGGTCTTGACGTGGTGAAGTCAGCGGATTAGGCTCACCATGCGCAGTGAATGATTTATGCACAAGCGGGGCACGACCTTAATCGTCGCATGACGAAAGTTCCTGCTGCCTGGGAACACGGGACATACCGCATAGGCGCTCTGGAAGCCTTACGTCCGGTACGGGAACTAAGAAGCACCAAGGGGCACGGTGGACAAAACTGTCGAACACAGTGGCTTTTGCCCTTCTTGGGGACCGCTACCAGACTTTTTGGATCCGCCACCCCTGCCCGACGATGTCAAAATGCAATGGGCAAAGGCCCCCAGTGGCGTGGGCATGTGGGTGGTCAGCGATTATCACCTCGCGCGCCAGATACTCTCCGACAAGCGTTTCAGTAGATCTCTGGCGGCTGGCCCAGAGGGTGCCAAAATTGGTATCACCGATCCCTCGCCGGAATCAATCATCAGTATGGACGGCGAGGAACATGCGGCACTTCGCAGACTCGTCGCCGGAACGTTCACACACGCCCGGATCGCAGAACTACAGCCTTTCGTCGAAACCCTCGTCACAGAGCTGCTGGACGACGTGGCGAGTCGAGGTCCGCAGGGCGACCTCGTATCCGGGCTGGCCGTACCGCTCCCCATACACGTCATATGCCATGTCATGGGAATACCATTAGAAGACAGAAACTATTTCGCGGGGCATGTCGCGGTCTTGTTCGACCTGACCGGGGCACCGGGTGACGGTGAAGACCACACCTTGAGCCTGATCCGCTACATGATGGGCCTGATTGCCCGGAAGAGGCGAGAAAAGAAGCGCGGCACAGATCTGATCAGCGTACTGATTGAGGCGTGCGACGACGATGGAAAACTGACCAACCGGGCCATGGTGACACTCTGTCTCGCCATCCTCATGGCAGGCTACGAAACCACCGTGGACCAGATTTCGCTGACCATCCTTGATCTACTGAGCCAACCTGGGAAGACTGACGCGCTGCGGAACAAGCCGTCGCTCATTCCGGACTTCGTCGAAGACGCATTGCGCACCAATCCCGCAGTAACCACAACTTTCGCGCGAATGGCGACAGAATCCGTAGAAATGGACGGATTGACCATCCAGCCGGGAGAAGCAGTCATCGTGGACGTCCTGGGCGCAAATTACGGTCTTTCCGAGGTCGAAACTCAAAAGTCATTCCGGCCCATGCATCTCACCTTCGGGCACGGGGTGCATCGCTGCTTGGGATCGCACCTCGCAAAGATCCAGTTGACCGAAGCGGTTCGAGGGGTGCTCACCCGCCTGCCGCCCGTTTCTCTGGCAGAAGATATGCACGCCCTGGACTGGAAGACCGGTCATGCGACCCGCGGCCTCAATCGTCTCCTGGTCTCGTGGTGACCACTGTGCGGTACACGGCCCCAAAGCACTGATCCGACGGCTCGGAGCCAGGAATCACATGCGGCGGACTGCATCAGGACCCGCGGCAGATCCGAGCCCCGGGCAGTTCGCAGACAGTGGCCCCCACGACGCGCGCCCGTCGGGAAGCCGAAGCTGAAGAAGGTGACTGACGCGGCCAGCAGAGCGCCTCGGTCGTCCGAGCCCCGGTGCTCGGACGACCGCAGCGACAGGGAAGACCGGGCACGCTCTCGTCGGTGTGAAATGCGTTCGGCCGACGCTGCGACTTCCGGGCCTCTCCTCGTCACGTCAAAATGACCCTGACCAAGCCCGGTGAGCTCGGGGCGACGGCCCTGCCTTCGTGTTCGGCTTGAACTCGTTGCGAGACTTGCTCGCCGCCTCCGAGAGAGCTGTGCTCCATGCAGCCAGCAACGCCTCACGCCTCGTTGGCCCACTCACGACACTTGTCGATCGGTTGTCCTCAGCCGTACGACAGCTGACGCTCGCCCGTCGTCCCGCGTAGTCCTAGCATTCGGCCGAGACCCGCCTATCGGCTCTGGGAGATCCATGAAACAGGAGCGCACGACGACGCAGCTCGCCTTTGCGGCCGAGTACGCACAGGCGCTGGTGTGGGAGCAGCATTGCTGCCTTCCGCTCGACCCGGACACCGACGTCGACGAGCTGTGGCGTTACGCCGAAGCCGGCGCCTCATTCGTCTCGGTGAACGTGGGCTACGCGCCCCACGAAATCGCCGACACGATCAAGGTGTTGTCCGCGTTCCGCCGTCACGTGCTCACGAACCCTGACCGTTACGTCATGGCAAACTCGGCCGACGACGTACGTCAGGCCAAAGCCACCGGACGCCTCGCGGTTGCCTTCGATCTTGAGGACACGCGTCCACTGGGTGGACGCATCGACACCGTACAGACCTACTACGACCTCGGTGTCCGTACGATGCTGCTGACCTACAACCAGCAGAACGCGGCTGGTTCGGGCTGTCACGACGACTCCGACGGCGGCCTGACCGACTTCGGCAGAGAGGTCGTGGCGGAGATGAACCGAGTGGGCATGGTGGTCGACGCGACCCACTGTTCCTACCGCACATCGATGGACATCTTCGCCGCGTCCACGGAGCCGGTGGTGCTGTCCCACTCGGCGACGCGCGCGGTCCATGACCATCAGCGCAACGTGTGGGACGACCAGATTCAGGCGTGCGCTGAGACAGGGGGTGTCATCGGCATCAACGGCGTCGGAATCTTCCTGGGCGACAACGACACCAGCACCGAAGCGCTGGTTCGCCACATTGATCACGCCGTCGATCTGGTGGGCTGGGAGCATGTAGGGCTTGGCCTCGACTTTTGCTTCGAGGCCGAAGATCTCAACGCTGAGCTGGCCCAGAACCCCGACCTCTTCCCGCCGAGTTATGGGGCATGGGATCGCATTGACTTCATCGAGCCGGAACGGTTGCCCGCGATCGCGGCGGCATTGGCGAGTCGTTCCTATCCAGCCGAGGCCATCAGGGGAATCCTCGGAGAGAATTTCCTCCGCGTAGCACAGAACGTGTGGCGCTGATCGCGTCTGACGCGTACGGAAGGCGGGGTCCGTGATGGGCTCGGTGAGCGACTTGCCGGCGGAGCACCGCAGGTGGCATCGGTCTGGTACGTCCTGCCTGCTCATGCCCGGGCAACGGGTGGGGCCTCGCATCGTTGCCCTCGGTGCGTACCAAGCACCGGGTCACCGAGTCCGGCGATTCTCGACGCGATGCGGCCGACCAGCGGACGTGGGGCCAGACCACTCAGTACCGTCGGCCTCCCGAAATGGCGAACCGGTTACCGATCCGACCCTTGACGTGCGCGGTGATCGGCCAGAGATACACGCGTGGCCGACAGTCTCCATCCCCCCCACAATGCAGTGACACGCCGATCCATTGTACGGACGTCTGATCGGCGAACATCAAACGACGTGCTGTGTCCCCCACCGGAACGGCGCGCGATCATGAGAGGGATACCATGTCACTTCTGTTGACCGGCGCGACTGTCATCGACGGCGTCTCCGACACGGGTATTGCTGGTCGGTCGATCCTGATAGAGAACGGCCGCATCGTGGCCATCGGTCGACCCGATGAGCTTTCGGTCCCGCCGGACACCGAAACAGTCGATTTCAGCGGAAAGTTCATCATCCCTGGATTGATGAATGCCAATGTGCATCTTCTCGTCAACGCTCTCTTCGAGACCCTCGTCAGGTATGAGGGGCGCTACGAGGATCTGATTGCCGAAGCCGCTCAAGTCGCGCTCAAGGTCGGAATGACGACGGTGTTCGACACATGGGGTCCGCGGCGTGCACTGATGTCGGTCCGCGACCGGATAGACCAGGGCGAGCTTGTGGGCAGCCGTATTCGCTGCGCCGGAAACATCATCGGATTCGACGGACCGTTCTCCGGAGACTTCGACTCAAGGATCCCAGGGATCGGCACCTCTCACTTCGTCGACCGCATCAACGCGACGTGGGTCGAAAACACCGGCCGGCACTTGATGTGGCTGACACCGGAAGCTGTCGGGGAGGAGGTTCGCAAGTACATCGAGCTGGGAATCGACTTCGTCAAGTACGCGTCGAACGAACATGGCGGTATCTCCGCCGGCGCCTTCATTCAGTTTTCGGAGCGAACGCAGCGCGCCATCGTCGAGGAAGCTCATCGTGCTGGGCTGACCGTACAGTCGCACACTTCTTCAGTCGAAGGCCTGCGCATGTCGATCGAGGCGGGTTGCGACCTCGTACAGCATTGCAACATGACGGGACCGGTCGAGATCCCGCGCGAAACCCTCGAACTACTGGCACAGGGAGATTGCGGCGCCGTCGTCTTCCCCCTGACCGATCACGGTCTGTCCCACCTCAAAGAATCCATCTCGGACCATGAGTGGACGATGTGGAAGGCATCGGACGCCAACGCCCGCAATCTCATCGACGCCGGCGCGATGATCCTCCTCGCAAATGACGGAGGAATTTTCGCCCCAGAAGTCATGCAGGAGCCGCTGATCAAGGGCACCTGGAACGGGCTGCCCGAGGAAGAAGCTCTGGGCCGGCTGGCGACAGGTCACTTCGTCTGGCTGCGAGCCATGGAAGAAAAAGGCATGTCGCCCATCGACCTGCTGCGTGCGGCGACCCGCAACATCGCCAAGGCCTACAAGGTCGACGACGATCTTGGAACACTCGAAGTCGGCAAGATCGCCGACATGGTCGTCCTCGACGAGGATCCATTGCAGGGTGCCAAGAACTACCAGAGCATCCACACCGTCATCAAGGATGGCGAACTGGTAAACCGCGACGCGCTTCCGGAGCGGCCGATACTGACCGCGGACCTTCCTGCTCCTGTGGAGGAGCAGGCCCGCTACAAGAGGTCTCTCCACCACGGTGAGCGCCTGCCGGGTTGCCCCACACCTGCGTGAGCGGAACGCACTGACGGCAGGAAGCGAGGCTGCACAGACCGCCGCGACCCTCCGTGGGCAGGTGGGTGGTGATCTGGAGGGTCCAGTGCAGCAACGCCGTGGCCGTGCAGGTTGCGAAGTGAAGCAGACTGTCGAGGCGTGCCGCCGCGCCTCGACGGTGCCCCTCGCCGGCAGCTGGAGCATGAGCGGAGTTCCCGCTCATGGTCAGGGGCGCACGCCTGCATTTCCTCCTTTTCGGCGGCGGTTCTTGCGGGGCGCCGTAACGTTGGAGTCCTTCCTCGGCTGCCGGCTCTGCGACGGCGGTCGCAGACGAGGAAAGCCCCGGGACACAGTCGCCATTCCCTCAGGGACCCGCACGACATCTGTCGACACAGGCGCCGGGCAGTGGTGACTGGTGTCGCGTGTGCCCGATGGCCGGCGCACCTATCTTGGTGGGAATGATGACATCGAAGGAGCTCGCCCGCCGGCTGTCGGAACTGGCCGAGGAATTCAAAGTGGTGGGCGCGTCGGCAGCCCTGTGGCACGACGGCACGCTTGTCCGGGCCGAGGCCGGGACAGTGAATGTGGCAACCGGCGCACCCGTGCTGCCGGACTCGCTGTTCGCCGCCGGGTCTGTCACCAAGGTGTTCACCGCTTCTGTGGCGATGACTCTCGTGGACGAGGGTCTGCTCGACCTCGAAGCACCCGTGCGGGCCTACCTACCCGACTTCACGCTTGCGAATCCGGAGCGGTCAGCGGCGATCACCGTACGCATGCTGCTGAACCACTCGTCGGGCCTGCCCGGCGACTACATGCCAGACCTGACTCCAGGCGATGACGTACTCGAGCGGTTGATGCGAGAACTCACCACCTTGCGGGTCACAGGAAACCCCGGCGAGCGGTGGTCCTACAGCAACATGGGCATGAGCACTCTCGGACGGATCATCGAAGTCATCACCGGCGAGAGCTACCACACCGCACTCAGCACGCGCATCCTCCAGCCCCTCGGCCTCAACGCGACCGCCGACGCCGAAGAGCTCCTATTGCGATCGACCGCCGTGGGACACACCGTCGACCCCGCCACCGGGACCGCGTCACGAGTCCGTCGTCTGCGTGCCTGGCCCGAGAACGGCCCGGCCGGGTCCCGCTTGTGGCTCGACGTCGAAGCCCTGATCGAGCTCGGGCGGATGCACATCGACGGCACGACTCCCGACGGACGCCGCATCCTGTCCCCCGAGGCACTTCGGCAGATGCGCGAGCCCCAGTTCGACGACTACTGGGGCTGCTTCCCCATGTATGTCAACTACGGACTCGGCTGGGCCATTGTCCGCGAGGGTGACGACCCGGTCCTGGCGCACGGCGGCGCCAACCTCGGCATGCACTCCACCCTGTACGTCCTCCCGAAGCAGAAGGCCGTCCTCGCAGTGCTCACGAACAGTACGACCGGCTTTCAGCTGTACACCGCGCTCTGCGAGAATCTACTCAAGGAGTGTTTCAACGTCAGCAGTCCCGCTCCCTCGTACCCGCCGGAGCCCAGCGTCAACGTCGACTCCGAGCAATTCACCGGGGTATATCAGTCACCCAACGGTGAAGTTTCCGTCGAGTTGCACGACGGGCAACTGCACCTCCGGACAACACCTTCACCCGAATTGGCCGCTTGGGATGAGCTCATGGGCGGCACATCCGGGGGCGGTCAGCCCCTGCCGCTCGTCTGCATCGACGGCGAGCGGCACCGGTTCTCCCTGGGCCTCGGCAGCCCGGGGGCGTTCAGGGCCGTGCAGTTCTACAACCCCGGCGCCGACGGACGCCCCACCCTGATCCGTGTGGGGACGCTCTACGAGCGGACACTTTGAAACGGCGAAGCCGAGGGGGATCGCACAGCTTTGACGCAGCGCCGCGCCCGGAGTGGCGCTCAATGATCACCGTCCAGCGTGCGCTTGGCGGGACCGGACCGTCCGGTGGGCTGCCCGCGCAGGGCAAGGCCGGCTCAGGGAAGCCGTACGGCGTCGCCGCCGGTCCCCCGGACGAGTGCGCAAGGTGCCCGTGGCGACGTCTTGGTTCTGGGTTCAGACGAGCCCCAGGAGCCGGGAGACCTTGATGCCCAGGTGGAGGAGGAGGCGGTGCTGCCCGTCTGAGAGGTCGAGGCCGGTGACGTCCTCGATGCGGCGGACGCGGTGGTACACGCTCGCGCGGTGCAGTCCGAGCTCGGCGGCGGTCGACCGGGCATCACCCGCTCTGTCCAGATACACCTCGGCCGTGGTGAAGAGATCACGGTCCGCCTCGAGCAGTTGCCGCGCCGAAGGGTGCACTCCATAGGTGCCGAGCTGGTCGAAGGGCTGGGCGGCGAGCAACGCATAGATGCCCAACGCCTCGTGTGCGACCAGCGGGGCGAACGAGGGAACGACCTCCGCCACACGCAAAGCGTCGAGCGCCTGAGTGTAGGAAGTCACAGCATCTTCGAGCCGACGGGCTGGGCTGCCCGTGGCGACGTGGACATCACGCCATTTCGCACTCCGACCACCCAGCCGGTCCAGGGAGGTCGTCCGCAGGGCGTCCGGCATCTCCGGCGAGCGTCGCAAGGTCGCGCTCGCAATGACCAGTACGGCGTGATCCGGCCTGACCAGGCGCAGGCTGCCTCGGTCGCCGAGTCGGGTGGAGACCGTGTCCAGGGCAGTTTGGAGAGCTATCCGGTCGTCCTCGTCGACACCGTCGGCGCCGCCGGCGATCGGACGCGCCACAACGACGGTGACATCGCCCCTCGGCGCGAACAAACCGCTCTCCACCAGCCTCGCCGAGGCCATGCCCCTCGCCTGTTCGTCGTCCGAGAAGAGGTCGCGCACCAGCTCGCCCTCCTGAGCGGTACGCAGTTGCGAGACGACGCGCTCACGAAAGCAAATGGCGCCCGCGTCAACAGCCGCAGCGGACGCCAGCCCGAGCTGCTCGTCGGACAGGGACCCTTCTGCGTCGATCAGCCACAGGTAGCCGAAGCGCATGTTCTGGTACACGACGGGCACCACCACTCGCGGCAGAATGCCCAGGTCCTTGTCCGCCGGAAGCCGCACCGGTCCGGTCACACGCCCAAGACGCTGACGGCGCAACCACGCCAGGGCCTCGGGCGGAGCCTCGCGGCTGAGGATGACACGTGCGCGCCACTCGTCGCCCTCGCCGAAGTGTGCACTGTAGGCCAGCAACCTGAAGTCCAGGTCGTCCACGGCAACCGCTCGTCCGAGGCGATGCGCGAGTGTCTCCACCACGCGCTGAAGCTCTTCGAGCACACGACTCACCATCCTGCCGCAGGCCTGTGCCATTCCGCCCACGACTCCGTCAGCGCTCCTCGTGTCGTACCACCTCGTGCGACATCAGTCACGTGGCAGGGCGCGCAGATGCGACAGCCGATGCAAGCAGTGGCGGGAAGCCACCTGCGCTCTCCCAGGAGTTCGTGCAGTGTGCCGCAAAACGTCAGCGCTGTCACGGCCACGTCGATGACGCGGACATGCCTGCGCGCCGGCTACCGCAGGGAATGGGATCGCGCGGAAGCCGTCAAACCAGTGAGCCGTCAAACCACTGAATCAAAGGATCATGCAACCGAGCCGTGGGCCCCGCCCGGTGAGTTCACTGCGAGCGGGGCTTGAAGCAGCGGAAGCTTCTCCGCGGGCTGTCAGCGGCGGCGGGCCCATGCCTCCAGCTCGACCAGCGCGCCGAACGGAAGCTCATGGACCGCCACGCACGTACGAGCCGGGGGCTCAGAACTGAACACCGCGTTGTACCGCTCGTTGAAGGCCGTGTAGTCGTCCATCGTGGTCAGGAAGATGTTGACCTTGACCACATCGGCAATCGTCAGCCCGGCTCCGTCCAGCACCGTCAGCAGATTGGCCAGGGCCTGGTCCGTCTGCTCGGCGGCACCACCGTCCACCAGGCGCCCATCGACCAGACCGATCTGCCCGGAGATCGCTACAAGATCGCCGGCATCCACGGTCGAGCGGAAGAGCGGAAAAGAGTCCATCGATTCGCCTCACTTGAGAAGGACAGTCGGTCGGGGCCCGCTCCGGCCCACTATCGGCCCTTCACCACCCGAAGTCGCCCGCCAGTTGTCCTGCCTGGACGGTCTCCATTTCGACGTCTGTCACACGGGCAGGCCAGTGCCGTGGCATTCCGGCGCACGCGGGCAGTCGAGAGCCGGACGGAGAAAGGGCGATGTTCGTTGCAGACGACGAACAATCCGTACGCATATTGGTGCCCCCAACGAAGCGACACCGGCACCCTTGGCCTAATTTCCGGTTAACCGGTGCACCCTCCCGGAAGTAGAGACCGCGCACACCGCCGCATCCGTACCGTCCACGAGGAGACAGCCCGCCTTGACTCGACCACTGGGCATCGACGATCTCTACTCCCTCGCGCTCCCGGAACAGCCGTCCCTGTCACCGGACGGCGCTCACGTGGTGTACGTACTGCGTACCGCCGACCGTGAACTCGACCGGGACACACGGGTGCTGTGGACGGTGCCGACCGACTCCGGCGCGGCCCGCCGACTCACCAGCGGCCCCGCAGACACAGCGCCGGCGTGGTCACCCGACGGCGACCGGATCGCCTTTCTGCGCGGCGGCAACGGCCCCGCACAGCTGTGGCTGCTGCCGACCGCCGGCGGCGAACCGGAACCGGTCACCGAGCTGCCGCTGGGAGCCGGTGCGCCGGTGTGGAGCCCCGACGGGACCGCGATCGCGTTCACCGCTCCGGTGGACCGACGGCCCCCGCCTCGGACCGAGGCGGCATCGCCACCACCGGTCGTAGTGGACCGCCTTGATCACAAAGTCGACGGTGATGGCCTCGTAGGCACCGTCCGCAACCATCTGCATGTCCTCGACCTCGCCGGCCAAAGGGTTCGGCAGGTCACCGACGGGGACTGGCACGCCGGGGCTCCGGCCTGGTCACCCGACGGTCGCGCCCTGGCCTTCTGCGCGGCCCGCGGGCCTGCCGCCGCGCTGACGCTGCGCTCCGAGGCGTACGTCGTGGACCTGTCCCGCCCCGGGGAGGACGCGCAGCCACGACTCGTGGGCGTCAGCACCGGAAACGCCCAAGCCGTCACCTGGACCACCGAAGGTGACGCCCTGCTGGTCGTCGGCCGCACCGACACCGAACTGGGACACGCCGGCTTGCTGCGGGTGCCCCTGGACGGCGGCCCCACGGTCGACCTGACGCGTGGCCTCGACCGCAACGTGACACCGGGCGGCCCGGCCTACCCCGGTGCCCTGCCCCGGGCCACGGACGACGGCCGCACCGTCCTCTTCTGCGTGCGTGACCGCGGCTGCAGCCACGTTTACACAGTCGACACAGCCGGCGGTGCGCCGCGGCCGCTCATCAGCGGCGCGGACCGGGTGGTCTCCGCACTGTCCGTCGCCAAGGACACCGCCGTCGTGGTCCTGGCGACACCCGACAGGTACGGCGAGATCGTGGCCGTCGAGCGGGCCACCGGCCAAGAACGCGTCCTCACCCGGCACGGCGCGCTGCTCGCGGATGCGAAACCCTTCCCCGCGCAGGAACGGGACTTCAAGATCTCCGACGGCGGCACGGTCCACGGCTGGCTGCTACGCGATCCCGAGCGGACCGGCCCCGCGCCGCTGCTGCTCGACATCCACGGCGGCCCGCACAACGCCTGGAACGGAGCGGCCAACCCCGTACACCTCTACCACCAGGAGCTGATCGCCCGCGGCTGGGCCGTGCTCCTGCTCAACCCGCGCGGCAGCGACGGCTACGGCGACTCCTTCTTCACGGCCACCCTCGGCGCCTGGGGCACCGGCGACGCACGGGACTTCCTGGAACCGGTCGACATCCTGGTCGCCGAAGGCATCGCCGATCCCGAACGGCTCGCGGTGGCCGGATACAGCTACGGCGGCTACATGACCGGCTACCTGACCAGTCGCGACGATCGCTTCGCCGCAGCAGTGGCCGGCGCAATGATCAGCGATCTCACCAGCATGTGCGGCACCAGCGATGCGGGACACCGGCTGGCCACCACTGAACTGGGCGTCTCTCCCTGGCTCGACCGCGACAGGTACGCCGAGCTCTCCCCCTACTCCCGGGTGGAGAACGTACGCACGCCGACGCTCATTTTGCACGGCGCGGCCGACGAACGATGTCCCGTCGGCCAGGCCGAGCAGTGGTTCAACGCGCTGAAGATCCAAGGCGTGCCCACCCGCCTGGTGCTCTACCCCGGTGGCTCACATCTGTTCCTCCTCGACGGCCCTCCCTCGCACCGCACCGACTTGGCGCGGCGCATCGTGGACTGGGTCGACCACCACGCCGGCAAGTCCACACCGGCCTCCTCCGCGCCCTCAGCCGCGCGACCTGTAGATGTTGCGCACTGGCAGCGGCGTCTCACCGAACTGGCCGAACGGCATCAGGTACCCGGCGCAGTCCTGGGCATCGCCCGCGGTGCGCACAGCGACGTGGCCGCCTACGGCGTGCTCAACAAGGCCACCGGGGTGACCACCACGCGGGACTCCCTCTTCCAGATCGGGTCCATCACGAAGGTGTGGACCGCAACCCTGGCCATGCAACTCGTCGATGCAGGCACCCTCGACCTGGACGCCCCGATCACCGACGTCCTGCCGGAACTGCGCCTCGCCGACCCCCAGGTGGCACAGCAGGTGACCATGCGGCATCTGCTGACCCACACCAGCGGCATCGACGGGGACGTGTTCACCGACACGGGACGCGGCGACGACTGCCTGGAACGCTTCGTCGACCAGTTGGACGAGGCCGCGCAGAACCATCCGCTGGGGGCGACCTTCTCGTACTGCAACTCCGGGTTCGTGCTCGCCGGACGGGTCATCGAGAAGCTCACCGGCATGAGCTGGGACCTCGCCCTGCGCGAGCTGCTGTGCACCCCGCTCGGCCTGGAGCACACCGTCACGCTGCCGGAGGAGGCGCTGCGCTTCCGCACCGCCATGGGGCATGACTCCGAAGGCGACGAACCGCCACGCCCGGTCCCGGCCTGGAGTCTGCCCCGCTCCGCAGGACCCGCCGGCCTGATCACCGCCACGGCCGAGGACGTCCTCGCCTTCGCCCGTCTGCACCTGACAGGCGGCACCGCGCCGGACGGAACGCGTCTGCTCTCGGAACATGCGGCGCGGGCCATGACCGAGCAGCAGGTCGAACTGCCGGACACGCTCACGCTCGGGGACTCCTGGGGTCTCGGCTGGATCCGCTTCGGCTGGGACGGCCACCGTCTGATCGGGCACGACGGGGCCACGCTCGGGCAGTCGGCGTTCCTGCGGGTGCTGCCCGAGCAGGACCTGGCCGTCACGCTCCTCACCAACGGTGGCGCGGCGAAGGACCTGTACCGGGACCTGTTCGGGGAGATCTTCGCCGACCTGGCCGGGGTGGCCCTGCCCGAGCCTCCGCGGCCACCGGCCGAACCGGTGTCGGTGGACGCCGGTCGACACCTCGGGCGGTACGAGCGGGCCGGAACGCGCATCGACATCATCGACGGCGCGGACGGACTGCGGCTGCGGTACACGACGACCGGGCCGCTCGCCCACCTGGTGCCGGAACCGGTCCAGGAGACCGCGCTGGTGCCCGTCTCCGACAGCGAGTTCCTCGTGCAGTACGCCGGCAGTCCGTCATGGATCCCCGTGACGTTCTACGCGTTGCCCGACGGCGCCAGGTATGTACACCACGGCATGCGCGCGACCCCGAAGGTGTCCTGACATGAAACAGCCGTACGACCTTGATGTGCCCGGCGCTCCTGTGCCGGTCGCCCGGTTCCAGGCGACACTGCCCGGCATGATCGACGACATCGGACGGTTGGTGCGCACCGAGTCGCCGTCGGCGGACCTCGCCGCGGTGGCCCGCAGCGCCAAGGTCGTCGCCGCTCTCGGTGCCCGCCATCTCGGAGCACCACCGGAGGTGATCGAACTCGACGGGCGCACCCACCTGCGCTGGCGGCTGGGGTCCGGGCCGCGGCGGGTGCTGCTGCTGGGGCACCATGACACCGTCTGGCCGCTCGGCTCACTCGCGACCCACCCCTTCTCCGTACGGAAGGGTGTGCTGCGCGGGCCTGGATGCTTCGACATGAAGACCGGACTGGTGATGGCGTTCCACGCGCTCGGTGCGCTCGATACGGTCGAGGGGGTGACCCTGCTCGTCACCGGCGACGAGGAACTCGGTTCCCCGTCTTCACGCGAGTTGATCGAGCAGGAAGCCTCCGCCTGCGACGCCGCCCTGGTCCTCGAAGCAGCCGCCGAGGGCGGGGCGCTGAAGACCGCGCGCAAGGGCGTCTCGCTGTACGAAGTACGGACCGGAGGCAGAGCCGCGCATGCCGGTCTGGAACCGGGCAAGGGGGTGAATGCCGCCGTCGAGGCCGCCCACCAACTCCTCGCGGTCGCCGCTCTCACCGACCACCGCCGTGGAACCACCGTCACCCCGACCGTGCTCGGTGCCGGTACGACCGCCAATACGGTGCCCGCAGCAGGCCGGTTCGCCGTGGATGTACGCGTACGGGACGTGGCGGAACAGGCCCGGGTGGATGCCGCGCTGAAGGCGCTGCGTCCCGTCCTCGACGGCGCGACGGTGGAGGTGACCGGCGGCCCCAACCGGCCCCCGCTGGAGCAGGAGGCCTCCGAGAGGCTCTATCGCACCGCCGAGAAGCTGGCCGGCCGCCTCGGACTCGCTCCCCTGACCGCGGCCGCGGTCGGCGGGGCCTCCGACGGAAACTTCACCGCCGGTGTCGGCACCCCCACCCTCGACGGCCTCGGAGCCGTCGGCGGCGGCGCGCACGCCGACCACGAGCATGTCCTGGTCGGCGAGCTGCCCTCCCGCACCGCCCTGCTCGCCGCCCTCGTACATGAGGTGCGCGGGACCGGCTTCCGCACACTGCACGAGGGTGCAGCGACGGCCGAAGGCAGCACGCGATGAGCGACACCCCCGCCTCCCTGGGGGGCGGATCGGCGGCGGCCGACGAGCGCATCGTTGCTGATGCGGAGGCTGCCGCGGAAGCGGCCGCACACGTCTCAGGGTGCCGGGTACGTCCGATCAGCGCCCTTTCGGACCTGGAGGGAGCCTGCGCACTCTTCGAGAGCATCTGGAAACCCGACGGCGAAAGCGCCTTGGCGACACCCGAGTTGCTCCGTGCGATGGACAAGGCCGGCAGCTATGTCGCGGCGGCCTTCGACACCACCCGGGACGACGAACTGGTCGCCGCCTGCATCGGTTTCTTCGGGCCCCCGGCCGCCAGCTCCCTGCACAGTCACATCGCCGGTGTGTCGGCCCGCATGCGCGGCCGCAGCGTCGGCTTCGCTCTCAAGGCGCACCAACGCGCATGGACGCTGCGGCACGGTGCGGCACAGGTGTCGTGGACGTTCGATCCGCTGGTGCGGCGCAACGCCTACTTCAACATCGGCAAGCTGGCCGCGCGGCCCGTGCAGTACCTGCAGGACTTCTACGGCCGTATGAATGACGGCATCAACGGCGGGGATGCCACCGACCGGCTCCTGGCGGAGTGGCACCTGGCAGCGCCCGACGTCGCCGCCGCCTGCCACGGCCGGCCACAGCACGCCAATGCCGGGGCGTGGCGCACCACCGACGCCGCGCTGGACATCACGGCCGACGGCCGCCCCGTCACCGGCCGCATCACCGGCGCGCGTACCCGGGTCGCCGTACCGGGGGACATCGAACAGCTCCGCCGCAGCGACCCGGCCTGCGCCGCCGCGTGGCGGTCCGCGCTTCGAGACGTGCTCAGCGGCCTGCTCACGGACGGCTGGCAGGTCGCGGGGTTCGACCGTGCCGGCTGGTATCTCCTCGAAAGACAGGACAGACAATGAAACTCACCGGCATCGAGATCCGGGAGATCAGGCTGCCGCTGGTGGCACCGTTCCGCACTTCCTTCGCCACCCTGACCGATCGCTCGGCGCTGCTGCTGCGTGCGGTGACCGCCGAGAGCGAGGGTTGGGGCGAGTGTGTGGCGATGGCCGATCCGTTGTACTCCTCCGAGTACGTCGCCGCCTGCTCCGATGTCCTGCGCCGTTTCCTCATCCCGGCCCTCGGCCGGTGGGAGCGCCTGGACGGCGCGGCGGTCAGCACCGCGTTGGCGCCGTTCCGTGGCCACCGGATGGCGAAGGCCGGCTTGGAGATGGCAGTCCTCGATGCCGAACTGCGGGCGCAGGGCGTGCCGTTGGCGCGTGAGCTGGGCGCCGTGCACGACCGGGTTCCTTGCGGGGTGTCGGTCGGCATCATGGAGTCGCTGCCGCAGCTCCTGGAAACGGTCGCCGGCTACCTCGACGAGGGCTATGTACGCATCAAGCTCAAGATCGAACCCGGGTGGGACATTGAGCCGGTCCGGGCCGTGCGGGAGAACTTCGGGGACGCCCTGCTCCTCCAGGTCGATGCCAACACCGCTTACACGCTTGCCGATACGCGGCATCTGGCCCGCCTCGATCCGTTCGACCTGCTCCTGATCGAACAGCCCTTGGAGGAGGAAGACCTCCTGGGGCACGCCCAACTCGCCAAGGCCATCACCACGCCGGTGTGCCTGGACGAGTCGATCACCTCCGCCCGCTCCGCAGCGGCCGCCATCACCCTCGGCGCGTGCAGTGTCGTCAACATCAAGCCCGGCCGAGTGGGCGGATATCTGGAGGCACGGCGCATCCATGACGTGTGCGCGGCACACGGCGTGCCCGTGTGGTGCGGCGGCATGCTGGAAACAGGCCTCGGCCGTGCGGCCAATGTGGCGCTCGCGGCCCTTCCCGGATTCACGCTGCCGGGAGACACCTCGGGTTCCGACCGGTATTACCGAACAGACATCACGGCACCCTTCATCCTCGACGACGGGCATCTGCCGGTCCCCGACGGTCCCGGGCTCGGCGTCACCCCCGACCCGGACATCCTGGACGAGGTCACGGTCGCGACCCACTGGGTGCCTCTGTAAGCCACGCTTGTCGCATACAACGAGCAGAAGGCACAATTCTGGGTAATGACGACGAACGACGTGGCCCCACCCCTTCTCCCGCCAGGGAGGGGGTGATGGCCGTGCAACCCCGCGCTGGTCTGTCGCGCGTCCTGGAAGATCTTGGCCCCACGCTGCTCGATCTGGTCTGCGGTGATCCCAGGCGCGCGGACGCGATCGGCGGCGTGGTGATCCATGACCCGCTGGACGAGCCCCTACTGCCCCGTCAGGCGCTGGTCCTCGGTGTCGGCGTGCAGGGGACGGCCGAGACCGCCCGGCTGCTCACGTCGCTGGGCGATGCCGGTGCGGCGGCGCTGATCGTCCGTTCGCCCGCCCCCGAAGATCCCACGGTCATCGAAGCCGCCGAACGCTCCGGCGTCGCCCTGCTCGCTCTCACCCGAGGAGCCTCCTGGGCACAGCTCGCCGTCCTGCTGCGCTCTCTGCTCGCGGAAGGTGACGTCGGGGAGGCAGGACCGCAGACCCTGGGCGGCACTCCGTCCGGGGACATGTTCGCCCTGGCCAACGCGGTGGCCGCGCTCCTGGATGCCCCCGTCACGATCGAGGACCGCAGCTCGCGTGTCCTGGCGTTCTCCGGCCGTCAGGACGAGGCCGACGACTCCCGGGTGGAAACCGTACTGGGACGGCAGGTGCCCGAACGTTTCACCCGCTTGTTGGAGGAACGCGGTGTCTTCCGCGACCTGTACCGCAGCGATCAGCCCATCCTGGTCGCGCCCATGCAGACGGGCGGGTTTCACATCCCCCGCGTCGCGATCGCGGTACGCGCGGGAGACGAGGTCCTCGGCTCCATCTGGGCCGCTGTGGACTCCGAACTCAGCCCACAGCGCATGCGGGCACTGCACGACGCGGCCAAGCTGGTCGCGCTGCACATGCTGCGGCTGCGTGCCGGCGCCGACGTGGAGCGGCGCCTGCGCGCCGACCTGCTCTCCACCGCGCTGGAGGGCGGCCCCGGGACGTCGGAGGCGCTGAGCCGCCTCGGCCTCACCGACTACGCGGGCGTAGTTCTTGCGCTCGCCGTACCCGACCCGCCCGCATCAGCCGGCTCGACCAGCCTGCACGCCCGGCACGCGGCCGAGCGCGAACGCCTCACCGACGCCTTCGCGATGCACCTCTCCGCAATCCACGCGCGCGCCGCGACCGCGTTGATCGGTGAGGTGGCATACGGGATCCTTCCCGTCTCGCAGCATCAGACCGACGCGGAGCAGTCGGCGGCCCGAGTCGCGTCGGACTTCCTCACCCGGGTCGGCGACCGGATGTCGCCCCTGATCGGCGTGGGCACGGTGGCCCGGAACCGCGGTGAGCTGGCCCGTTCCCGAAACGGCGCCGACCGGGCCCTGCGCGTACTGCGCGCAGGCGGTGGTCTACGGCGACTGGCCCACATCACGGACGTGCACGTCGAGGCGCTCCTCCTCGACCTGGCCGACCTGGCCGCCGAACGCGGCGACCTGCCGACGGGACCGCTGGCCCACCTGCTCGCCTACGACCAGCAGCACAACGCCAACCTGGTCGAGACGCTGCGGAGTTGGCTCAACAGTTTCGGCGATGTGCCCGCCGCCGCGAAGACCATGTACGTGCACCAGAACACCTTCCGCTACCGGCTGCGCCGCGTGGCCGAGGTCGCCGAGACCGATCTCGACGACCCCGAGAGCCGCTTCGCGCTGATGTTGCAGCTGCGCCTGCTCCGCCTGGGCGCCTCGGGGGGCTGACGTCTGGCCCGGCGCGGTGACCGGCTCCTTTTCACAGCCGCGCAGGCGGTCGTCGGTCAGGTCGCGGTGGTGGGCCCGCGTGGTGAACGCCGAGGAGGATCCCCAGGCTTTCGCGGGCGGCGACCGCCGCCAAACGCCGCACCGCCGGCGGGTGCGGATCGCGTCCTGCACGCACTTCAGCCGCAGCCCGCTCGCCGACGGTTCCGGCGAGGACGACACCGGCGGCTGTCTCACCTCGGCCGGTGCGCCAAGAGTCCGTCCGCCGACTCGCCGGGGCGTGGGCCGTGATGCAGATGGAGCTGCACACCCGGATGGTCGGCCACGCGAGAGCGGCCGATGTCCTGCTGCACCCGGTCCGCGAGCCAGTTGCCCCACGCCGTGCTGATGACCCGGGCCGCGCGCGCCCGCCCGGGTGTGGGAGAAGAGATGGCCGGCCCGGTCAGATAGCCCTGCGTCGTCCGCCTCGCGCCCCGTCAGGCAGACACCCGCCGCGTGGTGCGAGCGGCGGCCACACGCCGATGCGGACAAAGCCTCACGCCATGTGGTCACGCGACAGACGGTCGGGAGCGAGACCGGCCACGGGGACCCCGTACGCGGCTGTCTCCGGGGAAGGCGCTCCCTCGGCAACGATGTCAGCCGCCAGCCGGGCCAGCGCCGGCGCCATCTGGATGCCGTAACCGCCTTGCCCGGCAAGGAAGTAGAAGTCCTCGTGCGCGGACCACGCGCCGACCACAGGCTCGTGATCGTCGACGAAATTGCGCAGACCCGCCCACGCGCGCTGCACACTCCGCAACCCGAGCGTGGTCGTCTCCTCGATCGCTTCGAGCGCTCGGGCGATCTCCAGTTCGTCCGGGCGCGGCCGGCCGGGAGACACATCCGTGGCGTCCGCGGGCGAACCCAGCATCAGCCCCGCCTCCGGCTTGACGTACCACCGCTCACACGCGTCCACGGCCAACGGCAGTCCGGAGACGTCACCGCCGTAACGTGTCGGGCTGACGAACGCCGTGCGCCGCCTGGGCCGGATACCGACCGGGGGAACACCGGCGCGGTCGGCGACCTGATCCACCCACGCGCCCGCGGCGTTGACCACCTTCGCGCACCGGATGACGTGCTCACCGGCCGTGACGTGCCAGCCCTGGCCGTCCCGCTTGATGTCGCGCACCTCCGCGTTGAACAGCACGGTGGCGCCATGCTGTCGCAGTGTCCTGAAGTAGCTCTGGTGCAGGCCGGCGACATCCAGATCCGCAGCCGAACGGTCGACGGCGGCGGATCGGACCCGCTCGGCCCGCAGCGGCGGATAGAGGACGTGCGCCTGTCCCGGGGTGAGCGTCTCCATGTGCGGTGAGGTTCGCGTCAGCTCGGTTACGGCGTTCTCGCTCAGGTCGTCGGTCGCGAGCCAGAGCAGGGGCCGCAGCTGCAACAGCGGTACACCGTTCTCGGCTGCGATCGCGTCGTACAGCGGGCGGCTCGCTTCCGTGAGCGCGCGCACCCAAGCGCTGCCGTAGGAGGGCAGATACGCGGCAGCGGACCGGCCCGTGCTGTGCTCCTCCCCCGAGGCGGCCGCTTCCACCACCACGACCGACAACCGCTCGGACAACTCCGCAGCTATCGATGCACCGGCCATCCCGGCGCCGACAACCACAACATCACTGCTCAGCAAGAGATCTCCTTAGACAAGGGTCCCGCCCGGACGGCTCAGCACCCATCGGGGCGAGCAAACGCCTTCAGGCGGTGGGGAGTTGCACGTCGCAACTGCGACAGGAAACAGGATCAGGGACAAACGGCAAGGACACACGCTGCCACCGCGCGCAGCACATTCAGTGCGGCAGACTCACGTCGAAGTAGCTGTCGTGCAGGGCTTCCAGCTGCTCGGCAAGCTCCTCGGAGGTGCCCTGTGCGACCAGCTCACCGTGCCTGAGGACACAGGCGCGATCGGCGAAATGCAGCGCGTCCTGCACATGCTGCTCGACGAACAGGACGGCGACACCACGGTCGGCCGCGTCACGGACCAGCACGAGGAGCTGCTTCACGGCGACCGGGGACAGACCCATCGTCATCTCGTCGATGAGCAGGAGCCGGGGCTCTACGGAGAGGGCGCAGGCGACCGCGAGCAGCTGCTGCTCACCGCCGGAGAGCAGCCCGACGCGCCGGTCTGCGATGGCTTCGAGAACGGGGTAGCGGGGCAGAAGGTCCCGTGCGGCACGGCGGCTGTGGGTGCGCAGTTGCAGGTTCTCCCGGACCGTGAGCTGGGTGAACAGACCTCTGCCCTCACGCACGTAGCTCACCCCGAGTCCCGCCGCACGCTGGACCCCTCGCACCTGTTCTCCGCCGACTCGCACCGAACCGCCCAGCGGCTGCAGCACTCCCCCGACGGTCTCCAGCACGGTGGTCTTTCCGGCTCCGTTGGGGCCGAGCAGAGCGACGATCTCACCGGCCTGCACATCGAGGTCGAGGCCGCGTACCACGGGCACGCCGTTGCGTCCGGCGGTGAGTTCCTGCAACAGCAGCACGCTCATGGCTGCACCTCCTTCGAGACGGAATTGACGGGGCGCGTGTCACCGACGTACGCCGTCATCACGGCGGGGTCGCGACGAATGGCCTCGGGCGGGCCCTGCGCGATGACCTGACCGAAATCGAGCACCGTGACCTCGTCGCACATCTGCAGAACCAGCGACAGGTCGTGCTCGATCAGCACAACGGCGACGCCCGTGTCCGCGACGGCGCGCAGGTGCCGGCCCAGCTCGCGGCTCTCCGCGCTGTCCAGGCCCGCGGCGGGCTCGTCGCACAGGAGCACCGCGGGCCGTGCGGCCAGCGCCCTGGCGACTCCGACGAGCTTCTGCTGCCCGGTGCTCAGCTCGGCGGGGTGGCTGTCGGCTAGGTGCCCGATGCCGAGCAGTCGGAGGGCGGACATCGCGTCGTCCTTGGAAACCCTCGCACGACCCACCACATCGTTGATGAGATCTCCGGGGCTTCCCGGCTGCGCTGCCACGAGCAGGTTGTCCCGGACCGTCAGATCGAGGAACAGCTCCGTCGCCTGCCAGGTTCGGGCCAGCCCCGCGCCGAAGCGACGATGAGGAGGAAGGCGGCTGACGTCGGTTCCGCGCACCCGGACGGCGCCCTCGCTCACGCAGAAACCCGCGATCGCGTCCAGCGTGCTGGTCTTGCCGGCGCCGTTGGGGCCGATGAGGCCGTGCAGTTCGCCCGCTCGGACGACCAGCGACACGTCCTGCACGGCGCGCACCCCGCCGTACCTCACACTGACGCGCTCGACTTCAAGGGCCGGGCCGGACCTGCGCTCCGCGGCGGTCGGCGGCGTGGGCGCAAGCGCGTCCACGGAAGGAACGGCTGCCGCAGGAGTGTCCGCCGGCGCCGGCACCTTTCCGGCATGACCTGCCGGTCCGGTACGGCGGGCGAGCAGCTTGCGCAGGGCCTTGCCGTAGAAGCTGGCGGCACCTTCGGGGGCCACGATCGCCGTGCTGATCATGGTGAGGCCGCCGAGTATGTCGTACGCGGACCCCAGCGGCACCAGGCCGTCCAGCACGACGTACCACAGGCCGAAGGGCCCGATCAGACCCGCGAGCAGAGCCCCGCCCACGCTGGTGATGCCGCCGATGAAGGCGAAGATGAGGAAGCTGATGCCGGCGAGGTAATTGAAGCTCTCGATGGAGACGCTGCCGCGCGAGTACGCGAGCAGCGCTCCACCGACACCGGCGATGAAGCTCGACAGAGCGAATGCGATGAGCTTCGTCCGGGCGACGTCTACTCCGACCGCGGCGGCGGCCCGCTCATTGGAACGCACGGCAAGGAAACGACGTCCCGTGGTGCCGTTCAGAACACGGGAGACAAGCAGGCAGCACAGCACCAGCGCGGCGAGCACGGCATAGGTGAAGGGGAGCCGGGCCAGTTCGCTGGCCCGCTGCGCGGCCAGGTCCAGGCCGAACAGCTTCGGGTCCGCCAGCTCGGAACCGCCCGCGGAGATCTGCCGGAGGAACAGCGCTTCCACGGCCACAGCGCCGGCGAGGGTCACGACCGCGAGCTGGGCGCCACGGATACGCAACGCCGGCGCGCCCATCACCACGCCCACGAGAGTGGCGGTCAGCGCCGACAACAGCACACTGACGGGGAAGGGCAGCCCGTCCGTGGCCCGGGCCAGGGTGAACGCGGAGACCCCGGCGATGGCGGCCTGTCCCAGGGAGACCTGACCCACGAGGCCGACCAGGACGACGTAGCTGAGGGCGATGACCGCGAACACCATGCTGGCTATCAGTCCATTGCGCTGCGCCTGCCCGAGCAGCGGCGCCAGCAGCGCCACGGCCGCCGTGCCGATCAGCACCCACTTCAGCCGCAACGGCCGCCGCACGACCGCGGGCAGGCGCGAGAGCACCAGCTCACCGCGGCGAGGAAGCTTCTTGCCGAGCAGGACGAGCGCGATGACGATCACGACGAACGGGATCGCGTCGGTCGTACCGCTGGGGAGGCTACGGGGCCACCACGACTGCAGTTGCATGAACGAGAGCTCGCTCTGCAGCACGCCCAGGCCGAGCCCCGCCACCGCGGCGACCGCGACCGAGGAGAGCCGCGCGACCAGCAGTGCCGCAAGGCCAGGTACGACCAGCGTTCCGATGCTCGCGGGATTGAGTCCGGTGATCGGGCTCGCGAGCAGGAGGAAGAGTGACGTCACCCCACTCCCCAGCGCCCAGTTGAGACTCGCGAGGCGGTTCGGGGACCAGCGCGCGAGCAGAAGCGCGACTTCGTCCTCCACGCCTGCCCGGGTCGCGAGTCCGGCCATGGACCAGCGGTAGTAAGCGACGAGCGCGCAGGAGACAACCACCGTGATCCCCAGCAACCACAGGCGGTCCAGAGGCAGTTCCACACCGGCGAACCGGAGACTGTCCGACCCGAGCACCGAGTCGACGACCCGGGAGCCGGAACCGAACCGCCGCACGAGCAAGCTCTGCAGCAAGGTCAGGATCCCGACCGAGGCCATGATCTTTGACAGTGCCGGAGCGTTCCGCAGCGGTCTGAAGACGAGGACGTGGACGAGTGCGCCGAGCGCCGCGCTGGACAGCAGACCCACGGCGACCGCCACGGGAAGGGGTGTGCTGGTGCCCAGGTGGACGCGCCCCGGGATCACCAGCACGGGCAGTACCAGATCTCCGGTCTTGCGGAGTTCGTCGAAGACGAATGCACCCCACAGGCCCAGGCTCGCCTGCGCGAAGTTCACCACGCCGGAGCCCTTGTAGACCGTGACAAGGCCCATCCCGAGGCCGGCGAACACCGCACCGGCGCCCATCCCGAGCAGGGCGAAGAGCAGATACTGGTCCATCGCGGTCAGCCCTTGGTGATGTCGAGGAAGCCGCCGGTGAGGACCTTCTGCTTGCCGCCCGGCAGGACCTTCAGTGAGACGATCGAGCTACCGCAGCTCTCCTTCGGCAGCGGACGCGCGGAGCAGTCCACGGGGGCGCCGAGGAACACGTCGCCCTTGTAGGTCGCCAGTGCGCTCTTCACCGTGTCAGCGGTGATCTTGCCGTTGATGCCCTTGAGGACATCGGTCAGGGTCATGATGTCGGCGAACCCGTAGGTCGCGAACGAGTCGATCTTGTCTGTGGCGCCGGCCGCGGTCATCTGCTTGACGTAGAGGTCGATCTGCGCCTGCTTGCCCTTGGGTGCGGTGTCCCTGGAGTTGGCGGGCAGAAGGTACTGCTGCGTGTAGACCCCCTCCGCCTGCGAACCGAGGGTCTTGATGAACTGCGTGCAGCTGCCCGCGAAGATGGGCTTGTCCCATCCGAGCTGCCGGGCGGTCTTGATGCCGTTCGTGCAGTCGCCCTCGGCACCGGAGAAGTAGATCGCGTCGGCGCCCTTCTCCTTCGCGGCGGTGACGGCGGCCGCGAAGTCGGGTGAGGCGGGGTTGTTGAGCGTGTAGCTGAGGTCGAGCCCGGCGGCCTTCGCGCTCGGTACCACGGTCGTGTCCAGGATCTTCTTGTACGCCGGGCCCGCGTCCACACCGATCATGATCGGCTTCCGGGCCCCTGCTTGCCTCATCACCTTCCAGAAGCCGTTCCACGTCAGTGACGCCGGCGGGGTCGTGAAGGTCACAGAGGGATCGCTGGCCAGCGCCGTTCCGGACGAAGAGACCCCGAAGATCGGGATGCCGGCCTCCTTGAACGGCTTCAAGAGTGCGTCGGCGCCGAGTTCGACGCCGAGCACGGCTACGGAAACCTTTTTGGCGATGAGGTCGTTGGCACACTTGCCGGCGCTCTCCGGAGCTCCGGTGGTCGAGCAGGTGATGAGCTCGATCGGTCTGCCGTTCACGCCGTCGTGAGTGTTGACGTAGCTGCTCGCAGCGTCTGCCGCGACCCTGACCTCGGGAAATGACAGGCCGCCCTGGCCGGTGTTGATGAACCCGACGAGGATGGGAGGGCCGGTCACAGGCTTGCCCCCGTCCGAGCCACTCGCGACGGAGGGCGCCTCCTTGTCGCCGCACCCGGCCAGGGCGAGGAGACCAGCGGTCGCAAGGACTGCGAGCCGAGATCCGCGAGTGATGGTGGTTGTTCGCATGAGCGCTCCGGAGTGAGGGCCGGCTCGTGTCGCCGGGGAGTCTGAGGGTTCCTCTGGGCACAACGTGGAAGATCGATCGTGCGGGGGCCTGTGGTGGCAGATCGTTGATCGGGCCACGAGTGGGTGCGCGTCCTGTGGCGCGATGCCGACGGTGTTGGTGCGTCAACGTATGGGACAGAACGATGGAGGTCTTTCGACAGATGTCACGATCTGTGCCCTCATGCCTCGACAGCTCGACAATGCGTCGGGCGTCCGGCGCATGATGCGTCCGCGATGCGCTGCGTCGGATCACGGCTGTCCGCACAGCGGTCGGCGTGGCCCCACAGGCCCTCCACCCGCACGTCTGCTGCCTGCGGAGGGGCGCGCTCGACGACGCCTCAAGAGGTCGTTTTCTCTCGTAGGTCGGTCATGATCAGATGGACCGTGGCCTCGGAACGGTGCGGTGGGGTTCGTGATCGCGGACCAGGCGACGGAGCAGCAATCAGCCAGCCGTGTCGAAGTGAGTCCCCCGCTCCCGGGGGCACGTTGCACGATGTCAACGTCAATGCCGAGATCCGGGGCATCCTCGACGAAGTTCTTGCCGTAATCGCTGTCGACCGGACCATGCGCATGCCGGGCTGGGCGGCGTCGACCTGGTCAACATGGTGGGTGCCGGGCCGCGGTGACCAGCACCGCGAGCAGGAGGCCGAGCATGTCGGTCACGATGCTGCGCTTCCTGCCCCCACGGTGCACTGACGGCCAGGCAGACGGCCTGGGAATTCCCATGACAGTGGCCTGGTCACCTCATGACAACCCGGTCCCACCCGGTGCGGACAGCCGCGGCCACCGCTCCCGTCTCCGCCGTCGGGGCGCCAAGGCGGCCAGCGCCGGGCCAGTCAACCTTCGAGCCGGTCGCCGGAGCCTCAGCACAGCCGAGCACGCGTCAACGGGTGACAGCGCGCAGCGCAGCCGAGGGGAGCACAAGGATCGAGAATCGCCCGCGCCCCCGGGCATGCGGATACCTGGGCGACGGCAGATCGTGCGGACGAGACCCGCGACTCCCTGAACCGGACATCGTCCCACCCGGGTCTGCTCACAACCCTGGAACGGCATCCCGGTCTCGCCGCCACCGCCCGTTGAGCGCCCACGCACAGCAGACGCCTGGCAAAGACAACCCTCCGAAGGGAATCATCACTTAGGTCTTCTCGGCAACCTGATGGTTGCAGTGAGTGACGACACGTTGGGCGAGGAGCAGGATCTCCTTGACGCCAGCCGCAGCTCCGGCGGGCAGCGGCACTACCCAGACAGCGCGGTCGCCCGGGTCAGGCTGATCCAGCAGCTCTACGCTGCGGGCCCGCCGAGCAGAACCGTCCGCCAGGTGCTTCCGTGCGTGGACTCGGGTGAAGTGACCCCGGCCCTGCTGGAGCAGTCGGCCGCAGAGCGTGACCGTATCGACCAGCAGATCACCGGCCCGCTGAGCGTGCGCGAGCGGCTCGACGACGTGATCGTCGCGGCGAAGAACCCCGCCCCTGACTGCAGCCGCGCGCACTGAGAAGGATTGAGGTCTTCTCGGCTACGTGACCGGTTACGGTGCGTGATGACACGCTGGTCGACGCGACAATGACCCGGCGTCAGGTATGCGTGAAGCCCCTCGTCCTGCTCCAGCTCGAACATGGCCGCACCGCCTGAACGAAGATCCCAAAACATCACGAGACGTTGCCGAGAAGGGCGACGCCGTCCCCACGGTCGATGCCGCTCAGGTCCAAGCCTGCTCGGCAAGGCCGCGGCCGGGCTCGCGGGCACCTCGAATCCTCCATGGCGCCGCTGTTCGACAAGCTCATCGATATCGCCGGAACGTGCTCCCCACGGTCCGTGCCCTGCTTCAACACAGGACCGGGCACCACCGTGGACACGGTACGGCGCTGGTGGCCACAGACCACCTCGGAATGGCTCCAGCGCACCGAGCTTGAGCCAACGCCCTGTCCGGCCCAGATCAGCGGCGTACCCGCGAACGTGCTGGCGCGGGCACTGCTGACCGCTGTCGAGGAACTGCGGCGATCTCCCGTCGGGCGGCGCCGTGGGCGCTAGTGAGGCGGGTCAACAGAGCTCAGACGCTTCGACAGGCCCGCGGAGAGATGGTCGATGAACTGGGCGGCCCGCTGCGAAAGGTGTTCGTCGCCTCCGTGCAACGCGTAGATGTCAGCGGCGGGTGTCGGAATGTGCGGCAGTACCCGGACGAGGTCGCCCCGTTCGAGATACGGCCTGACGTGCCATTCCGAACGCATGATCACCCCTCGCCCCTGAAGCGCCCAGTCCGTCACCACATATCCGTCGTTGCTCGCCAGGCTGCCGTGTACGCGCATCTGCCGGGGATGAGCCGTGTCGCCGAAGCGCCAGAGCGCGTAGTCGCTCTCCTTCTCACGCAACACGATGCAGTTGTGCCGGGCCAGATCGTCGATGCTCTCGGGGACGCCGCGTTCAGCGAGGTAGGACGGTGCCGCACAGGGCACGCGGCGGTTCGCGGCCAGACGTCGCATGCGCAGCGACGAATCGGGAGGCATGCCCACATGGACAGCCACGTCGAAGGTGCGTCGGTGGGGACGCAGCGGAAGCTCAGAGGTCTGCAGTCGTACACGCAGGTGAGGGTGGGCTGCACCGAACTCGCCCAGCAGCGGGGCCACATGAGCCCGCCCCAGGCCCAGAGTGGCCTCGACGACCAGCAACCCGCGCAGGTCCGCGGATTGATCGGCCAGTGAGTCCTCCAGGTCCCGGACCTGGTCAAGAATCGCCTGGCTGCGTGCCGCGTATCGCTCACCTTCCGAGGTCAGTACGAGCCGACGGGCACCGCGCTGGACGAGTCGGGCGTCCAGACGGCGTTCCAGCGCGCTGAGGCGTTTGCTGACAGCCGACAGGGAACAGCCCAGCTCGCGCGATGCGGCGGTCAGGGTCTCGTTCGAGGCGACGACCTGAAAAAACCACAGGTCATCCATCGAGGAGTGTCGCACGTCGGCCGGCTGCCCAGCCCAGCGGAGGCTTGCCATGGACGAAAGGCTACCTTGCCTTACGCAGTCTTGTTCCGGCTGTTGGTGCTGCCCAAAGTGGGTCCACCCCGTTGCTCCGCCCACTGCTGGAGCACTGGACTTCCCGTTGGCCCGGACTGAGGAGCGGATTCGTGCCGCGCATTTACCGCATTGCCGCCATCCCCGGTGACGGGATCGGATCCGAGGTCGTCCCGCAGGGCCTGCGCTGCCTGCGAGCGGTCGCCGACCTGTACGGATTCGGCCTGGAGGTCGTCGAGTTCGACTTCGCAAGCGCGGATTACTGGCAGCGTCACGGCGTGATGCTCCCCTCCGACTGGAAGAGCGTGCTGGGCTCGTTCGACGCGATCTACTTCGGCGCGGTCGGCTGGCCCGAAGTGGTCCCCGATCACGTGTCGCTGTGGGGAAGCCTGCTGCAGATGCGCCGCGGCTTCGACCAGTACGTCAATCTGCGGCCGGTCAGGCTGCTGCGCGGGGTCCGCAGTCCTCTGCGTGATCACCTGCCCGGCGACATCGACTTCCTGGTCGTCCGGGAGAACACCGAGGGCGAGTACTCCAGCATCGGCGGTCGGATCTTCGAAGGCACTGAGCGGGAAACCGTTCTGCAGGAGACCGTGATGACCCGAACCGGCGTCGACCGCGTGCTGCGCTACGCCTTCGAGCTGGCTGCCTCTCGCCCGACCCCGCACCTGACCTGGGCGACCAAGAGCAACGGCATAGCGATCTCCATGCCGTACTGGGACGAGCGGGCGGCCGAGATGGCCGCACAGTATCCGCACGTCGCCGCCGACAAGGAGCACATCGACATCCTCTCGGCCAACTTCGTCCTGCGGCCCCAGCATTACGACGTCGTGGTGGCCAGCAACCTGTTCGGAGACATACTCTCCGACCTCGGCCCGGCCGTTACGGGCACCATCGGTATCGCCCCCAGTGCCAACATCAACCCTGAGGGCACGTACCCCAGCCTCTTCGAACCGGTCCATGGTTCGGCACCGGACATCGCCGGGCTCGGCGTGGCCAACCCCGTCGGACAGATCTGGAGCGGCGCGATGATGCTCGACCACCTGGGCGAACACGCCGCCGCCGCACGAATGGTGACCGCGATCGAAGAGGTCCTGGACAAGCAGCCCGAGGTCCTGACCCCCGACCTGGGCGGGTCCGGCACCACGGAGGGCCTTGGGGCAGCGATCGCGGACCGCATCGCCACGCACCCGCCGGCGAACGCGAACGAAAAGCTCGGCAACGAGACGCGTACCACGGCCTGAGACGCCGGACGTCCTGTAATCACGCATCGGTGCGACACGCATCTCATTCACCAGCCTCCTCCCTGAGTGGAGGCACGAAGGGGGGAAGCTCATGAGGACGATGTCACCAGGGCAGCACCAGGGGACCTGGCGCATCACACTCCTGGCCGCCCTCGCGGTGTTCGCGCAGGAATCGACCTGGAACTTCTACGAGTCCCAAGTGCCTCCCATGCTCAGGGAGCACATCTCCAGCGCAGCGGTGGTCGGCATGCTGATGGGCATGGACAACCTGCTGGGCATCTTCATCCAGCCCTGGATGGGCAACAGGTCCGACCACACCAGGACCGCTTGGGGCCGGCGGATGCCCTACCTCGTGGTCGGCATGCCGGTCGCGGCAGGGCTGTTCATCCTTCTTCCGCACGCGGCGGCCTCCCTGCCCCTCCTGATCCTGGTGATGTTCTCCTACGCGGTGGTCGCCAACGCCTTCAAACCGATCGCCGAAGCGCTGGTGCCCGACTTCATCGCGCCTGAACGCCGGAGCCGTGCCAATGCGACGGTGAAAATTGCGACAAGCTTCACAACCATCGCCGCAGCGGTCATCAGCCTCCTCTTGGTCGACGACCACCCCAAGATCGCCTTCGCCATCCCCGCGGTCATCATGCTGATCTCCGTGGCCGTGCTCGCCGCCACCGTGCGCGACAGCCACTCACCCGCCTACCAGGCCGCGGTGGCGGAAAGCGAGTCCCGCTCGGAGGACGCAACCAAGCGGCGGCGGGTTCGCGACACGCTCAAGGAGATCGTGCGGGACAGCGATCGCAGCCGCTTGCTCCTCCTGGCCGCGATCCTCCTGTTCGGCAGCGCATGGTCTGCCTCCCGCTCGCTGATCACTCCCTTCGGGATGGAGACGCTCGGCCTGTCGCGCGGCGATGCCGGTGGCCTGACACTGCCCAGCGGTTTCACCTTCATCGCAGCGGCCTATCCGGCAGCGCTTCTCGCCGAGCGCTTCGGACGACTGCGCGTCATCGCGGGAGGCATGACAGTCTTCGCCGCGGCACTGGTGCTGGGCACTTTCCTGCGGACCGCGACCGGCGTCACCGTGGCGCTGTGCATAGGCGCGGCCGGGGCGGCCTGCTTCCTCGTGAACGCGGCCGTGGTCCTGTGGAACCTCGCCCCTTCCGCTCAGGTCTTCGGGACCTACGCGGGCATGTACAGCATCAGCTGGGCCAGCGGCGGCTTCGTGGGCCCCACCCTGGTCGGCGCCATGGTCGATGGCACAGGCTGGCCTTTGATGCTCATCGACATCGCCTTGATCGCCGCTGTCGCCATCGCTCTCGTCATACGGATCGACATAGGACGATGGCTCCTGGCCCGGACCCGTACTCATGACGGCCAAACCAGCCGCGCAGACGAAAAGGCAGTGACAGAATGAGGAACCCGTGCCGCACATCCTGATCACCACCGACTACCTGCGCCCTGGGGACGAGGTCGACCGCTACCTGCGTACGCGTGGCCACACAACCGTGCACACCTCCCTCGCCGGAGTGCGGGACCCTGAACGGATCGCCGAAGCCTATGCCGGCGCCGATGCGGCCCTCGTCGGCCACGAACCTCTGACTGCCGATGTCCTGCGCCGGGCGCAGCAGTTGCGTGTCATCGTGCGCACCGGCGTGGGATACGACGCCATCGACGTGGCAGCCGCTGGAAAACTGGGGATCACGGTGAGCAACCTGCCCGGGATCAACGCCAACGCGGTCGCCGAGTACACCCTGGGCCTGCTGCTGGCCTCGGCACGGCGACTGGTGCACAGCGCGACAGCGGTCGCCCAGGGTGCCTGGCCTCGCCAGCACGGCCGTGAACTGCGCGGAGCCACACTCGGCCTGCTCGGCTACGGCGCGGCAGCGCGGGCCGTCGTACCGCTGGCCCAGGCATTCGGCATGCGCGTGCTCTGCACGACCGGTGTCCCGCGCGCCGAACAGGCCGATGCCACCGTGCATTTCGTGGGGCTTCCCGAACTGCTGGCCGAAGCCGACTACGTGTCGGTGCACACGGCGCTCACCGAGCGGTCCCGCGGCCTGCTGGGCGCTGAGGCATTCCGCGCGATGAAACCGACCGCCGTATTGATCAACACCGCTCGTGGAGCCATCGTCGACGAACACGCTCTGGCCGAGGCCGTGCGCACCGGGCAGATCGCCGGTGCGGCATTGGACGTGACCGTCCAGGAACCACTCCCCTCCGACAGCCCGCTGCGCGGTGTGGACGGCATCGTCGTCTATTCGCACATGGCCGGTCAGACGGACCAAGCCCGTGCGGCAGCCGCTTCGGAAGGGGCCGACGAGCTTCTCGCGGCGCTCGCCGGGCGCCCGCGCTTCGCGGTGAACACCCCTCACCTGGCCGGCCCGCCCGCCAAGCGGACCGGCTGAACCAACCACCCACCCTGACACGACCAGACGCCAGAGAAGGAACCGATGAGCACGAAGGACACACCGGCCGAGAAGGTAGGCATTCTGGTGCCTGCGGGCATGCTCGGCGCCGGCTTCAGCGAGGCGACCGTCGAGCGGGGCCTGGCGCTCGGCGCCGACGTCATAGCCATCGACGGCGGCAGCACCGACTCCGGCCCCCACTACCTCGGTGCGTCCGTGCCCAAGACCACCACGGCCGCGGTCGCCCGTGACCTTCGCATCCTGCTCAAGGCAGCGGCGCGTGCGGACATTCCGCTGATCGTCGGCTCATGCGGCACCAGCGGAACCGACAGCGGAGTCGACTGGGTCGCCGGCATCGTGGCCGACATCCAGTCCGAAGAGCATCTGCAACTGAACGTCGCCCGCATCTACAGCGAGCAGGACGCCACCACCCTCAAACAGCACCTGGAGGCCGGCCGTATCCACGCCTTGCCGCCGCTGGGCGAGTTGCAGGCCGAAACGCTGGAGAGCTGTACGCACATCGTCGGCATGATGGGCCACGAACCCATCGTCGCCGCGCTCGAAGCAGGCGCCCACGTCGTGCTCGCCGGCCGAGCTACGGACACCGCCGTCGCCGCGGCGTACCCCCTCATGAAAGGGATGCTTGCCGGTCCGACCTGGCACGCGTCCAAAATCGTGGAATGCGGTGGCCAGTGCACCACCAACCCGCGCGCGGGCGGCGTGTTCGCCACAATCGACGCCGACGGGTTCACCATCGAACCGCTCGATCCGACCGCAGCCTGCACACCGCACTCGGTCGCCGCCCACATGCTCTACGAGACAGCCAATCCCTTCCAGATGCGTGAGCCCGCCGGCACCCTGGACGTCCGCGACGCCACCTACACATCCCTCGACGACCGCACCGTACGGGTCGAGGGTTCATGCTTCCACACCGCCGACCAGCACACGGTCAAGCTCGAAGGCGCCCGGATCACCGGCTACGAAACCATGTCGTTCTCCGCGATCCGCGACCCGCACATCCTCGCCAACATCGAAGCCTGGGCAGAACTCCTGCACACCATCCTTCGGCAACGGGTGGAGCAAACCCTCGGGCTGCGAGAAGACGCCTACGCCTTCGACGTCCGCCTCTACGGCTACAACGCCGTACTGGAAGGACTCGACCCGGCCTCGGGACCACCGCGGGAGGTAGGCGTCATGCTTCTGGTCAGCGCCGCCGACCAGGGCACCGCTACCGCCATCGCCAAGATCGCCAACCCGCTGATGCTGCATCTGCCCACGGCCGACATGGACTATCTGCCCAGCCTCGCGTTCGCCACCTCACCGGCGGAGACCGAACGCGGCCCCGCCTACGAGTTCGTCCTCAACCACGTCGTCGACACCGACACCCCCACCGACATGTTCCGCCTCGTCCTCCAGGAAGCCACGCACCGTGCCTGAGACCACACTTGCCGACCTCGCCCACGAGATCCGGTCGAAGAACGCCGGCCCGTTCTGGGTCACCATGGAGCTGTTCATGCGCGACGCCGACGGCTACCGCATCGCCGCCGACCCCAGTTTCCTCAACGAGGGCACCATCGCCCGGCTGTACGACGTGGACGAAACGACAGTCGCCCTCTACCGGATCCCCTCGCTGAACGTCGTCAAAATCTCCTTCCCCCGCCCCGTCAGCCAAGGCTCCTTGCGGGACCGGGACATGCATGCCGGTCAGCACCACGTACCGCTCGCCGTGCTGCCTGTCCAACCCGGGTAGTGGTACGCCCGCCTGAGACTGCCCGGACGCGGAACGGCATGCGGGGTGACCGTGCCCGTGATCATCCTGCGGACCTCGGTCAGCTTCACGCGGACCACTCCCGCCTCGTAGGCCTGCAGGACATCACCGTCCGCCGTGAACGGGTAGCCGTCCAACCGCGTGTAGACCAGTGGCGCCCAGCCCTTCGTCGCGATGGTGTCGCCCAGCATCGCGAGTTCTGAGCGGACGTGGCTGCGGGTCAGTTCGGTGGCCCGCATCAGCAGGCCGCGGGCCTGGCCCGCTTCAGCACCCGGGTCCCACGATTCCGGATGGAGCGGGAGTCGCTATGACGGAGCGGTGATCACCGTCAAAACCGGGAGTTCCCTGCGGCCACAGGCGCAGTCAGAGGTGTCCCCCGATTCGCGTACAGGCAGGTTCAAAGACGGATTCTGACCGCCTGTCCAGGCGGCCAGGCCCAGAAGCCGAAGCACTAGCCGCGCCAGCGGTAGCGGCGCTCGGGGCGGCCGGCGGTGCCGTAGCGCAGGGAGATGTCGGCGGCGCCGGTGGTGTGGAAGTACTCCAGATAGCGGCGAGCACTGACACGGGAGATGCCGGTCGCGGCCGCGCACTCGGCCGCGGACAGGGACCCGTCCGTGTCGCGCAGGGCACGCTCGATCAGCCCGGCCGTCTCCACGCTCAGCCCCTTGGGCAGCGCGCCGCCCGAGGCGGGGGCGAACGCTCCGGCCAGCACCCGGTCGACGTCGGCCTGGCCACGGACAACCGTGGTGAGCCGCCGCCCGCGCTGGACGGCGTACCGCTCCAGACGGGGTTTGAGGTCCTCGAAGTCGAAGGGCTTGAGCAGGTAGTCGACCACGCCGTGACGTACGGCACCGCGCACCGCCTCGGCCTCGCGGGCGGCGCTGATCACCATCACGTCGCAGTCGTGGCCGCCGCTGCGCAGCCGTGGGATGACGTCCAGACCGAAGATGTCCGGCAGATACAGGTCGAGCAGGACCAGGTCGGGACGCAGCTCCTCGACCGCTCCGATGGCCTGTTCACCGGTGCTGGCGGTGCCCACGACATGGAAGGGCTCGACGCGTTCGACGAACGTCCGGTGCACCCGGGCCACCATGAAGTCGTCGTCGACGACAAGCACCTCGATACCGTTGCTGCCGGTGCCGCTGCCTGCGGGCGGGGTCATCGGGACGCTCCTTTCGCCACCGCGTCGGCGGGATGGCTCACGGACAGGCGGGCGGTGAACTGCGCGCCCTCAGAGGTGTTGGTCACGGCGATCTCGCCGCCGCGACGCTCGCAGACGAGCCGGGTGAGCGCGAGGCCGATGCCGCGCCCGCCCTCCTTGGCCGCCTTGGTGGTGAAGCCGTGAACGAAGACCTCGTGGGCGAGTTCGGGGGCGACGCCGGGGCCGGAGTCGCGTACGACGATCTCCACGCTGGCGGCGTCCTGTCGCAGCCCGGCCTCCACCCATGCCTCGGCGTCGGCGGATTCGCCTGCCGTGGCGGCGTCGATGGCGTTGTCGACGAGGTTGCCGAGCACGGTCGCCACGTCGGCGGCGTCCTCGGGGACGAGCCGGTCGAGCGCGGTGTCGTCCGAGATGTGCAGGGTGACTCTGCGCTCGGCCGCCTGGGATGCCTTCGCCATCAGCAGGGCGGCGACGGCCGTGTCGCGAACGCGGCGGCCGACGGTCATGTCCAGGGAGTTGCGTCGCTGGTTCAAGGCCCTGATGTAGCCGACCACTTCCTCTTGCTCGCCGATCTGTATCAGCCCGGAGATGGTGTGCAGCTGGTTGGCGAACTCGTGCGCCTGCGCGCGCAGCAACTCGGACGTACTGCGGAAGGAACCCATCTCGCGCTCCAGACGGGCCAGTTCGGTACGGTCGCGCAACGTAGTGACCGAGCCGAGCAGACGGTCGTCCTTGGTAACCGTCATACGGTTCATCACGAGTACGGTCCCATGGCGAATGACGACTTCGTCGTGCGATGCCGTACCGTCCTCACGGGTTCCGGTCAGGACGTCCAGCAGCCGCCCCCCGATACCGAGTTCGTCGAGGCCACGGCCCACGCAGTCCTCGGGCAGGTCCAGCAGACGCCGGCCGATGTCGTTGACGAGGGTGACGCGGTGCTGGGGGTCCAAGGCGACGACACCCTCCGCAATGCCGTAGAGCATCGCCTCCCGGTGTTCGGCGAGGCCGGTGATCTCGCGCGGCTCCAGGCCGAGGGTCTGGCGTTTGACGCGCCGGGCCAGCAGCCATGACCCGGCGACACCGAGCGCGCTGGCGATGCCGAGGTAGGCGAGCAGATACGAGGACGCCCCGGACAGCCGCTGCCACACGGTCGGCGAGGCCTCGCCGATCATGACCGTGCCCAGGATGCGGCCGAGGGTGCCGCCAGATGCGCCGAGGACGGGCACCTGAGCCACCAGCTCATGGCTGCCGTCCCAGGTCAGCGAACCGGACCAGCCGCGGCCCGCGGCCACCCCGCGGCCGAGCGGCAGCCGGTCGCCGATCACGGTGGGGTTCGTCGAGCTGACGATCCGGCCGAGGGCGTCGGCCACCGTGACGGACGTGACCGAGGACTGGACCAGCGTGGAGTGCACGAGCGGCGCCAGAGTCTCCGCGGGAGCGGGCCGCACCAGGCGGCTGCGCACCAGGGGGTGGGCGGCCAGCTGCTCGGCGAGCGCGCTCACCCGACGGCCCTCGACCCGATTGAAGGTGGCCTCGGACTGCGCGAGGGAGACCCCGGCGACCGCCAGCAGCACCACCACGACGATGGCGAGCTGGAGGACCAGCATCTGGCCCGCGAGGGTGTGGCGGCGGAACGTGGTGACCACAACGAACTCAATTTCTACTGCTGACACAAGCTGGGCGACCAGTCCGCCCAGGCCGCACAATCATGGCGTCCGTCCCACGGCAAACGAAAGAGAGGTGCCATGAGCGGTCGACCCCGCAGCCTGTTCGGCACCCTCTGCGTCCTGCTGACACTCACCGTCAACGCCTGCGGCGTGTGGCCCGGCGCTGCGAGCGGCCCCGTCGATGGCCTGCGCATCCTGGTGCCCAACACAGCGGGTGGCGGCTACGACACCACCGCCCGCACCGTGGCCCGGGTCCTTGAGGAGACGTCGACCGCCTCCGACGTGCAGGTCTTCAACCTGCCCGGTGCAGGCGGCGCGGTCGGCCTGGAGCGCATCGTGGACGAGCGGGGCAACGGCAGGCTCGCCCTGCAGATGGGCCTCGGTGTCGTCGGCGCGACACACCTCCTCCACGGCCCGGCCACCGTCGAGCAGACCACACCCCTCGCCCGCCTGATCGACGAGCCCGGAGCGATCGTGGTCCGGGGGGACTCGCCGTACCGCACGATCGACGACCTGATCGCCGCTTGGCGAAAGCACCCCGCCCGGCTGCGCGTCGGCGGCGGCTCCTCCCCCGGCGGTCCGGACCACCTCCTGCCGATGGAGCTGGCGCAAACCATCGGCATCACCCCGAAGAGCGTTGAATACGTCGCCTACGGCGGTGGGGGCGGCGACCTGCTCCCCGCCTTGCTGGACGGCAAGGTCGACTTCGCCACCAGCGGCTACGGCGAGTTCCTCGACCAGATCAACGCCGGGCAGCTCCGGGTCCTGGCGGTCACCAGCGACAAACCGGTGCCCGCGCTAGCCGGAGTGCCCACCCTGAAGTCGGCGGGCGTCCCGCTGGTCTTCGACAACTGGCGCGGGCTCGTCGCCCCGCCCGGCATCCACGCCGCCGACCGGCAGCGCTGGATCGACGCGCTCACCTCGCTGCACGCCTCCCGGCAGTGGAAGGCGGAGCTCGCCCGGCACGGCTGGACCGACGCCTTCGCCACCGGCGACGCCTTCGCGTCCTACCTGGCCCGGCAGGACAAGGCCGTCGCCGACCTGGTCGCCGACCTCGGCCTGGACTGACCCACGCCACACGCCTCCGGGACCGCATACGCCGGCCCCGCGCTTTCCCCTGCCCGCTCCCCTGCTCGTCCGCCCCTTCGGAAGGAACCCGCATGACCGCGCACACCTGGTGGCTGCTGCTCATCCTCACGGTGGCGATCACCGCACTGATCTACTTGATCAACTCCCGGCTGCGGATCCATCCGTTCGTCGCGCTGATCGTCGTCACCGTCGGCACCGGGCTGGCGGCCGGGGAACCCGTCGCGAACCTGACCGAGTCGATCGAAGAGGGCGCCGGCGGCACCCTCGGCGACGTCGGCCTCACCCTCGCGCTGGGCGCCATGCTGGGCCGGCTGCTGTCCGACTCCGGAGCCACGGACGCCATCGCCCACGCGCTCGTCGACCGATCCGGCGCCCGACGGCTGCCCTGGATGGTCACCGCGGCGGCGTTCGTCATCGGCGTCCCGATGTTCTTCGAGGTGGGACTGATCGTCCTGCTGCCCCTGATCTTCGGCGTGGCCCGCAGGCTGGAGGACCAGGGCGGATCGAAGGGATCCCCGTACGTGCTGCTCGGCGTGCCCGCGATCGCCGCGCTGTCCACGCTGCACGGCATGCTGCCGCCCCACCCCGGACCGCTGACCGCCATGACCGGACTCCACGCCGACCTCGGCCTCACCCTCGCCGTCGGCCTCGTCTGCGCAATACCGACCGTCGTCCTGGCGGGCCCTGTCTACGCCCGGTGGATCGCTCCCCGGCTTCCCGAAGTGCGCCCGGATGCCGCACTGATGGCCCAGTTCACGGGCACCGGCCGGGTGGCCGACTCCCGCCCCGACGGGCCGGGCGCGCAGGTGCGCACCAACGCGCCGCCGCGCGCCGGCATCTCCGTCGGTCTGGCCGTGACCTCTGTGCTGATACCCGTCGCGCTGATGCTGCTGCGCACCCTGGCGGAGACGCTGCTCGACGAGTCCAACGGGCTGCGGGCAGCCCTCACCTTTGTCGGCGAACCGCTCGTGGCGATGCTCGCCGGGTTCCTCTTCGCACTCGGCGTGACCCTCGTCGGCGCGTCCCGCCCCGGCGAGGAGACGCGCACCTCGCTGACGGACAGCCTGAAGTCCGTCGCCGCGATCTTGCTCATCATCGGCGGCGGAGGAGCGTTCAAGCAGGTGCTCCAGGACTCCGGCATCGGCGACGCCATCGCCTCGGCCGCCCGGGGCGCACATCTCAACGTGATCGTGCTGGGCTGGCTGGTCGCGCTGCTGCTGTCCCTGACCACCGGCTCGGCGACCGTCGGCATCGTCTCCGCGACCGGGATCGTCGCCCCGCTGATCGGCGACGGCGGCGGCCTGGAGGCGTCGCTGCTCGTCGTCGCCATCGGTGCGGGCTCCCTCGGCCTCAACTATGTGAACCACGCCGGGTTCTGGCTGGTGAAGGAGTCCTTCGGGATGAATCTCGGGCAGGCGGCGAAGACGCAGACCGTCGTGCAGACGTTGGTCAGTGTCCTTGGGCTCCTGATGGCGCTCCTGCTGTCGGTGTTCGTCTGAGGCAGGCGCCCCTGGCGTCCGCTCGACAGCGGGCGCCGGGGCGCCGAAGTCGTCCACCCGGCACGGCGGTCGGGGCGCAGTCGCACTTCCAGGTTGGCCCGGTCGCCGTTCCGGTCGCCCTAGCCTGCAAGATCGAACAGGGCCTGGATGATCCGTAGGCCCTTGACGAACTTTCTACATCAAACGTTTGACGTACGCATTGGCCACTTCTAGCGTCCTTTATGACCCGGTTGCTGAGTCCGACGAGAGACGAATGGAGGTGGCCGGTCATGTCCACCCTGACGAGCCCCGCCGCCGTCCCCATACCGGCGGTCGGTACGGATCGCGGAGGCATTCCCGTTCCGCACCTGAGGCGAGGTGCACTACGCGTCACGTTGCAGGCGTCGGCGCGCCCCGAGTCCGTCGGGTACCTCAGAAGGCGTGCATCGATGATCTTGGCCGGCTGGATGCTCAGCACGGATGAGGCACAGTCGGCCGAACTGGTCATCAGCGAGCTCCTCACCAACGCGGTGGAGCACGGACGTGCCGACATGACTCTCGCTGTCGCCCGAACCGCATCTGATCTCGAGATCACGGTCATCGACCACGGCCATGCCACGAAATCCGCCACGATCAACGATCCCGACGAACATGGCCGCGGTCTCGCCATCGTCGCGGCCCTCACGCACAACCTGTCCATCGACAGGACAGCCGATGGATGGCACACCCTGGCCCGCATCGTCCTCGGGTCACCGATGCCCGCCCCCGCGGCGTGAGATGCCGTCGCAGGGGACAGAACGGACTTCGCCGCAGGTCACCTGCATCGGGCCTCGTGTCCCGCGTGGAGAAGCCGCTCGACGGAGAGTCGCGAACCACCGCCGACACAGCGGCCAGGGCCGTGCTCGGGCAGTTCGGTTGAGGCTCATGGCCTCCTCCTGCGCATGCGCGCTCCGCACGCTTCTTGATCTGTTCTCGTCGGAGCCGCAGGCGGCTGTTCCTCGGGCGTTCCCCGTCGGCGGCAGCCGGCCAGGCAACACGCAGGGCCGGTAGGGCGAAGCGTGCCCCGGCCCACCCGAAGGGCCTTGTCTTCCTCGATGACGCCTTCGCACTCATGAGCCGAATCGGCGGTGACTTCGCACCCGGCCGGCAACACCGCGGCGATCGACCGGAGCATCGCGGCTAATGCCTCCACGTCACTGCCGCCCAAGGCGGAGCCGGTGAGGACATCGACCGCACGATCCGCGTTGTGACCTGAAGCTTTCCGCACCGACCGCTGCGCGTGGGAGGCACGCCGAGCCGGCCGCAGCCAGGTACGAGGTGCCTCCCGGCTGATGGCCGGCCCTTGCTGTACAGCGCGATACGTCGGTTGAACTCCGCGGGCAGGATGCCGGCGAAATTCCGGCTCCCAGGGCGCTAGGAGGCGGTGCCCGCCACGGCGTTCGGCAGTGAGGGGCGGCCGGACGAGAGGTCGGAGCGGGCCGTTTTGCCGTGGTGGATCGGCGTTTCCGTTCCGGTCAGTGAACGGCCGGTTCCGCCTCTGCGTGACGCGATGATCTCCGCGGCGATGGACAGCGCGGTCTCCTCGGGCGTACGGCCCCCGAGGTCGAGTCCGATGGGTGACCTCAGGCGGCCCAACTCTGCCTCGCTCAGACCTGTTTCACGCAGCCTGCGCTCCCGGTCGGCGTGGGTGCGCCGTGAACCCATCGCGCCCACGAAGGCGACGGGGAGCCGCAGCGCGACCTCCAGCAGGGGAACATCGAACTTGGCATCGTGAGTGAGGACACACAGGACAGTCCGCGCGTCGGTCCGGGTACCCCGCAGATATCTGTGCGGCCAGTCCACGACGACCTCGTCCGCCTCAGGGAAGCGCGCCTGTGTGGTGAACACCGGCCGGGCGTCGCACACCGTGACGTGGTAGCCCAGGAACTTCCCGGCCCGGACCAGCGCCGCGGCGAAGTCGACCGCACCGAACACGATCATCCGCGGCGGCGGTGTGCCGGCCTCGACGAGCACCGTGAGCCCCGCGGGGCAGGAGGAGCCGTCCGGCGACAGCTCGACCGTGCCCGTGCGGCCCGCGTCGAGGGCGGCACGGGCGTGCTCCGCGGCCGTGCGGTCAAGGTCCTCGTGGATCCCGAGGCTGCCTTCCGTGGAGCCGTCGCCGTGGACGAGGAGAGTGGTGCCGAGGTGCTCGGGCGGACCTTCGACCACTCGGACCAGGGCCACCGGCTCACCCCTCTCCATGTCGTCCAGCGCGGCCTGCAACCGTGCTCTGGCCGGCGCGTTCGCGGGCAGCGGTGTGACCATCACGTCGAGGACGCCACCGCAGGTCAGGCCCACGGCAAAGGCATCCTCGTCGCTGTAGCCGAAACGCTCCACGACACTTCGGCCGCTCTCCAGCACCTGAGCGCACAGGTCGTAGACCGCGCCCTCCACGCAGCCGCCGGAGACCGATCCGATGACGGTGCCCGCACGGTCGACGGCGAGGGCGGCACCGGGGCCGCGTGGAGCGCTGCCGCCGACGGACACGACGGTGGCGACGGCGATGTCACGGCCGTCGCGGAGCCAGTCCTTCAGTTCCGGGAGCAGGTCAAGCATCGTTGCCTGCCGCCGTGAGGACGCGGTCCGGGCGGATGGGCAGGCGGCGATGCCGTATGCCGGTGGCGTGCCAGACCGCGTTGGCGATGGCGGCCGCGGCGCCGACGATGCCCACCTCGCCGATGCCTTTGATGCCGACGGGGTCGTCGGGGTCGGTGTCGTCCACCCAGTCCGCTTCGATGCGCGGGACGTCGGCGTGCGTGGCCACGTGATAGCCGGCGAGGTCAGCACCGACCGGGCCGCCGAAGGCCGGATCGCGTACGGCCTCCTCGTGCAGGGCCATGGAGATGCCCCAGATCATGCCGCCGGTGAACTGGCTCCGTGCGGTGAGCGGGTTGACGATGCGGCCGGCGGCGAACATGCCGAGCATGCGTCGCACGCGTACCTCACCTGTGGCCGGGTCCACCGCGACTTCGGCGAACTGGGCTCCGTAGGAGTGCCGTTCCATGCGCGCGAGTGCGGCGATCTGGGCCGTGGTGTCCGAGCGGACGGTGATTCCCTCGGGTGGGATCGCCATGCCGGGCACGAGTCGCTCGCGCAGGTCGCGGGCGGCCGCGATGACGGCCATGGACCAGGAGCGGGTGCCCATCGAACCGCCCGCGATCATCGCGAAGCCGAACTCGCTGTCGCCGATCAGCACGCTCACTTGCTCTGGTGTGACGTCGAGGGCGTCGGCTGCGACGAGGGTGAGCGCGGTCCGTGCGCCGGTGCCGATGTCGGCCGCCGCGATCCGCACGGTGAAGCGGCCGTCGGGCTCGGCGGTGATGGCGGCGGTGGAGGGGGCGGCGCCCGCCGGGAAGGACGCGGCGGCGGTCCCGGTGCCCAGCAGCCATCGGCCCTCGCGCCGCACACCCGGCCTGGGATCGCGCTCGGCCCAGCCGAAGCGGCGGGCGCCCTCCTCGAAGCAGGCGCGCAGGTTGCGGTTGGCGAAGGGCAGGCCGGAGACAGGGCCCTGGACCGGTTCGTTGCGCAGGCGGAGTTCGATCGGGTCGATCCCGCACTTCTCGGCGAGTTCGTCGAGCGCGGACTCCAGGGCGAAAGACCCCGGAGCCTCCCCCGGCGCACGCATAAAGGTGGGGCTGGGCACGTCGAGGCGTACGACGCGGTTCTCGGTGTGGTGGGCGTCGGCGTCGTACATCACCCGCGCCACGCCGGCACTCGCCTCGACGAACTCGTACACCGTGGCGGTACGGCTCACTGACCGGTGATCAAGGGCACGCAGCCGTCCATCGGCGTGGGCGCCGAGCCTGATCCGCTGGACGGTGGGGCTGCGGTGCCCGGCCAGCGCGAACATCTGAGGCCGGGTCAGGGCCACGCGCACAGGGCGCTGGAGGACCGTCGCCGCCATAACGGCCGCCACCTGGTGAGCGCGTACGCCCTTGCTGCCGAAGCCACCGCCGACATGCTCCGAACGCACCCGCACCGACGCGGGATCCAGCGAGAACAGGTTCGCCAGCTCGCTGACCACCCAGGAGGTGCCCTGATTGGAGTCGACCACCTCCAGCCGGCCGTCCTCCCAGCGGGCGGTCGCCGCATGGGGCTCCATCGGATGGTGGTGCTCCTCCGGCGTCGTGTACTCCTCGTCCACGACGACCGCCGAGGCGGCCAGTTCGGCCTGCAGATCCCCCTTGTCGGTCACGCCGGGCATGTGACCGTCCACCGGGTGGGATTCCGGGTGGTCTCCTGTGAACTCGATGTCGTGCGGCAGCGTTTCGTACTCGACGGCCAGAGCCTCGGCCGCTTCCCGTGCCTGCTCGGGCGTCTCCGCGACGACCAGGGCCACGGGCCAGCCGAGGTGGGGCACGGTGTCGCCCTGGAAGACTGCGCAGGTGGGATCGGGCCTGGTGCCCAGCATGCCGACGAAGTCGGTTTTCAGGCGTGGCGCACTGCGGTGGTCCAGAACGGCCAGGACACCGGGCATCTCAAGGACGGGAGCGCTGGCTATGTCACGGATGCGGCCGCGCGCGACCGTGGACAACACCAGCCAGCCGTAGGCAAGTTCGGTGAAAGGGATATCGCCCGCGTAGCGTGCCGCGCCGGTTACTTTGTCCCGGCCCTCCACTCTCACGTGACCGGTGCCCACCGCGCGCGCGGCTGCCTTTTCGACGGTGGTGGTCATCGCGCGACCGCCTCGGTGAGCTCACTCAGCACGGCCACGGTCAAGTTATGCATCAGGTTCACCTTGTATCCGTTGTGCGGCAGCGGCCGGGCCGCGGCCAGTTCCGCCTCTGCGGAGGCCGCGAACGTCTCCGCGGTCGCAGGTGCCCCGATCAGAACCCGCTCGGCGGTACGGGCGCGCCAGGGCCGGGACGCCACCGCGCCGAACGCGAGGCGTGCGTCGCGTACGACTCCGTCGCCGACGTCGAGGGCGGCTGCGACGGAACCGATCGCGAAGGCGTAGGAGGCGCGCTCGCGCACCTTGCGGTACTGGGAGTGGGCCGCGACCGCGACAGGCGGCAGTGAGATACCAGTGATCAGGGCACCTGCCGGCAGGGCCGTCTCCCGGTGCGGGGTGTCGGCGACGGGGAGATAGAGCTGTTCGAGTCGCACTTCGCCCTGCCCGTGGGCGGTTTCGTAGTGCACGACTGCGTCAAGGGCGGTCAGAGCGACGGCCATGTCCGAGGGGTGCACAGCCACACATCTCCCGGACGCACCGAGGATGGCGTGGTTGTGGTGCTCGCCGCTGAGGGCGGGGCAGCCGCTGCCCGGGTCGCGTTTGTTGCACGGCTTGGTGGTATCCGTGAAGTAGGCGCAGCGGGTGCGCTGAAGGAGATTGCCGCCGACCGTGGCCATGTTGCGCAGCTGACCGGATGCACCGGCGAGCACCGCCTGGGCCAGCATCGGGTAACGGCTGCGCACTTCGGGATGGGCGGCAAGGTCGCTGTTGGAGACCGTCGCGCCGACGTGGAGTCCACCGTCCGGGGACGGCTCAATGCGGTCCAGGGGCAGTTCCCGTACGTCGACGAGGCGGGCCGGACGCTCTACGCCGCTCTTCATCAGATCGACCAGGTTGGTGCCGCCGGCAAGGTAGCGGGCGTCCGGATCGTTGTCCAGGAGGGCGACGGCGCCCATCACGTCGGGCGCCCTGCGGTAGTCGAACTCCCTCATGCGGCCGCCCCGCCCTCTACTGGTGCGCCCGCCTTTGTCGCGTCGGCGGTCTCGGCCGCTCGTGCGACGGCCTCGACGATCGAGGTGTAGGCGCTGCAGCGGCACAGATTGCCGCTCATTCGCTCACGGATCTCCTCTGCGGTCAGCGGTGTCGGCCCGGCCGCCGGACGTATGTCGCCGGAAGCGGCGCTCGGCCAACCGGCAGCGTGTTCCGCGAGCATGCCGATCGCCGAACAGATCTGTCCGGGTGTGCAGTAGCCACACTGGTAGCCGTCGAGATCGAGGAACGCCTGCTGCACCGGGTGCAGCCGGTCGCCGTCCGCGACGCCTTCGATGGTGGTGACTTCGCGTCCTTCGGTCGCGACCGCGAGTTGCAGACACGCTACGGTTCTGCGGCCGTCGACCAGGACAGTGCAGGCACCGCACTGGCCCTGGTCGCAGCCCTTCTTGGTGCCGGTCAGATCGAGGCGTTCGCGTAGGGCGTCGAGCAGGGTGGTGCGGTGATCGACGGGCAGAGTGTGTTTCTCACCGTTGATGTGCAGGGTGATGACACTGGTCGTTTGTAAGGTCATGAGCGATTTCCTAGCGGGGTTCTCTTCGTGGCGCACATGGGCCCGAAGTGGGCTGTATCGCTGGTGAAACGGCTGGTGAGTGGGAAGTGCCGGTCGGACTCTCGGGCGGGACGAAACACCCGTCAGTCCGGCAGCGGCGGACTGACGGACAGGCCATGGCAGTCGCTAGAATGGACTCCAACCGGACGATTGTCCGGTACCCGGAAACGTAGCGGACGATTGTCCACTTAGCAAGGGTGCGCTTCTGTCACGTGCCTTAAGGAGCGACAAGTGCAGGACAAAGGAGGCACCCCCCTACGCTCCGACGCGCAGCGCAACCGTGAACGCATTCTGTGTGTCGCTCTCAGTGAACTGACGCAGTCTCCAGACGCACCACTCAGCACCATCGCCAAGAAGGCGGGAGTGGGCCAGGGCACGTTCTACCGCAACTTCCCCAACCGCGAGACCCTGGTCCTGGAAATCTACCGTCACGGGATACAGCAGGTCGCCGACAGTGCGGCCCAACTGCTCCTGGAGCTGCCGCCCCAGCTGGCCCTCCGCACGTGGATGGACCGGCTGGCCGAATTCGCCATGACCAAGGCGGGCCTGGCTGATGCGATCCGCCTCGCCACGAGTGCGCCCGGAAGCCCCTCGAAGCCCTCGCCCACTCCCGTGGCCGAGGCGGCCGAGCTTCTGCTGCGTGCCAACGAGGAAGCAGGCACCATCCGACCCGGGGTCAGTGCCGACGACTTCCTCCTGGCCATCGCGGGCTTGTGGCAGATGACTCCGACCGAAGACTGGCCACCACGCGCCGCCCGCCTTCTCGACCTCGTCATGGACGGGCTGCGTACCGGCGCACCCGGTCAAAGCCCCGAATGACAAGCACGCGCTGGCCCTCAGCCATCTGTCGGCCATGCCCTGGACAGGGCGGCGGACAGCCTTGTGCTGCTACAGCCGAAGATGTGCTGGCCTACCCGTACGCCATGCGCGCGATCGCCCATGAGAACGGCACGTCGGCCTCGATGACCCGTTGCAGCATCTGTCTGAAGCCCGCGTTGCTGGGCAGAGCTCGCGGTCGAGCAAGGCCCGGCCGCAGGGGCGACCGATGTTCGGCGCTGTGCCGGCAGGCGACTGAAGGGCACGCTCACCTCCACGGGTGATGACATCGTCTTCCTCCGTGCGTTCACCCCAGCCCGATGCGGCACCCCTGGTGCTCACGCACAAGTGGCCGAGCTCCGTGATCGAGCCGGTCGAGGTGGCGGACGCCCTGGCGAACCCTACGGCTGCGGACGCACCGGCGTTTCACGTCGTCGCACCGGCCCCTGCCCTGCTTCGGACCGAGCGGCCGGCCAGTGACACCGGGATGGTCCGTGGACCGAACCGCCGGCCCCCGGGCGGTGTTCATGGCAAGGCTCGACCACGAGCGGTTCTCGGCCGCGGGTGGCGACTGGGGAGGCCGTGTGACAACCGCTCCGGCAGTCCGGCATCCCGAACGGGTGGAGGCGATTCACACCTTCACGCCTTACGCCGACGTGCCGGCCGAAGACGGCGATCTCGGCGAGCGCGAGCGCATCAGCCTCCAGGAGACCCGTGACTTCTGGAATCGGGGCGGCAGTCACTCCCTGGAGCAGTCGACCAGGCCGCAGAGTGTCTCCTACGCCCTCAGCGACTCTCCGATCGGTCAACTGGCCTGGATCACCCAGAAGTTCCACGACTGGACCGATGACGGCGACCACCTGGAAGTAGTGCCCACCCGAGCGCAGCACCCCGGCACATCTGCCGACAGCTGGAGCAAGGCCGACCGCGGCGGTCACTTCCCCGTGCTCGAAGTGCCGGAACGCTATGTCGCCGCACTCGTCAGTGCCTGCACGGCAATACGGTCCGGCGGCAGAGCGGAGATGGGAGTCCGAAGGGCGGCAACTGGCCGGCGAGGGCGGGCCGCCGCAGCTGACCAAGCGGCTGCGGCGGCCCGCCCCGGGCACGACATCAATGTTCGCTGACGATCAACTGCCGGCGCGGAACACTAGCCTTGTGCCTCACAGGTGAGTTCCGGTACGCGGGTGTCCTGGTAGCCGCGGACCACGTACACGAAATAGTCGGAGCGGCCGACCTGGATGGGTCGGTATCCGTAAGGAGTGCTGTCGAACGTCACTTCACTGCCGTCGGCGGTGAGGACGGCCTGCCACACGGTCCGTACCGACTGCCCCTCGGGCAAGGTGCCCTTCGCCCGCCACGCATTGATCGTCACCGGGCCGGTGTTCTTCACCTCTACATAGGCCGAATACTCGCCGTTGTTGCTGTAGATGACATCCTGGGTCACCGCAGTACAACTGGCCGAGCCTTCCGCTGCAGGACTCGCGGACGCCGTACCGGAAGCGGTCGCGACCATGAGAGCCGCGGAGAACACCGCCGCGCATACCGCCGGCGAGCGCCTGCGGGATAAGGGCGATCGTCCGGCCGTGAGTCGATTGCTCTTCATAACACCGTCCTTCGTCGTGGGGGCACACGGCGGCACTGCCTGCGAACCACGCGCGGACTGCTGCACCGGTGACACGGGCGCCGCCGATGAGCGGGTCCGGTCAGCAGGCTTGCTTGCCATGTGACGTGAGCGTGTGATCAGTCTCGTCAAGAAGCGTTCAACTTTCAAGTACTCAGTTCCGCCTGTTCCCGTGGGACGGAACCTTGGCTTCCACGCCGACACCGAACACCGTCGTGATCATGTGAATCCCGCCCTGTCACACCTCCGATCGCAGATCCTGGTTGCCCAGCACGGCCAGCAGCTCCAGCTTCTCCGCCGAGTCCGTACCGGACACCGGGGTGAACCACAGCAGGCGTTGGCGACCGTCCTCGCTCAACAGACTCAGGCAGTTCACATGGAGCATCCCCAGTGAGGGGTGCCGGATACGTTTGCGGTCGGTGCGCCTGACCGCTACATCGCGTTCGGACCAGAGGCGGACGAACTCTGCGCTGCGCCGTTTCAGATCGCCGATCAGCTGTGCAACCTCCTGATCGCCGCGGCTCCGTCGCCCGGCCGCCGCGCGCAAGTCCGCGACGAGGCCGCGCGAGTGATGCTCATGATCGTCCTCCGGATACAGGGCACGGGCCGTCGGATCCCCGGTGAACCACCGGTGGGCGAAGCTCGCTCCCGGTCCCGCGGCAGGAACGATCGGGCCGAAAAGTGCATCGGCGAGGCGGTTTTGCACCAGCGTGACGTTCAGGTCCGTACAGACGAACGCCGGCACCGCGGCAAGGCGGCCCAGCAGGTCGAACATGGCCGGACGGGGGTGTGCCGACGAGCCTCCGGAAGGTGGCAGCCGCCGACCCGCAAGGTGGAAGAGGTGATCGCACTCGTCACTCGTCAGCCGCAACGCCCGGGCCAGAGCGGCCAGCATCTGCTCCGACGGTTGAGCGTCGCCGCGCTCGATCTCGATGTAATAGTCGGTCGAAGCCCCGGCCAGCATGGCGACCTCGTCGCGGCGCAGCCCCGGAACCCTGCGCCGGGGCCCGGCGACCAGACCGACGTCCGAGGGCTGGACTCGATCACGTCGGGACCTGACGAAGGCACCCAGCTCGGTCAGATTCACCTGTCCAGTATCCGTGCCCGGCCACGCCTTACCCAGGGGGTCCCAACCCCTGGGTAAGCGGCCACTGGTCAGCACCGGCCGATGGACACATGGTGGAGGAATCAGCCAGGAACCACCGACAGAAGGAATGCCATGCCCACCACGATCGCCCTGGTCACCGGCGGCAACCGCGGCATCGGCCGCTCAATCGTCGAGGCACTCGCCGCCGACGGCCGGGACATCATCTTCACCTACAACACGGACGAGGGCAGGGCGAAGGAGGTCGTCGAGGCCGTCGCCGCGCATGGCCGCATCGCCGTCGCACTTCACCTCGACGTCACACAGTCGGCGGCGTTGCCGGGCTTCACCGACACCGTGCGGCAGACACTGCGGGACCGCTGGGATCGTGACACCTTCGACATCCTGGTCAACAACGCCGGGATCGCGCTGCACTCCCCTCTGGGTTCCACCGACGAGGAGACCATGGACCGCCTCTTCGCCGTCCACGTCAAGGGTTGCTACCTCCTCACCCAGGCCTTGGCCACCGCCCCCGACGGCACCGCGCCCTTGCTGACCGACGGCGGCCGGATCGTCAACCTCTCGACCGGCCTCGCCCGGTTCGTCACTCCGCCCTACGCCGTCTACGGGGCGGTCAAGGGAGCGGTCGAGGTACTGACTCGTTACTGGGCAACGGAACTCGGTGGGCGCGGGATCAGCGTGAACAGCATCGCGCCCGGCCCGGTGAGCACCGACTTCGACGGCGGTCACCTCCGCGACGACGAGAACCTCCAGCAGATTCTGAGGGGACTGACCGCTCGCGGCCGCATCGCCGAGGCAGACGACATCGGCCCAGCCGTGGCGGCTCTCGTGAGCGAGGGCACCCACTGGATCACGGGGCAGCGCATCGAGGCGAGCGGCGGCTTCCGCCTGTGACGCCCTGCCCCGAGCGCCCGATCGGCGGCGGTGAACTGATTCCGCGCTGACGGACACCGACGCGGATCTGAGCCAGCCATGGCCGCCCGTTGCCCCGAGCTTCCCATCTCCCCCTGGGACTGGTCGGGCAGGCCGGTCAGGTCGGGCCATGCATGAGCAGCGGGCAGGCAGCTGCGGGTGCTGACACGGGGGCTGGGTCGTCCCCGCGGCACATGTGTCGCCCCATACCCCGGCGGCGTCCTCGGGCGAACAGAAGACGGGCAGCAAGCCGGCGGCGTACGCCACCGCGTCGCGGCCTGGACGATTCAGGCATGTTCGGACTGAGCATCGTGACCCCAAGCCGCGCCACCCCGCGATGGGCAAGCGTGGGGAACTTCGAGCAACCGAGCGGCCGTTGGGCATGACATGACTGAACTTCGCACCCTCGGCTCGTCCGGTCTCCGCGTGTCCCCCCTCTGCCTGGGCGGCAACGTCTTCGGCTGGACCGCCGACAAAACCCAGTCGTTCGCAGTGCTCGACGCCTATCTCGCCGCGGGCGGGAACTTCATCGACACCGCCGACTCATACATGCACTACTTTCCCGAGCAGGGCAATGAGCCGGGACAGTCCGAGAGCATCATCGGCGATTGGCTCGCCAGCCGCCGCAACCGTGACGACGTGGTCATCGCAACCAAGGTCGGCGACCACCCGAAGTTCATGGGCCTTGCCCCCGCCAACATCAAGGCCGCAGTCGAGGAGTCCTTGCGGCGACTGCGTACCGACCACATCGACCTTTACTACACCCATTTCGACCGGGATGAGTCCATCCCCGTGGACGAGATCATCACCGCTCTCGACGATCTCGTGAAGGCCGGCAAGGTGCGGGCCATCGCCACCTCCAACATCAGCCCCGAACGGCTCTCCGCGTCACTTGAGTTCTCCGACCGCGAGGGGCTGGCCCGCTACGTGGCCCTGCAGCCGCAGTACAACCTCATCGCACGCGACAGCTACGAGGGTGCACGACGGGAGATCGTGCAGCGCGAAGGCCTGGTCTGCGTACCGTACTTCGCGCTCGCCTCCGGCTTCCTCACCGGCAAGTACCGACCCGGTAAGAACACCGAGAATGTGCGCAACCTTCCCGGGCTCGCCGGCGGCTACGCGGACACGGAACGCGGCGTGAAGGTGCTCGACGCGCTGGAGCAGATCGCCACGGCGCGGGGCGTCGAGATGGCCACGGTGGCGGTCGCCTGGCTCGCGCAGCAGCCGACCGTGATCGCCCCGATAGCCTCCGCACGCACTGTCGAACAGCTGCCGGCGCTGCTTGCCGCGCAGGACCTTCAACTGTCGGACACCGAACTGGAGACCTTGACGACGGCCTCCTCCTGACTCGCGTCCACCGCGCTTACCCGGCGGTCGTGCGATCGCATCCCACGTCAGCCCGCGGGCTGAACCTTGCGGCGCAGGATTTTGCCTGTGGGACCCTTGGGGAGGGCGTCGACGAGCCAGACCGAGCGGGGATACTTGTACGCCGCGAGACGGTCCCGGACGAAGTTCTTGAGCTCCTCCGGGTCCACCTCAAAGCCCGGCTTGAGGGCCACCGCGGCGCCGACCTCCTCACCGAGTTCCGGATGCCCGATCCCGATCACCGCGGCCTCGGCCACCGCGGGATGCTGATAGAGGACCTCCTCCACCTCGCGGGGGTAGACGTTGTAGCCGCCGCGGATGATCAGGTCTTTCTTGCGGTCGACGATGGTGTAGTAACCGTCCGCGTCCTTGGTGGCGATGTCGCCGCTGCGGAACCAGCCGTCAGGTATGGCTGCGGCGGTGGCGTCGGGACGGTTCCAGTAGCCCTTCATGACGTTCTCACCACGGATGGCGATCTCACCGGGCTCACCGGCCGGGACATCCTCACCGTCGTCGTTGACCAGGCGCATCTCGCAGCCACGTACCGGAAAACCGATGGTGCCTGCCTTGCGCTCACGGCCGGGCTGGTTGAACGACACGACCGGCGCGGTCTCGGACAGGCCGTAACCCTCGAAGACCTCGCAGCCGAACCGGGACTCGAAGCCGCGCAGGATCTCCACCGGCATCGCGGAGCCCCCGGTCATGCAGGTGCGCAGCGAGGACATGTCGGCGTGCGCCGCATCGGGGCAGTTCAGCATCGCCGCGTACATGGTGGGCACACCCTCGAACACGGTCACCCGGTCACGGGCCACCACCTCCAGCGCCTTGACCGGATCGAACCGCGGAATCAACGTCAGTGTGGCGCCCGCGCGGACCGCGGCGTTGAGCCCGCAGGTCAGGCCGAAGACATGGAACAGGGGCAAGCAGCCCATGATCACGTCGTCCGGACCGATCTCGATCAAAGTCTCGGACGTGGTCGCCGCGTTGGAGGAGAGATTGTGGTGGGTCAGCTCCGCTCCCTTGGGCTGCCCCGTGGTACCGGAGGTGTAGAGGATGACGGCGGTGTCGCCGTCCGCGCGCTCGACCGGTTCCTCAATCGGGGTACCGCTCAGGTCGGCAGGGCCGGTCGCCGCGACGACGATCCCTGTGATCCCCATCGTCTGGGCGGCCTCGGGCACCACATCGCCGGAGCCGTCCCAACCGTAGACGACCTTCATCCCCGAGTCGCCCAGGTAGTACTCGACCTCACGGGCCTTGAGCAGCGGGTTCATCGGCACCACGACCGCGCCTGCGAGCAGCGCGCCATAGAACAGGACCGGGAAGGCGGGCACGTTCGGCAGCACCAGACCGACCCGGTCGCCCGGCTCCACTCCTCGTTCGCGCAAGTCGCCGGCCACGGCCGCGGCGGCGGCATGCAGGCCCGCGTAGTCCAGCGTGTAGCCGTCCAGTCTGATCGCCGGGTGCCGGGGCTGCGAGCGGGCGGCCGCGAGCAGGTTTCTGGCCAGGTTCATCGGGGCCTTCCTTCGTGGATACCCCGGCCTTCAGGCCGGGGAGGAAAACGAGGCTCCTGCGGAGCAGGGCAGGAGAAGTCGGTTCGCCGCCAGGGCGACCCGGCGCCCACCGGTCACCGGTGGACACCCGCCGCTCACACGGGAGCCGATAGAAAGTGAGGTAGGGCGCGGCAGGACAGGCGGGCGTTCAGGTACCGCTCTTACCCCACGGGCGAACAGGCGCCTGAGCTGTAGCGCACGTTCGGCCGCTACAAGGCGCGCAAGAAGGCCCGCGTGTCGGCCGAGTACACCCGCAACGCCTTCACCTGGCGCGACGGGCAGCTCACGCCGGCCAAGATGGCGCAGCCGCTGGACATCCGCTGGTCGCGCCCCCTGCCCGAGGGTGCGGAGCCGCCCACGGTGACCGTCTCCCGCGACGCGGCGGCCCGCTGCTTCGTGTCCCTGCTGTGCGAGGACACCATCGCCCCCGCCACGAGCGCGGCGGTCGGCCTGGACGCCTGGATCACCTCCCTGGTGACCCTGTCCACCAGCGAGAAGATCGCCAACCCCCGGCACGAACGCCAAGACCGCGCCCGCCTGGCCCACGCGCAGCGCGAGCCGTCGCGCAAAGCGAAGGGCTCGGCGAATCAGGCGAAAGCCCGCCGTCGTGTCGCCAAGGTCCATGCGCGGACCGCTGACCGGCGCCGCGACTTCCTGCACAAACTGACCTCGCGCATCGTCCACGAGAACCAAGTGGTCGTGATCGAGGACCTCACCGTCCGCAATCTGCTGAAGAACGGCACGCTCCCGCGCGCCCTCTCGGACGCAGCCTGGACGGACCTGCGCTCCATGCTGGAGTACAAGTGCGCCTGGTACGGGCGCGAACTCGTCGTGATCGACCGCTTCTTCCCCAGCAGCAAGCTGTGCGGAACCTGCGGCACGGTCCGCGAGAAGCTGCCGCTGAACGTCCGTGAGCGGACGTGCGAGCACTGCGGTGCCGTGCATGACCGCGACGTGAACGCGGCACACAACATCCTGGCCGCCGGGCTGGCGGCGTCTGCCTGTGGAGACGGTGTAAGACCTCAACGGGAGTCCTCCCGGACGGGGCGATCGTCGGTGAAGCAGGAACCCCAGCGGGCGACCGCTGGAATCCCACGCCTTAAACGGGGGAGGAAGTCAAACCCATACGGTCTCCTTCGGTGGGCGCAGCGGATCAGCGGTAGCGTTCGCCCAGCGCGGCCCAGTCGTCGAACCCGACCGCACGGAATATGCCGAGCGGGCCGTCGCCGAGGTATGGGTCCTCGCCGCCCAGGTCGACCAGCGCGGCGGCCATCGCGGCGGTGACGGGCTGGAGCAGCGCCCCCGGGTAGATCGCCATACGGAAACCGAGCTTTTCGAGGTCGGCATCCGGGACGGCGGGGGTCCGGCCCGCGGGGACGACGTTGAACACCAACGGGGCCTGCACCTCGGCGGCGATGCGTTCGATCTCCTCCACCGATTGCGGAGCCTCGACGAAGATCATGTCTGCCCCTTCGGCCGCGTACCGGTGGGCGCGGGTGAGGGCCTCGTCCAGTCCCGCGGGTCCGCGCGCGTCGGTCCGGGCGATGATGACGGTGTCGTTCTCCCTGGCGTCGAGGGCGGCGGCGAGCTTGCGGACGAAGTCGTCCGCGCTGATGACCGACTTGTCGGTGAGGTGCCCGCAGCGCTTGGGGAAGTCCTGGTCCTCGAGCTGGATCGCCGCGACACCGGCGCGCTCGTAGGCCCGGACCGTCCGCACGACGTGCATCGGGTTGCCGTAGCCGGTGTCGGCGTCCGCGACGACGGGGAGCCCGCTGGCCTCGACCACGACTTCCGCACGCTCGGCCATCTCCGTCGCGGTGGCCAGACCGATGTCGGGCAAGCCGTAGCCGGCGGCCACCGCTCCGGCGCCGGTCAGGTAGGCGACCTGGAAGCCCGCACGTCGGACGAGGTGGGCGCCGATGCCGTCGTAGACCCCCGGCGCGCGGACCATGCCCGGTTCGGACAACAGCCTGCGCAGTCGGGCGGGTGCAGTGGTCATGGTGGTCGCCTCTCTGGTCGTCACGACGCCCTGGCAATCGGGACGTGCGCGAGTTCGTACGCGCGGATGGCCGCCTCGTGCTGGAGGGTCACGTCGATGCCGTCGTGCCCGTCCAGGAACCGCTGCCGGGTGTCGGCGTCCATCCGGATCGGGGCTTCGATTCCGGCTGCGCGGACGGTCAGGCCAACGAGGTCCACCGCGACGGGCAGCGCCGGGTCGGCTTCGACGGCATCCATCAGGCCGCTCACCTCGTCGTCGGCCAGCACGGCCGCAACGAGTCCGGACCGGACAGCGTTGTCGGCGAAGATGTCGCCGAAACGGGAGGCGATGACGACTGCGAAACCGTGGTCCTGCAGCGCCCAGACGGCATGCTCGCGCGACGAGCCGGAGCCGAAGTCCGCGCCGGCGAGCAGAATCGTGGCTCCGGCGTGGGCCGGATCGGCCAGCGGGAAACCAGGCTCCGCCCGCCACGCGGCGAAGAGGTGCTCGGCGAAGCCCGTCCGTGTCGTCCGCAGACAGTGCCGGGCGGCGATGATCTGGTCGGTGTCGATGTTCGTGCGACGGATCGCCACCGCACGACCCGTGATCGAGGTGATCGGTTTCATGGTGTCCCCAGGGTCGACGGCGCGGTGAGGCGGCCGGTCACCGCCGTTGCGGCCGCGGTGGTGGGCGAGACCAGGTGAGTACGGCCGCCCCGGCCTTGGCGGCCCTCGAAGTTGCGGTTGGAGGTCGAGGCGCACCGCTCCCCTGCCGCCAGGGAGTCGTCGTTCATCGCGACACACATTGAGCAGCCGGCCGTACGCCACTGCGCCCCGGCCTTGCGGAACACCTCATCGAGTCCTTCGGCTTCGGCGGCGCGTTTGACGGCGGCCGAACCGGGGACGACGAGCATGCGCACACCGGGCGCGATGCGGCGGCCGTCGAGGACCTGGGCGGCCGCCCGGAGGTCCTCGATGCGACCGTTGGTGCAGGACCCCAGGAACACCACGTCGATCGGGATCTCCCGCATCGGGGTTCCCGGAGACAGATCCATGTACGTCAGAGCCCGTTCCGCTGCTTGCCGGCCGGCTGGATCGGGTGCATCGGCCGGGTCCGGGACCGCGCCGCTCAGCTCGACGACCTGGCTCGGGTTCGTGCCCCAACTGACGTAGGGGGACAAGGTCGTCACGTCGATGTCGACACTGCGGTCGAATTCGGCATCGTCGTCGCTGCGCAGCGACTTCCACGACGCGACGGCGTCGTCCCAGGCTCTCCCGGTCGGTGCGTACGGCCTGCCGCGAAGGTACTCGACGGTCACGTCGTCGGGAGCGATCATGCCTGCCTTCGCACCCGCCTCGATCGACATGTTGCACAGCGTCAGCCGCGCTTCCATCGACATCGCCTCGACGGCGGGCCCGCGGTACTCGATCACATGACCTTGCGCACCTCCGGTGCCGATCCGGCCGATGACGGCGAGTGCCACGTCTTTCGCCGAGACACCCGTCGGCAGCGCGCCGTGCAGCGTCACGGCCATGGCCCGAGGCTTGGCGAACGCGACCGTCTGCGTCGCCAGCACGTGCTCGACCTGGCTGGTACCGATGCCGAAGGCGAGCGCCCCGAACGCACCGTGCGTGCTCGTGTGGCTGTCGCCGCACAGGATGACCCGGCCCGGCTGGGTGATGCCGAGTTCAGGTCCGATCACATGCACGATGCCCTGGCCCTCCGTGCCCGACCGGTGCAGCGGGATTCCGAACTCGGCGCAATTGCGCCGCAGGGCCTCCACCATGGTCGCCGCCACCCCGGATCGCCCCAACTGACCGCGGGTGGGGACCACATGGTCCTCGGTGGCGAGCGTGAGGTCGGGCCGGCGGACGGTGCGACCGGCGAGGCGCAGGCCTTCGAACGCCTGCGGGCTCGAGCCTTCGTGGAGCAGGTGGAAGTCGACGTAGAGCAGATCGCTGCCCGCGGCGCCGCGGTGCACCACGTGGGCGTCCCAGATCTTGTCCAGCAGGGTTGCCATCGCTACGCCGTCGCCTCACTCGTAGTGCCCGGTGCCCGCCCGGCCGGGGCACCGTCGTAGCCGAGGCGGCGCGACAGCGCCCGGGCGGCGTCGCCGATGAGTGGACCGAAGTCCTCGGCCGCCGCACGGTCGAGCCGGGAGGAGGGGCCGCCGACGGCGATGGCCGCCACGACCGTGCCGCTCGCGTCGAACACGGGCGCGGCCAGCGAGTTGAGGCCCGTCTCGCGCTCCTCCTCGGTCAGGAGCCAACCGTTCGCCCGCGCGAACTCAAGCTGCCGGTCCAGCGCGCCCCGTGACTCGCCGGGCGCCTGCTCGGCGGTCTCGACGAGCACCGCGTTGAGCACCCGCTCGTCGTGGGCCATGAACACCTTGCCCGCCGCTCCCAGGTGCATGGGCATGAGCTGACCGACGTCACTGCGGTAGATGATCGACCGCGAGCTGAGCTTGACGATCACCGCCACCCTTGTGGTGCCGCGCCGGATGTAGAGCCCGGCCGTCTCGCCGGTCACGTCCCGCAGGTGCGCGGCCACCGGATCGGCGGCCACCAGCAGGTCCGAGCCGGCCGAGGCGGCCGACGCCCATCCGAGCACACGGAGGCCGACGCAGTACTCGTCACCCGTCCGCTGCAGGAGTTCACTGGCCACGAGGGTGCGAACCAGGCGGGCGACCGTCGAGTTGGGCATGCCCGTCATCCGCCGGATGTCGCTCAACGACAGCCGTGTCTGCCCCGGGGAGAAGCAATCAAGGACGCGGACCGCCTTCTCCATGACGAGGATCGAGGGCTGGCCTTCAGACATCGTTCTGCTCTCCGTTTCCATCAAATGCGTAGCGTTCATGTGCAGCGCGCACCCGAGAATAAGGTGGTCAAGGACGGCTCCCGCGGGGTGCCGGGCGGGGACCGAATCGGTCACTGATGCGCCTCTCGAGCCACGTGAGCAGCACGAAGGGCAGGAGGGCCAGTAGGGCGATCAGGACGATCTCCCCGGCGATGTATTCCATTCGGGCGAGGGCGACATTGCGCAGGAGCTGCTGGCCGAGCCCCGACGAGCCCGCGAACATCTCAGCGATGATCAAGCCGAGGAACGTGAACCCGAAGGTCAGCCGGAGTCCGGCCGCGACGGCGGGCATGACCGCCGGCCAGACGACCATCGGGAGAACCCGCAGGTCACCGACGCGGAGCGACGCGGCAAGCTTGAGCTGCGCCTGTGGGACCCCGCGGGCGGCCTCCGCCGCGATGAGGAACATCGGCAGCACCCCGGAGAAGAAGGCGAACGCCCCGCAGCTCAGGTTCCCCAGGCCCAGGAACACGAAGAAGATCGGAAAGAGCGTCACCTTCGGCACCGTATTGACTGCGTACGCCAACGGCAGAGCGACCCGTGACCAGAAGGGCCGCACCCCCAGCAGGGCACCGACAACTGCGCCGACGACGGCGGCGGAGAGGTAGCTCTGGACGAGTACGCGCAGGGTGTCGAACACGCTCGCGCGAAACGACGGCTGGCCCAGCTCCGTCACGAGGCTGCGCAGGGACTGGGCGGGGGTCGGTACGACGGCCGAGTCGGCCACCACGGCACCCGCCCACCAGACGGCGACCGCCACGAAAGCCACGACCAGGGCGGGCCCGCCACGGCCCCCGAGAGTGCGCGTTCGGCGTTTCAACGAGGGCGAGGCCTCGGCAAGGGCGGTCATCGGCTCCTCCAGTCCAGGTGGGCCGCCGCGCGGTCGACCACAGCGATCAGTACGAGTGAGAACGCGGCGACGAGGAAGATGCCGGCGTACATGTCGACGGACATGAAGCCCGCGTAGGCGGTGGAGATGAAGTGGCCGACGCCGCGCGTGGACAGGATGAACTCACTGGCCAGCACGGCGGTGATCGAGTACGCGAACCCGAGGCGGGCCCCGGCGACGATGTCAGGAAGTGCCGCAGGGAAGAGGACCAGACGCACGTACTGGGACCGGGACGTGCGGACGGCTGTCGCCAGCTTGTCCACGTTCTGGGGCACGGACGCGAACCCCAGGGAGGCATGCGTGGTGACCACGACCGCACTGAACGCGGTCGCGATCAGCAGGATCGGCATCAGATCGGTGCCGAACACGACGACCAGCAGTGGATAGAGCGCGAAGATCGGGACGGCGTAGAAGACCGACAGGTAGGGGCGCAGCGCCCGGTTCCACCACGGGTGGCCGTGCATCAGGTAACCGAGCGCGATTCCAATGACCGCGGCCGCGGTGAAGCTCACCAGCACCGAGACGCTGCTCCACAGCAGGTGCTGCGTCAGAAATCCGGGATCCACGAGCAGTTCGGCAGCCCGCTGGGCCATCGTCGTGATGGGGACCAGCTCGTAGGAGCCGTCCAGTGCGAACCGAGCCGTCAGCTCGACGGCACCGAGCGCGGCGGCCACGATGATCGTCCGCCACGCCCAGGCCGGCAGGCCGCCGGCCCTCGAACGGTCCAGCCGCAGGTATCCGGGGGCACCCCGGCGACCGGCCCTCATCGGGGCACTCCCATCGACGCCGAAGCCTCGGTCCGCAGCGTGGTCCAGATCCGGTCCACGGCTGCGGCCGCTTCCGGGAGGGCGAGCGTGTTCTGGGCACGTGGACGCGGCAGGTCCAGGACGATCTCGTCCAGGATGCGCCCCGGCCGGGCACTCATGACCAGGACGCGGTCGGACAGCAGGACCGCCTCCTGGATGCTGTGCGTGATGAACAGGACGCTCGCCGACAACCGTTCGACGACGGCGAGCAGTTCGAACGCCATGAGGATGCGGGTCTGTTCGTCCAGGGCGCCGAACGGTTCGTCGGCCAGGATGAGATCCGGCTCCGTGATCAACGCCCTGGCGATGGCGACCCGTTGACGCATGCCTCCGGAGAGCTGGTGGGGATGGTGGCCGGCGAACTCCGCGAGCCCGACGACGCCGAGGAGTTCCTGGGCCCGGGCACGGCGCTCCTTGCGGGGGACCTTCGCCGCCTCCAGCGGGAAGGCGACGTTGTCCAGGACGGTCCGCCACGGCAGGCACGCCGAGTCCTGGAACACGATCGCGGTGCGCTTTCGTGGCCCGGCCAGCTTCTCCCCGCCGACCTCCACCGTGCCCGCGTCAGGGACCTGCAGGCCGCCGACGATCTCCAGGAGCGTCGACTTTCCGCAGCCGCTCGGGCCCACGACCGACACGAACTCGCCTGCTTGGAGGCGCAGGTCGACGGTTCCGAGCGCCTGCACCGGCCCGAAGGCCCGCACGACGCCCGTCGCCTCGACGTGCGCGGCTCCGGCGGGTGCGACGCCGGCGGGTGCGGCGCCGGCGGGGCGGGACGTCGTGTCCGCGTCTGTGTTCATCATCGGTTCTCCGTGTCCGTGGCGGCTGGAGGGGCGAAACCTGGTTCCGGTGCGGCCGTCATGCGCCGCACTTGGCCGGCAGTTCGGCGGTGGCGCCGCTGGGCAGGTACGAACTGTCCAAGAAGTCGCAGTACTTGACGTCGCCCTTGAACCCGCTGACCACTGCGGCTTCGGTGGCGCGCTTCAGCGCGGCGGGGTTGAAGCCCACGTTCCAGACGTTCGACTTGATCGCACCCTGGACCACCGAGACCGCTGCCGGGACAGGCAGGTCGACGTGCTCGGCGTAGATGCGCGCAGCGGCATCCGGGTTCTGGGTGATCCACTTCGCTGCCTGCTGCCAGCCCGCGAGGACGCCACGTACCACGTCGGGGTGCTTCTTGGCGTAGGCCGGGCTGGTGGTGATGACGCTCTGCTGGAAGTCGGTGATGTACTTGCTCGTCGAGACGACCAGCTTGAACTTGTCCTCGCTGCGGCTCGCCAGCGACGGCGGCAGCCAGGCGACGTCGACGGTGCCCGCCTCCAGCAGGGCCTCGCCCTCGCCGACTCCGCCGGCGGCGATGCGCTCGGCCTTGGTGGGCAGCCCTGCCGCTTTCGGGAGCAGGAACGACAGTGCGTAGACCGAGGACCCGGGGTTGGTGTAGGCCCACTTCTTGATGTCACGAAGCTCGTTGACCCGTGTGTTGTCGGCGCGGGCGTAGAAGTCGCCCCCGTAAGGTCCCTGCGCGCCTCCTCCGACCGCGAGCACCGGGATGCCCTGCGACGAGGCGTCAAGGACGGATTTGTATCCGATCTCGCCGATGGGGATGCCGCCGGAGAGCTGCGTCCGCAGCGTCGCGCTGCCGCCGCTTCCCGCGACGATGTTCTTGACGACCACCCCGTGGTCGGCGAAGAAGCCCTCCTTCTGGCCTACCAGCCAGGGGAGGACGTAGAACTCCGTGGCCGCCAGCACGGCGACGTCGATCGTCACCGGGTGCTTCGGGTCGGCGCTCTCGGCACCACTTCCGCCGCCGCAGCCCGCGACGACCAGCAGTGCCGAGATCACGAGGGCGGCTCGAGCCGCGAGGCTTCGACGCATGACGTCCTCCGATGACTACATCGTGGCAACCCTTGCCACGAAGCAGCATGAAGGTAGATGCTGCCTTTACCTCAAGTCAACAAGTTGGACACACTGAGGGCAGTGGATCGGCTTGCCGGGAACGGGCACCGTTCCGGAATACGGCAATGCTTCCCACATAACGAGCAAGGAGGCTCGGATGGGCAGGCACGACATCAACGCCGACGCGAAGCGCGTCTTCGACACGATCACCGCCGGTGGCGCGGTGATCCTCCCCGGCGACATCGGGTACGGGGCCGGGGCGAGCTCACCGGAGGCACTGCAGCGGCTGTTCGTGGCCAAGCGCCGCGCTCCGCACAAGCGCCACGCGATGGTCGGCAACTACGAGCTGCACCGGGAGGTGCACGAACTCGGCAGTCGCGAGCAGGAGATCGTCGACGCGATCACCATCGACGCGGATCTGCCGCTCACGGTCGTCGCCGCCTACCGGGCGGATCATCCCGTCGTCGCGGCGGTCGAGGCCGACACGCTGGCCGCCAGCACCGTCGGGAACACCCTCGCACTGCTGGTCAACGGCGGTCGTCTCCAGGACGAGGTGGTCCGCCTCTGTCACCAGGCAGGTCTGCCGTTCCTCGGTTCGTCCGCCAACCTCACCGGCACGGGTACCAAGTTCCGCGTCGAGGACATCCAGCAGCCGATCATCGACGCCGTGGACCTGGTCATCGACTACGGCCTCCGCAAGTACCACCACTACCGACGCTCCTCGACCATCATCGACTTCAGCACGATGGAGGTCGTCCGCATCGGAACGTGTTACGAGCTCATCAGCGACATCATGGCCACTCAGTTCGGCATCACGCTGCCCGCCGACCCGGGGCGCGACGCCCTGCCCTCCGGTCATCTCCGCGAGCAGGCCCAGTGACCTGACGCTTCGCTCGCGAGCGGTCAGCAGAGCGCACACCCTGCGGATGAGGACGACCGCTCATCACATCGCCGCAGGTCCACGTGTCCCGCGGGTGGCCGGACGGTTCGCATGACCACCTCAGACATGCCACCAGACGACAACACGCCCACACGGCGATGCCTGTGAACAGGCCAAACAGCGAACCGCTGCCGGATATCCATCACTTCCGGCAGCGGTTCGCGTCGTGACTGCGCCTGAGGCGCACAACTCATGTGGCAGACCATGGCCGGCCGGGCCAGGGCGTGCGGTGGTTCAGTTGGTACCGCGGTCCGCCTGCTCGACCAGGTCCGATACCGCCTCGGGGTGGCTGACCATGGCGGCGTGCGAGGAGTCGATCTCGACGGCGTGCGCTCCGATACGCTCGGCCTCCCAGCGCTGGAGGTTCGTGCTGTTCGCGTGGTCCTGCTTGGCGATCAGGAACCACGAGGGAATGGTCTTCCACGCGGCCGCCGTGGCCTTCTGGTTGAGGGCCGCCAGGTCGATCCCCTTCTGCGAGTCCGCCATGTCGGCCGCCACGGTCGGATTGACGTCCCCGGCGAAGGTGTCGCGGAACTTGGCCCGATCGATGTACGCGTCGGTGCCCTGGGATCCGTCCGGCTCCGTGAACTTCACCAGCTGCAACGGGAGGGCCGGCGCGGGGTCGTCGACCTGGTGGGCCTTCAGGTCGGCCAGGGACTCGCCGACGTCCGGCACCGAGGCCGCCACGTAGACGAGGGCCTTGACGTCCGGGTCACCCGCAGCCGCCTGGGTGATGACCGCCCCGCCGTAGGAGTGGCCGACGAGGATGATCGGTCCGTTGATGCTGTTGAGGAAGTCGCGGACGTAGGCGGCGTCGCTGGGGAGGCCACGCAGCGGGTTGTTCGCGGCACGGACCGGATAGCCGTCCTTGCGCAGGTTGTCCATCGCGCCGTACCACCCGGAGGCGTCCGCGAACGCACCGTGCACGAAGACGACAGTCGGCTTGGGAGTGTCGACGTGGTGGTCGGCCACCGCGGCGCCGGCAACCGGGATGGAGACGGCGGCTACGGCCGTGAGAGCAGCGGCAACGAACGCGGATCGCCGAAGGGCAGGCAGAGTCACTGGAACCTCGTTTATAGAAAGAACGATCTGTCTTCTTTGGACAGCGTCACACAAGTGCCGCATATACGCAAGGCAGAACGTTCTTTCTACATCAAAGCCCCGTACGACACAGCCGTTTCAAGGTCAGGTCCCCACGCGGCAACCCGCTCACGCGGACCGGCTGTCCTTCGCACCATCGAGGGCGCGCGTGGCATCGACGACCGCACTGGCGGTCTCACACCGGGCAAAGAGGCCGACCTGTCATGGTCGCCGGGGACGTGCTCAAGGAGGGCGGCGCCCTCAAGGGCGGTGAAGCCGTTTTCACGCAAGCCTCGGTCTCCCGGGACCGCCTGTTCCGCGCGGCAGGCACCCCCCGTCCCGCCTGAGCCGCACGCGAGCCAAGAGGCCACGCCACGCACGGTCCGCCGGGCGACAGGTGCGGATATGCGACATCGCTGGGCATTCCTGGGAGTTGGCGTCACTGCCTGTCCGCCGATACACGGTCGCAGCCGGTCGCCCGGCCGAGCGGGCGGCTCTGCTGGGACCGGACTTGATGGCGGCACGAGTCCGAACCACCCGGCCCGCGGGCTGTGTTGTGGGCCGGCCGCTGGACAGTGATCGCAATGAGGGAGCCTGGCAGCCACAGTGCCCCATCGGGTCGCCCGACTCACCGGGTGTCCGTTCGGTCCCCTACCGGTGTTTGACGGCGACGGCGACGGCGAGCTAGGCCCTGAAGGCGGGGTCCCATCTCGCCGTGCCTGACTTCAGTGCCGGGCTGTGAGGCCTCAGTAGGTGAAGGAGATTCCGCGGAGTCGGGTGGGGGTGAGGTCGGTGTAGCGAACGATGTCGTTCATCACCGCCTCGCTCTCCGGCGAACTGAACGCTGCGCGGGCGGCCTCTTCGTCGCGGAACTGGTTCACCGCCACGACCACGATGTTCCCCTCACCCTTGGGATATGCGGCGGTGCTGGACTCCAGTCCGTACCGCTCCCAGGACTTGCGCACCAGCGGCAGGTGTTCGGACTCGAAGTACTCATGATCGAACCGGAAGTCCTCTCCACTCGACCTGTAGATCACGAAGACGGTTTCCATGGGTTTCCTCTTCCACCATTTTCCAGTGCACGGCCGACGCATCCCGGCGCGGCCGGAGGGGGACTACGCGGGCAGGCGGCCCACGAAGTCGAGCAGCAGAGCGCAGAAGGATTCGGGCTGTTCCAGCGGAGCGAGGTGCCCGGCATCCGGAAGGACGACGACCTCGCCGGCCCCGAGCTCGTCACTCAGGCCCTCTCCGCCTTCGAAGAAGTCAGGCATGTCGAGTTCACCGACGCCGACCAGCGCGGGAACGGTCAGGCCGCGCAGGACACCCGTGCCCGTGCCCAGCGGGTCCGCCGCCGGCTTCGGTTCGCCGTACGCGATGCGCGCGGCCAGTTGATTGCGCATCATGACGGCGGCGTGCTCGCGTATGTCGTCCGGTGCCTTCGGCGACGTCCATGCCTCGACACCTGCCTGTACGGCGGCTTCGATGTCGCCCTCCTCCAGCGCGGCCCGCTCCCTGTCCCACGCGACCCGCAGGCGGGAGGACGGCGGCAGGTCGTGCGGCCGGTAGCCGATGGACACCAAGCCCTTCACACGCCGGGGTTCTGTGACGGCGGTCTGGAGCGCCACCAGAGCACCGAGCGAGTTCCCGGCGAGGGTGAAACGGTCGACACCGAGGTGGTCGAGTGTGTCCAGCACATCGGCCCAGGGAGTCACCCCGTCCCGGCTGGCCGTGGCGGCATCGCCGTGGCCGGGCAGATCCAAGGCGACGGCCCGGACGCCGGCTTCGGCGAGCAGGGGAAGGTGTGCCCGCCACATCGTGCGGTCGACAGGCCTGGCGTGCAGCAGCACGACCGTCTCGCCTTGGCCTGTTTCATCAAACGGAAGAATCACGTCGAAGAGCTTTCTCCGAGGGTGAAGGGCAATTACTCCGGGAATCCGGGTCTGCGCGGCACCCGTGCGTACATTCGGTCGACCCGGCTCACGTCCGGAGCCGGACTGCTGCGGCACAGTCGGCCGCCGGACGTTCCTCGGGATGCGGAAGAACGGCCGTATCACTTGGTGGCTGACGGGACTTGGAGGCAGGAGGCACCACGGCCTCGCCTCCCGCACACCACGCTAAAGGCTGGTGAGTGCGAGGGCGTGGGTGCACTGCACCCACCTACCGCCTCGCTCAGACATACCGGTTACGCCCTATGACCCAGCCCCCGCCCATCATGGCCGCCCACACCACCAGCAGCACGATCAGCGGCATGGTCCAGTCCCGAATTTCGGCTTCAGCGGGAAGGCGACGCCCGTGAACACCACTAGATTCCGAAGTGCACTTCGATGTCAGCGAGGCGGCGAGGTGCCGGCAAGCGCGGCCCGCATGTTGACCGCGGCGAGCATGACACCGATGAGTAGCAGCGCCGGATGCGTCCGCCGACTCCTTTCGTGTCTCGCCGTACGCGGCGCGCAGGTCTGCGGAAGGCTTCCGGTGCCCAGCCCACGGCGCCGTCGGCGAACGGGCCGGCGGACGTGGGTGCGGCCCCGGAGCGGGGCCTGTGCGAGGACACCGGGAAGCCCTTCTGCAAGCGTGGTGCTGCGGCGAGATGCCGTCACACGGGGTTCCGCGCCTGCTGCTGCGAACCGGCCTCAGGACGATCGCGGAAGGTCTGGGCTATGCGGCCGCGTCCAGTTCCGCCAGCTCCGTCTCGGTCAGGCTCAGTTGGGACGATGCCAGGTTCTCCTCCAGGTGGGCGACCTTGGAGGTGCCGGGAATGGGGAGCATGACCTCGGAGCGCTCCAACAGCCAGGCGAGTGCCACGTTGGACGGAGTGGAGTCGTGCGCGGCTGCGATGCGGTCGACCGGCCCGCCGGGGCGGGCCAGCTGGCCCGCGGCCACGGGCGCCCAGGGAATGAAGCCGATACCGTGCCGAGTGCAGTAGTCCAGGACGTCGGCCGAGCTCCGGTCGGTGAGGTTGTACCGGTTCTGGACCGTGACGATGTCCGCGATCCGACGGGCCTGCTCGATCTGGTCGACCGTGACCTGGGACAGCCCGATCGCTACGATCTTGCCCTCGTCCTGGAGGTTCTTCAACTCGCCGACCTGGTCCTCCAACGGCACCTTCGGGTCAACGCGATGGAGCTGGAACAGGTCGATCTGGTCCAGGCCGAGCCGGCGCAGGCTCATCAGCGCCTCCTGGCGGAGGTACTCCGGGCGACCGACCGGCGGCCACGCCTTGGGACCAAGGCGTACCAGCTCATCTCCGCGCCTGATGATGTCCGGACCGTTGCGCGTCAGCCCCGCCTTGGTCGCGATCAATACACCCTGCGGGTAGGGGTGAATGGCCTCCCGGATGATCTCCTCGCTGATGTAGGGGCCGTAGGAGTTGGCGGTGTCGATCAGCTGCACGCCGAGTTCGACGGCACGCCGCACGACACGCACGCACTCCGCACGGTCCTCCGGTTCGCCCCACACCCCGAGCCCGGTCAGCCGCATGGCGCCGAAGCCCAGACGAGCGATCTTCTTCCCGGCAATCTCGTAGGTGCCAACGCGGTCGGCGAGGGATGTGGTCATGGTCGGGTGTCACCTTTCTCCAGGGCTGTCTCCTGGTCGGAGTTCTCGGCATCGGCAGTCGCCTGCTCGGCCAGACGGCGAAGGAGGACCAGGCCGTCTTGGCTGGCGCTGCCGGGTTCGGCGCTGTAGACAGACAGATGCTGACCAGGGGCGCTGGCGACCGCCAGCGTCTCGAAGTGCAGCCGCAGTTCCCCTACGCGCGGGTGCACGAAATGCTTCTTCTCCCGGGTCCGTGGACGCACCTCGTAACGAGCCCACAGGTTGGCGAACGCCGGACTGTGCAGGGTCAGTTCGCCGACGACGCGCTCGATGTGCTCATCCGAGGGGAACTGTGAGGACGACGCCCGCAGATTGCTCACCGCGAGCCGAGACGCGGCGTCCCAGTCGCCGTAGAAGGACCTCGCGTACGGGTCCAGGAAGATCATGCGCAGCAGGTTGTCGTACCGAGCGAACCCGCGGTACAGCTCCCGCGCCATCGCGTTCGCGCCCAGGATGTCCTGCGCGGCGCCGACCAGGAAGGCGGGTACGTCCGGCATGCTGTCCATCAGCCGCAACAGCTCCGGAGCGACGGTCAGCGACGCGGCCGCCCCCGCCCCGAACACCGGAAGGCCGAGCCGGAACAGATGCGAAGCGGCGGCGTCATCCAACCGCAGTGCACTGGCGATCGACCGCAGCACCTGGTCGGACGGATGTCGTTCTCTGCCCTGCTCCAACCGGATGTAGTAGTCCGTGCTCACCCCAGCGAGCAACGCCACCTCGTCACGCCGGAGCCCTGGCACCCGCCGTGGACCGTCGTCAGGCAGACCGACGTCCTGCGGCCGGACCAGAGCGCGTCGGGCACGCAGATAGTCACCGAGCTTGTTCTCACTGTCCACGTTCACGACACTAGTGCGGACCGGCCGCCGGGGCGTGGGTGCAGTGCACCCAGGCTGACCAGAGGCAACGCTGTGGCACCGCCCCGGTCAGTCCGGCGGCTCGGTCCCGACGCGGCAAACACGCAGGTGGCGCTGGGTGACTTCCATGCGAAAGGCTTACCGGAAGGCAGTCACCGCGTTGCTTGCTCGCGTGGTAGGACATCGCCGCCACCGCGGACCGTACGACCCGCGGTGCCGCTCACCAGGACGAGGTCGCCGACTGCGGGAGTTCATCGACACCCACGACTGGATCACCTGCCAGATGGTGCCGGTCTACGCACCGGACCCCTATCCCGTCGAGAGCATCTGGTCCCTGCTGCGGCGCAGCGGCCACGTCAACACCGTCTTCACCGTGTCTCAGAGGTCGAAGAACTGGGTGATGATGTCCGCGGTGTCGAGCTGGTGGCTGGTCTTGCCGACGAGTGCCGGCGCGGAGGAGGGACCGGGAACGGTGTGGCCGCCTCCATGGATCGTGTAGAGGACCACCGGGGGGACACCTTTTACCTCATACGTTGTGCGTTCGACCTCGGTGGGGTCGGCCGTAGTGTTCCTCGGCAAGCGTGTGGTCGTGGGTTCGGTGGTGATCCCGTTGCGCTCGGCGAAGTAGCGAGCTGTGCGGGTGGCCGACCAGCTCGATCCACCTACTTTGAAGAGGGTACGCAGGGCCCAGTTCATGGTGCCGCCCTGGTAGGAGACGATGGGGTCCTTGGTGCCGTGTATCAGCAAGACAGGCAAGGAAGCCCAAGGTGCCTGACTGGCGAGGAAGTTCTCCGGTGCGGGCATGGTTGCCGCGATCACCGTCGCACCCGCCAGCAGGCCGGGGGTTTCGTGCGCGAGACGTATGACCATCTGGCCGCCGTTGGAGTAGCCGACCCCATAGACGCGGCTGGGGTCGATGCGCCGGTCCGAGGCGTACGTGGCGATGACCGCGCGGGCGAACCCGACATCGTCGATGTCGGCTCTGCGGGCCGGAAAGCGGCTTTCGCGTCGGGCGTCGTTCCAGTTGCCGCGATAACCGTCGAGGTAGGCGACCAGTGCACCCCGGGCGGCGAGCGCGTCGAAGACGCCGCCGGTGAAGGCGCGGTGCTTGTCGCCGGTCTGGCCGGAACCGTGGAACACAAGAATCAGTGGCTTGGCCTCGCCCGGAGCCGCGGTGCCGACAAGGGTGAAAGTGCGGGTGGCCTCGCCGACGGTGACACTGCCGCGGGTGGCTGTGAGGGTGCTGGGCATGGTGTTTCTCCGGTTCAGGCGAAGAAGTCGATCAAGGTGCGGGCCATCCACTCGGGCGCTTCCTCAGGCACGAAATGTGCCGCACCCGGTGCGACGGCGCCTGTGGTGTTCGGGGCAACCTGCCGCACCGCCTGCTCGACGCCATCACGCATGCCGTGCTCGCCCCCGATCGCCAGAACCGGAATCTCCAGAGGCCCCTCGGCGGCCAGCGTGACCACCTGGTCCCCGGACTCTCCAGCGCGGTAGAACTCGAAGCTCGCGTGCAAGGCGGCGGGGTCGCGCAGGGCGTCGACGTAGACGTCGACCGCAGTCTGCGGGATGGCCTCAGGACTGGCGGCTTTGGTGGCGAACTGGTAGCCGAAGTAGATCTCCTCGCGGCCGGACACCATGCGCTCGTTGATCTCGGCCAGACGGTTGAAGACGAAGTGCCAGGCCAGCTCGTTGACCTCGGGAGGCATGAGCAGTGGGGGCATCGGACTGAAGCCGGGGAGGACCGCTTCGGCCAGCACGAGCCTGCTCACCCGGTCGCGATGGCGAGCGGCGAGCACGTAGCCGACCATCATCCCCAGGTCGTAGCCCGCGACCTGGAAGCTGTCGTGGCCCAAGGAGGTCATCAGGCCGGCCATGTCATCGGCCAGGGTTACCGCGTCGTACCCGCTGGCAGGCTTGCTGCTGGCACCCATGCCGCGCATGTCGGCGGCCACGACCGTGAAGTGCTCGGCGAGAGCGGGCATCATCAGCCGCCAGCAGTACCAGAACTGAGGCCAACCCGGCAACAGCAGCAGCGCCGGGCCGGACCCGCCGACCACGGCGTGCAGTTCGACGCCGTTCACCTCAACGGTGCGGCTGGTGAAGGTGTCGCTGAATCCGGCGGGAAGGTGCGGGACCGCGTCCGCGGTGAAAGGCATAGGTGTCTCCTCGTGCGGACCCAACCGTAAGTGGATGAGTCATCCGCTTCAAGGTAACACAAGCGGATAGAGTATCTGGTTATGCTGTGGGTATGAGCACCCCGCCGTTGCGCAAGGACGCCGCCCGGAACTGGCGCCACATCGTCGAGACCGCCCGGCAGTATGTCGATGAGGGCAAATCCCTGCAGCTCAACGATGTGGCGCGGACCGCATCCATCGGCGTGGCCACCGTCTACCGGCACTTTCCGACGCCGGAAGCGCTGCTGGAGACCGTCGCGCTGCCTGCCATCGAGCAGCTGCTGCGGCGAGCCGAGGACGCCTTGGCCGAGGACGACCCATGGACGGCGTTGCGTGACTTCCTCGCCGCGGTGATCGAAGTCCTGCTGACCGACCCGGCGGTCCCTCCCGTGTTCGCCGCAGCCACTGACAGCTTGGAGCAGACCGGCGACCTCAAACGAAGGCTCGGCACAGCCTTCGCTGAGCTGCTGGCACGCGCGCACGCGGCGGGAGTCATCGATCCCGGCGTCACCGAGTCGGACATGACCCCTCTCATGTGCGGCATCGCCTACTCCGCGAACATCCAGAGTGCCCTCGACCCGACCGAACGAGCCGCACTCGGCCTGCGCTACCTCGACCTGCTCCTCACCGGCTTGCACCGCCCGTGACCAGGACAGCTCTCAGAGGGACAGCACACCAGCGCGTCAGTCACGGCAACTGTCGACAGCTGCTGCGGATCATTGTGTGGACTCGGCGTGAGCATGCCAACGGCAGTGGCAGAGGCGGGCGCGGTGTTGATGGCGGCGCCGGGTGGACCACCACAGCGGGTGGGCCTGCGCGGGCTCGTTCCGGTCGGCCTGGAGGGCACGCCCCAAGGCGGCGGTCCAGGAAGGCAAAGGCGACTCAGGCGATCCGTACAGGTAGCCGGCGTAGAGGTAGCCCGGCGTACAGGTAGCCCGGCATAGGTTGACGACGTGCGTCTGCTGCGGGCTCCTGACGGCGACATCATCAGCGGAGCGGGCGCCGACCAGTCCCCAGCAGCTTCGACGGCTGCACCACCTCGGGCCTCACATCCCGGTGGCTCGGGCCGCCTTTTGCTCCGGCAGGTCGTTCGGCCAGGCGGCGGCCCTTACGGAAGTCGAAATCGTCGGTACCGAGTATCTCGACCTCGCCGATCTCTGGCTCGGGCAGGCCTCGGATCATCCGCAGCAGGCTGCCCCTGCCTGTGCCGATTCGGCTACCAGGCGGGCGCCGGCCCGGCCTGTCGGCGCCAATCCGCTCTGCGTCAAGGCCCGCCTGACAGCAGGGAATGACGACTGATCTGTCCGGCGCAGGTCACTGCCGTGCAAGCAGTGGGCATTCCGGGTAATTCCCGGTCGGCCAGGGTGAGTTGCTCCGGCCCGCAGCAGCGGGGCCAGGCCCCGGTCGGAAGGAGCGTACGGGACGGCCTGGGCAACTCGTGGCCTGGGCTGCCATCGCCGTCAAAACATGCGATGCGCAGCGCCGGCAGCCGCAGTGCGCTCCAGGAGTGGCCCGGTGGTACCCGGTCCTGGCGATCAGCACCCGCGGCGACTCAGGCTTAAGCCACTGCCGGCCCGAATCAGTGACGACCTCGCGGTTACGGACCGCTCCCCTGCGGTCCCTGTATGCCCTTGCCCTCGACCAGGTGCCGCATCACGTCCGGATGCGGCACCGTGGAGAAGAGGGCCAGCGAGCACGAAGTCCACCACCGACCGGGCCGGCAGCAGCCGTCCAGGCTGCTCCGCCCGCGCACACCCGGCCGTTTACACGAACCATCAACCTGATGGATGTACCAGGTCAGCAACTGCGAGGCAGATGAGTCACCGGCGCTCACAGTCCGTGTGGGTTCCGGCGAGGTCGCCAGTCAGCGATCGAAGCGACTGAAGCGACTGAAGTCCCGGCAATACCAACGCAGTTCCGTGCGGCATGGCGACACCTACGAGTGACCCATGCCACTCGTCTCAGCCGGCAGTCGGCGGCTTGGAGCCGTTCATGATGTTGGCGATCGGTCCGATGAGGAACCACTTGCCATCGACACCCTGGCCCTTGATCTGCTGCGGAGCGGTGTCGCCCGTGTAGTAGTACAGCGGGTGGCCCCCGTAGGTGACCTGCTTTGTGCCATCCGTCCGGTTGATGGTGCCCAGGCTGCTCGGCACGGTGTACTTGCCGACCACGGTCACCGGCTTGTCCGTCGTGAGCGGGGGCCACTTCTTGGCACACGCGTCATAGCAGGTGGACGCCGACTTCGTGTCCTTCATGTTCAGATACAGCGTGCGTCCGGCCGTATCAGTGAGCCAGATGCCCGCCTTGCCCTTCGCGGTCTTCAGGACCAACTTCGAGCCGGAGTCGGCCGAGTCGGGCGCCTCTGAGGCCGGCGTCGACTTCGGCGCCTCCGAAGCCGTGGTCGAGCTGGCGGCCGACGAGTCATCGGAAGAGCTACTGCACGCCGCCGCGAACGTCGCCAGGGCTGCGAGGGAAAGGCCGAGGCCAAGCGTTCGTACTGATTTCGTGTGGAGCATGACCATCCTTAGTCATCCGCGGCGAAGAGGGACTCGTCGTCCGCATATGTAGCGCTCGATACAACGGTGAACTTAGTGGGCCTTTGTAACCAATGTCAAGACCGAACATTCTATCTCGCGGACCTGCGGCAGGTGGTCTCGACCACCTTGATCCGCAGACTCCTGCGCAGTGCCGGCACTTGAGGAAGGCTGGAGCCGGCCGCGCCACAACCGACGGCCCGCGACGCGACGGTGGCACCCCCAGCCGATGGCAACCGCTCAGGAAACCTTCACGGTGATGGTGTGATAGCCGGTCGCGCCGTCCGGGACCACGTCCTGGACGACCGAGGTCTGCACAGCACCCGTGCCGTCGGTCGCACGCACCTTGACCTTGTGCGAGCCCTTGGACGCGTCCGCCCACTCATAGGACCATTGCCGCCAGGTGTCCGGCGTATCCGACGCCGCCAGCGTCGCCTCCCGCCAAGGCCCGTTGTCGATCTGGACTTCCACTGCGGCTACGCCGCGGTGGGTGGCCCAAGCCGTTCCGGCAAGCACCACGTTCCCGGCCGGTACGGTTGCCCCGCTCTTCGGCACTTCGATCCGGGACGCGGTCTTGACCGGCGCCTCCGGAGAATAGCCGCGCGGCGTCCAGTACGCGTCGGACTTGGCGAACGTCGTGATCTCCAGATCGGTCAGCCACTTGGTGGCGGACACATATCCGTACAGCCCTGGAATCAGCATCCGGCACGGGAAGCCGTGCTTGACCGGCAGCGTCTCACCGTTCATCGCGACCGCCAACATCGCCTGCCTGCCGTCGAGTACCGCTTCGACGGGCGAGCCGATCGTCATCCCGTCCGTCGAGGTGGACAGGATCATGTCCGCCCCGCGGTGGACGCCGGCGCGGCGCAGCAGCGGCGCCAGTGGCGTCCCCAGCCAGCGAGCGTTGCCGACGTACGGTCCGCCCACGGGGTTCGAGACACAGGTCAAGGTCAGGTCCTGTTCCTCGAACCTGTAGGAGAGCAGCTCTTCGAAAGAGATCTCGAACGGGCGGTCCACCATGCCGTGAATCTTCAGCTTCCAGTCCCTCGGGTCCACATGAGGGAGGGTGAGCGCCGTGTCGACGCGGTAGAACTGAGAGGTCGGAGTGATGAACGGACTGAGCCCGCTCACGTTCGGGTGCACCGCGGCCGGAGGCTGGGGCAGCTTTTTCGCCGGAGTCGGCAGTACGACCTTCGCCCGCGCGTCAGAAACGTTGTAGCGCTTCTTTATCCATGCCTTCCCGCCGTATCCGGCCACCAGGGCACCCGCAGCGGTACCCACTGTGCCGAGGACAAAGCGGCGCCTCTCGGTCAACTCGGCGGAGGACTCCGACTGCCTGAGCGACAAGTTCGTGAGCCATCGCAATATCAAGGCCGCGACGAGCCCGGCGAGCAGGGAGGGGAACAGCCAGCTGGTTTCCGCAGTCGGTCGTGTGACAGCGACGATCGCGCCGACCACTCCGACCGCCACGGTGAGGATGCTGGCAAGGGTCAGCCGAGTGCGGGCGAGCACGCCGTCCACGGCCGCCGCCAACGCCAGCGTCACATAGACGCCGATCAGCAGCACGGTCTTGTCGTTACTGCCGAAGTTGCGAATCGCGAACTGCTCAAGCCACGTAGGCGTGATGCTGATCGCCCAGTTGCCGGCTGCTGTCACCGGCGCGGACGCTTCCCCCGTAGCCACCGCGATCAGCTCGCCCACCGCAAGCCCCGCGCCGCCGGCCACCAGGCCGAGCAGCGCCCCACGGGCGATCCGCCCGGCCCGGGAAGTCCGGCGCTTGGGCGAGGTGGGGCCCACCTCTTGCGGTGCTTGCCCTCCTTGCAGATACAGCTCGGGCCCGTCTGCCGCTTCGCCCTCAGTACCGCCGGGCTGCTGGTCGCTCATGCGTTTTCCGCCAAAGTCGTAGCCCGGCACCAGAGGACCGAACCGGCTGATGTGGGGACGGGGCCGTCGTACGACGTGACACTCACGTCGGTCCGCCCTGCGGCCGCGGGTGGGACAGCGGGGGGCGAGTCAACGGTGATCACGGTGATCCCTTCAGTAGGCGATGCCGCGGTCAGCCTCCCCCGAGGACAAGCGCGTGCAGAGAGCCGCTGGGCTTGAGCTCAGACTGAACGTTCTATCTCGGGCAAGCATCACGGTTTCACCTACACCTGTCAAGAAAGAACGTTCTCCCCTACATCGAACACGCCGATCCTTACGCGCACACCTCCCGCACGGCCATCGCACCCGGCCAGGCGAGTGCCCTCTGCCTCACAGCAGACCCAGTAGCCGCACTCCGGGCTCAGACCTCGTACCCCACGACAGCTTGCGGCGGTCGTGGCGCACCACCGCCCAACCCCTCCGGGGCCCCCGCAGAGTCACCAACTCAACTTGAAGAGCACAGATTCCCAGAGAGCATCCGCAGACGGGCCGTACGCTGACGGTCGGCGCCAAGAACGGCCAGCCGGCGGGTGGTGCTGCGGCCGCCGCTCCCAGCACACGTGTCGCAGACCGATCCCCGTCACCCGGCTCGAAAGCCTCCGCCGGACCGGTGTGCTGCGGTATCCGGAAGACAGGGGACATGGGAGCCCTTTCGCCCGTATCGGAGGGTGAGACGCCGGTAGCCGAACGGCCAGGCGATCGACCTCGTCCAGCAGTGCCGGCTGAGTCGCGTGATGCGCGGACCAGTCCCCCTCGTTCGACCGGACGGAGCCGGCGAGGTACGCGCCGGGAGCAATGGCGGGTATGGCAACGACAAGCGGTTTGAGAGCGAGCCTGTTCATGCAGGGTTCTCACGGTCGGCTCATCCCCGGTTCCCGGCCCTCGTCCAATGACGAGATCGATGCGCTCAGGATGCGGTCGGCAGCGTACCGAACTATTCGCCACCAAGATCGGATTGTGATGGGGGGTCAGAACTCCCCGGGAACCCAGCCGGATCGATGAAGTCGACGTAGCGGTATGGGCGATTAGCACCACAGGCGGGCAGGTACGGATCGCAGGCGAATGGTGATCTCGGCGTACCACAGTCGCCGGGCACCCGGTGGCCTCGACCTGCTGGGGGCACGCAGTCGTCTCACGCGAGGTGTCGGCGACCGTGCCGGCGGCCTCGATTGTCGCGAGTTCCAGTACGGAAAGCAGCACGTTTCGATCAGGCGATCACCATGACATTCGATGGGCGGCTGGCCGAAAACAGCTGCCTCGCCTACGGGAACAGGTGAGGCGCACCCTCCCACCATGCGCGCGATCCTTATTAGTTCCTTAGGCCTTCCAGACCCGCCCAACCCTTCCCCTTACGCCCTCACTACGTTCTCTCATATTGCGCGGGAGAACGTTCGGTCTTGACACTTGTCAGGCGGCGTGCCTAGATTCGTTGCCGTACCGAACGTGCTTGATCTGGGAGTCCGGCTGACGATTCTGCTGATCGACGGATGACAAGTCGTGTCGACGTGCTGAACGGGTCGGAAGCCGACGAGCCGCGTCACCGGACCGCATGAGGGCGCCGCCAGACAGGGCACCGTCAGCATGACGTCCGTGTCCAGGGAAACAAGTGCGGAAAATCCCTTGATGCAGACTCCGGCCCGCCGCGCCGCAAGCAGAGCAGCGAGGGAAGACGCGGTCAACCACGGCCGCATTTCTCCCGTGTTCACGGGCCACACACATGCCGCAACGAGAGGCTGTCATGCCTGCAATAGAAACGATTCCTCGTGCGTCTGGAATCCTTCCTCTACTTGGCCACATTGCACCCTTGGCTCGCGATCCCCTGGCGTTTGTGTCGAACCTGCACAGCTACGGCCCCCTGGTGCGCATACAGATGGGAACCAAGCCCGTCGTATTGGTCAACGATCCTGCCGTGATCCGCAAAGTGCTCCTCGACGACCGCACCTTCGACAAGGGCGGGCCACTGTTCGAGCGGGGCCGGGAGGCCCTCGGCAATGGCCTCATCACCTGCCCGCACAGTGACCACCGGCGAGCGCGCCGCCTCTCACAGCCCGCGTTTCATCCGAAGCGGATGGCAGGCTACGCGGCGACCATGACCGAACAGGCCGACAAGGTCACGCGCTCCTGGCACGACGGTCAGGTCCTGGACGTGACCAGCGAAATGATGGCCCTGACGGTCGAAGTCACCGTGCGGACGCTGTTCACGAACTCGCTGCCCCGCGCCACGGCATCGCAGATCACGGACGACTTCCTCACCCTGATGACCGGGTTCTTCCGGCGAATGATCTCGCCGCCTCTGCTCAACCAGGTTCCCAGCAAAGGCAATCGCGAGTACGCCCAGGCCATCCGCCGCCTCCGTGGGGCCGTTGGCGACCTCATCGCCGTCCGGCGAGCAGACGAATCCGACCACGGCGACCTGTTGTCCGCGCTGTTCAGCGCAGCCGACCCGGACAGCATGACGGGCCGGACAGACACCGAACTCGTCGACGAGGTCCTCACGTTCCTCCTTGCCGGTACCGAGACCACCGCGGGCACGCTGTCCTGGGCGATGCACCTGCTGTCGCAGCACCCCGAGGTCGAGCGCCGGGTGTACCAGGAAGTCGAGAGCGCCCGGCACGGATCTCCTCTGGACTTCACTCACCTGCCGGCGCTGGAGACAACCGGGAACGTGGTCAAGGAGACTCTGCGGCTCTATCCGGCGGTGTGGATGCTGACCCGGGTCACGACCTCTGACGTCGTCCTGGATGGTCACCTTCTCCCGGAGGGCACGATCGTCGCATTCAGCCCGTACCAGGTCCATCGTCGGGCCGACCTGTACGACGAGGCAGATCAGTTCGTCCCGGACCGCTGGCGTGACCGTTCACCGGCACAGGAGATCTACATCCCGTTCTCCGCCGGCCCGCGCAAATGCATGGGCGACCAGTTCGCGCTGACGCAGGCGACGTTGGCGGTGGCCACCGTCGTCTCGCGCTGGCAGCTTTCGCCCGTCACCGACAAACCCCTGCAACCGTCCGTCAAAGCCTCCCTGACTCCGCGCCGACTGCGCCTGCGTGTGACGGCCCGCGGTTCTCAGCGGCAAGCGGACGAGCCGGCCGGGGGCACGACCCATGCCGAGGGCTGACCGAGCAGCCCACGGTGACGCGCTGAAGCACTCCATGGAGCGATGAGCCTTGACCCCCTCGACGAAAGCCGTACCACGCAGCATCACCGAGTATCGAGCCATCACCGCCGGCCCGATACGGCACGACGGACAGACCACTCCGCACGACGGTGACGTTCGGATCGTCCAGGAGTTCAGGGGGCGACAGCGATCACTGGTGACTCTGGGCGACCCCGGGGTCAAGCAGGCCCCCAGAGTTTCGGTTCGCTATCCCGACGTCGTACGCTCCCCCGAAACGTGGATGGCGCTGCTGCCGGAGGCCGAAAGCCTGGAAGTTCCCGGCCCCCGCCCACCAACATGGCCCGACATGCTGTCGGCCGCTACCGAAGACGAGTGGCGCCGGTGCCTCGCCACGGTAGCGGGGCAGTTGCAGCTGCCCCGATCCGAGGACCCGAGCGGCGACGGACTGGGCCACACCGTGGAGCGCGCCGCATACGCCTTGCTGGGCGCGATCCTGCACGAGCCGGACTCTGCCATCGTCCGCCCCACCAGCCGCGTTTCCGCGCTTGACAGCGCTGACGGACAACGTTGTCCGGCTTGGGCGGGATCAGCGCGGTGGACCCGCCCTGGAGACGAGGGGCAATCAGCACAAGCCGGTCCTGTGCGGCCGTGCGGATGCGACGGTGACTCTCCTTGTCTGTGGGCCTGGGCCGAGACGCACTACCCCGAGACCCCGCCCGCGCGGGACTGGGACACACTGCGGCTCTTGGTGGCGGACTCGCCCCTGATGAAAGCGGTCCGGGCTCTTGGAGTTCCCCAGAGGGCACAGAACGCCGGCAAAGGCAGGCCGCCCCGCACCGAGCGCGGGCTGTGGTCCCGAGCCGTCCAGGAATGGGGCTTCCAGGGCGCCATGACGTCACGCGTGTACGCCGTACCGGCCTTCACCGTGATGCCCGCGGCGAGGTGGCTGGTCAACGGCAACCGGCGCGAAACCGCGCTGACCGAGGTGTTCGGCTACCTTGACGACATTCATATCGACAACCTCAAACTCGCCGGACCCGACGGTGGGGCCACCGCCACATCGATCCGCGACAACCTGCGCCGCTGGGCCTCGGTCGAACCACTGCGCGAGACGGCGGTGATGGTCGCGCTCATCGGTGTCTGGAACACCTTTCTGGACATCACCCAGCGGTATCCGGGCCGCCGCCCCGGCGGTCCCGCAGCGATACCCCGCTATGGATCATTGAGCTGCGGAGAACGGAAGTTGATCCTCGCGGTGGACACGTGTCTGCCGCATCTTGCCGCCGCCTACGACGCCGATGAGCGGTCACTCGACGATCTCGCGATCTCACAGACGCTCAACGGTTACAGCGACCTCAGCAGTGACATGGCCCTGGGAGTGGTCAACAACGGACTCATACTGGGAGCCGGCCCGGGTGCGCTACCAGGCGGCGCTGACGCAGAGGACGCCTACCGGGCGTTGTCCAGATCCATGCTGGCCATAGCCCGGTCCGGAGCCAACAGACCGGGGGCCGAAGCGGTGTCCAACACGGTCATCTGGAACATCATCAACGGCCGCCACAACATCGTCGAGCGCGCTGCTGGAATTCCGTACGAGTGGATGGCGCGGAAGTGGCCGGTGCTTGAGGAGAATCGTCGAGAGTGGGACGGGGTGGAGGAGGAGTTGTGCACCCGGGTCTACTCAGCTCTCGCGCGAGACGACGTCCGCCTGAAGGAGAAGGGACAGTTCTGTCCCACGTGCGGTGACCTCCCCCGCTGGAGCGGTCTGATGCACGACCTGCTCGACGACGTCGAGAACGCCGCGTGCTCGTTGACGCAGTACATACTCTGCGAGCGGGTCTACGCCGAAGACCTCGACGGCGAAGCCGCGAACGGGACTCCCGCCAGTGACGGCGCCGGAGCGGTCGGGATACTGATCCGGCGTTTCGAGTCGAGCGGGCTGCTCAACGAACTGAGCTGGATTCTGGCGGGAGCCATCTGGTTCCGCGAAGCACTGCACCTTCGTGGATGCGTGGTGGACCTCGCGTTCGGGCTCTCCGACGACAGCGGCGGCCTGGCCGCGGACGACTGGTGAGTCCTGCGCTCGCATCCCGGTACCCCACCACGCAGCGCCCTCAGCGGGACGCGTTCCTGTGGGACCGCCGCTTCCCGGCGTGATCCAGGCCGTGATCGCCGCGGACCGAGCACGCTGAGCCGCGTGGACTCGCTGCAGGACTTCCCCTTGCGCGGGGCCAAGGGCGCAGGTGGTCGTAGTCGTACCCAGCATCAGCTGTTTTCGTCCTGTCCCATTCCAGAGCCGAAAGAAGTCATGCCCTGTCCGCGTGCCACCGCGTCATGGTGGATCGCCGTGTGCGCCCCGGTCAGCGAGACCCCGCTGCCCCCGCGCATGTTCGCTACGATCTCCGACGCGATGGAGACCGCGACCTCCTCCGGGGTGCGGGCTCCGAGGTCGATGCCGATCGGGGAGTGCAACCGTGCCAACTCCGCCTCGGTGACGCCCGCTTCGCGCAGGCGCTCGGTACGGTCGAGGTGGGTGCGGCGGGAGCCCATGGCGCCGATGTACGCGACCGGCAGGCGCAGCGCGAGGTGCAGCAGCGGGATGTCGAATTTGGCGTCATGGGTGAGCACACACACGACTGTGCGGCCGTCCACGTCCGTACGCCCCAGGTATCGGTGCGGCCACTCGACGACGATCTCATCCGCATCCGGAAACCGGGCGGCAGTCGCGAACGCGGGACGTGCGTCGCACACGGTGACGTGATAGCCGAGGAACTTGCCCATCTTGACGAGCGCCGATGCGTAGTCGATCGCTCCAAAGACGATCATCCGAGGTGCCGGCAGCGAGGTTTCGATCAGGACGGTGACAGGGCTGCCGCTGGTGAATCTCTCCTCGCAGATCCGCAGAGCAGCCGTGCGGCCGGCATCGAGGTATGCGAGTGCCTCGCCGGCGACGATGTCGTCGAGTTCGGGCTGGTCGCCGAAGCCACCCAGCCGGCTGCCGTCCGGGCGCACCAGCAGCGCGCCATCCACGAGTTCGGCCGGCCCCGACACGATGCGCGCGAGCGCCGCTGCCTGCCCCGCCGTAGCGGCGGCCACCGCGGCTGACAGCACGGCATACGTACGGTCCTCGGCCCGGACCGGCGTGACCAGAATGTCAATGGCGCCGCCGCAGGTCAGGCCTACGGCGAAGGCGTCGTCGTTGCTGTAGCCGAAGCGCTCCCGGCGGTTGACTCCGTCGGCGATCGCCTCTCGGCACAGCTCGTAGGCCGCGCCCTCCACACAGCCGCCGGAGACGGAGCCGATCGCGTGGCCCTCTTCGTCGACAGCGAGGGCCGCGCCCGGCTGCCGCGGCGCGCTGCCGCTGACCCCTACCACTGTGGCCACGGCGAAGTCGCGTCCCAGCTCGATCCACCGGCTCAACTCGTCTGCGATGTCCAGCACTTGCCGCTCTTCCCTGTGCTCAGGGCACGCTGCCCGTGGGGTCCCCTCGTTGTACGCAGCCTGTGTTCGTTTGCGGCAGCTCCCCTCGGTGCCGCAAACGCTACGGGCCGCTTGGTCAGCTGGTGGCGAAGTCGTATTCGATGTCGGCCATGGCTCGTCCGCGCCCTTCCCTGAATGCCCATCCCATCGCGGCGAGGATGGCGAAGAGGGCAGCACCGGAGAAGACGAGGACCGAATACCCGTACACCGGATAGACAGCTGCGGCGATGAGCGGGGGGAAGAACGAGAGCCCTCGTCCGAGCTGCAGCGAACTGCCAACTCCCAGGGAACGTACCCGCGTGGGGAACTGCTCGGAGAAGACCAGACCGAAGGCGGCGGCGACACCAGTGCCGAAATACATGATGAAGATCGGCACCAGACTTACCAGACCCTGGACGTCGGTCTGCAGGACGAGCCCGAGCAGGATGCTCCCGATGGCAGCGATCGAAGCCATGATGCACCACGTGAGGCGGCGGCCGATTCGGTCGGCCAGGTAGCCGCAGGTGACTGAACCCAAGAAGATCGACAGGCCGACGGTAACCGTCCACCAGGCGGCCTTGCTGAAGCTGAACCCCTGGACCTCGATGAGGTACTTGGGCAGGAGCGCCGCAACGCCGTAGAAGGCGAAGAATTCAATTGAGCAGGCCGTCAGACAGAGGAAGAACGGCTTGAGGAAAAGCCTTGACCGCACCAGTTTCCAGTCGATCGCGACGCGTTCTCCGCGAGACTGCGCTTCCCACTCGTCGGACTCGGGAACGGCGAACCTTGCCAGGATCGCCAGGAGGATCGGCAGGCAAGACACGGCGAAGACCCAGCGCCAGCCGATGACGGGCAGAAGATATCCGCCGACCAGAGCGGCCATGGCCAGCCCGATTCCCACGCCGCTGTAGAGGGCTGCACCCCACCAGCCACGGCTGCGCGCCGGCATGGCCTCCGACACGAGGGACTGCCCCACTCCGAACTCGCCGCCCAGCCCTATCGCGGCGAGTATGCCGAAGACGACGAGAGTGGGGTAGTTGGGCACGAACGCCCGAGCCAGCGTGAACACCCCGAAGATCACGATGGTGATCATCAGCACGCGGCGGCGTCCGATCCGATCTCCCAGATACCCGAAGACGACGCCACCGACCGCGATGCCAAGGAGTTGGAGCGAGAGCAGGAGGGCGGTTTGCTGCGACGACAGATCGAACTCCGCTGCGATGGGCACGATCAGGAACGTCATCAGCGCGATCTCGTAGTAGTCGAACAGCCACCCCGCGAACGCGGTGAGCCACGCAAGGAACTGCGGGCGGGTCACTTTTTCTCTCTCGCGCACTGCGTGTTCAAGGGTTTGCATGATCCTGAGTCCATTCTCTGGAAAGTCTCCGGAAATCAGATCTTTTCAGTTTCCGGCATTTCGGTGGTGCTGACGCCTTTCTCACTCCGCACGGTGCTGATTGTTCTGAAACTCACCGCTGGAACCTCAAGTGGGTATGGCAAGTGCGGAGCAGGGATTCCTTCTGCGGGGCCTGCCGTCCAGATGAGGAAAGGGATGATTTCAGAAATTCATTTGGGTGCCCGCTGCATCATTTGCGCGGCGCGTTGTACAGCCTTCACGATGTTCTCGTAACCGGTGCACCGGCACAGGTTTCCGCTGAGCGCGTCCCGGATTTCCGTCTCGTCCGGCTGCGGGATGCGCGCAAGCAGGCTGATCGTCGAGAGCACCATGCCCGGTAGGCAGAAGCCGCACTGGAACGCGTAGGTTTCCATGAAGGCGGTCTGGACCGGGTGGGGGCGGTCGAGACTCCCGAGGCCTTCGAGGGTGACCACCTCAGAACCGCGCGCTCGGCCGCCGAGCATCAGGCAGGTCTTGACGCATGCGTCGTCGACCATGGCCGTACAGCTCCCGCAGTCGCCATTGCGGCATCCCACCCTCACACCGCCGACACCGCAGTCCCGGCGCAGGATGTCGACCAGAGTCTCGACATCGTCGACCGCGGCGCGAACGGGGTTGCCGTTGAGTGTGAAGGTGATCTCTTCGCTGCTCATGATTGCTCCGTACCTGGTGAGAGGAGCCGCGCGGCCGCCTGCCGCAGTGCGCGCGCCGCGACAGTGGCGGCGACCCGGCGCCGGTAGGAACTGTCCGCTCGGATGTCGTGCCAGAAATCGTCCTCGGTGAAGGCCGACATGTGATCGTCCATGACGTCACGCAGCTCGTGCGGGCTGTGCGACAAGTCGCTGGACACTCGGATCTTCCAGGGCACCCCCCTGACTCCGCCCAGGGTGAGTTCGGCGGTTCCGTCTGCCAGAATCGAGCAGGCGCAGGTCACGACGGGCCAGGAGGACTCGGCGAATTTGAGCTTGTAGTAGCCGTGCGCCACGGCTTCGGGCCGATACGGGAGGATGACCTCGGTGACGAGTTCGGTGGGACGCAGGTCCGGACGCTCGGGGGCGGTGAGAAACCGTTCGACCGACACGGTGCGTGTGCCGTGTACAGAGGCGACCGTGACACGAGCGTCATGGGCGACGAGAACTGCCGGCGCGTCGGAGTAGGGACGTGCGCAGACCAGTGATCCGGCGATCGTGCCCTGGCTGCGGATCTGGATGCCGCCCGTGATTCCTTTGGCCATCAGGTGGAGAAGGGGTGTCCACCGCTCGGCACAGGGCGTGTCGATGAGCAACTGGTAGGTGGCGGCGGGGCCCAGGTGAACCGCGCTCTCGTCGCGCCGGATGCGGGCGACATCCAGGTCACCCAAGTCGACGATGTGCGTGGGCTGCACTTCCTGCCGGACGAGTTGCGGAACGGCGATGGTGCCACCGCCGATGATGAGTGCGTGTCCGTCTACCGCGTTCGCCTCGGCCAGAGCGGTGGTGGCCTCGGTGACCGTCCGGGGTCGGACGAGGTGCCGGATCATGGCTCGGTCCTCCCGTGGGAATGGGCGAGGAGATCGAGAACTCGGGGAGGAGTCAGAGGAAGTGCCGTCGGAGGCGGGCAGTTGGGACCGAGGGCGTTCGTCACCGCGTTGAGAACCGCGGCCATCGCGCCGCCCACTCCGGCCTCGCCGGCGCCCTTGGCTCCCATGAGGGTGTGCGGCGACGGCGTCTCCACATGCTCGACGATCATGCTCGGCAGGTCGTTCGCCCGCGGCAGCATGTAGTGCTTGAAGGTGTCGGTGAGAGGGCTTCCGTCGTCTGCCGACAGAATCTCCTCAAACAGGGCCAGCCCGGCTCCCATGGCCATAGCGCCGTGCATCTGGCCTTCCACGAGGGTGGGGTTGATGACACGACCACAGTCATGGACCGCGACCAGACCGGTGATCGTGGTCTTTCCCGTGGCCAGGTCGACGAGCACCCGGGCGACGTACACACCGCTGGAGACGTACGGATAGGTGTAGCGGTACGGCTCGCTGTCGTTGAGGCCCTGTTGGTTGACCGGCACGTAGGAGCGGGTGGCGACGAGTTCGGGGGCCCGCCCGGTGGTGCACAGATCAGAGCAGAGATCGGCGATGGTCATGACCGGACGCTGCTGGATCTCGATCCGCCCGTCGACGAGCGTGACCTCGTCAGGCTGTACACCCGTCAACTCGGCCGCCCTCGCGCGGAGCCTGTCGGCGATGTCTCGCGCCGCCAGAACGACGGCGGCGCCGCCCACGGCTGTGGCCCTGCTGCTGGCATGGCCGGTCCCCTGTGGGACGCGGTCCGTGTCCCCTTGGACCACTGTGACCATCGCGCGGCTGGTGCCCAGTGCCTCTGCCGCGAGCGTCGCCAGCGATGTGTCGTTGCCTCCCCCGGGATTGGTGACGCTGCTGCGCACCTCGATCCGGCCTTCGGCGTTCATCGAGACAGTGGCGGCCTCGGGAGCCGGGGCCGTGGGCCGGGCTGCGGTGCGCAACGGGCCGGACGGGTGGCCTCCGCCTTCAGGGGTGATCTCGAAGGCGATGCCGACACCTTCGGCCATGTCGGCCTCCGGTTCCTTGCCCCGGGCGCTGTTCGCCGGCTCGTAGTTCGCGAGCGTGAGCGCACGGTCGAGAAGCGCGCCGAAATCACCACTGTCGATGAGGTAGCCCGAGGGCAGACGATGCGGCAAGCGGTGGCTCGGGAGCAGATTGCGCCGACGGACTTCGGCCGGGTCGAGGCCGAGGTACGAGGCAACCCTGTCGACGAGCCGCTCGATGACCACGATGGCGGTGTCCTTGCCGTAGCCACGGCAGGAATGCCAAGGAGGCTGGTTCGTGAGAAGGACGCGTGAACGGATTTCCACGGCCGGGATGTCGTAGGCGCTCGGGAAGGTGGCCGCGGTCACGTAGGCCATGCGCCAGCCGGGCGAGGTGGAGGCCGCGCCGACCGGGATGGTGATGTGGTCGCGCAGGGCGAGGAGACGGCCCTGGTCGTCGAAGGCGACCGCGGCACGGTGGATCTGCTCGCGTCCTCCTCCGAGGAAGCATTCGGCCCTGCTCTCGACGTACTTGACCGGTCGGCCGGTCAGTTTGCTCAGCAGACACACGAGGGGCTCCTCGGCGAAGCCGGTCATCTTCAGACCGAACGAGCCACCGACCTGGGGTACGACGACGCGTACCGATTCCTCGGGAATCCGGAGCATGGTCGCAAGCTCCCACCGCAACTGGAATGGCTGTTGATGGGAGGCGTGAACGGTCAGTCGGGCATCAGCGTCCCATGATGCGAGGTAGCCCCGCGGTTCCATCGGCGCCGTGCTGCTGCGTCCGATCCGCAATGTGCTCTCCAGGGAGTGAGGCGCCGACGCGAACGCGCTGTCCGTGTCCCCCCGGGTGAAGTCGTTCGCGGACAGGACGGAATCAGCGAACTGCTCGTCCATGAGGGACGGATTCGCGGCCAGCTCGCCGACGTCGAGGATCGGCTGGAGTTCCTCGTAATGCACTTGCACAACCGACGCAGCGGCGCGGGCGACGGGCGCAGACTCGGCGACGACGACGGCCACCGGCTCGCCGAGCCAGCGCAGTTCATCGACCGCGAGAGCTGTCACACGAAACGCTTGAGCGCCGATGTCCTCGGGGTTTTGCACATAGGGCATCGGAGCCAGGTGCCGGGCCGCCTCGTGGCCGTCGACGGCAGTCACCACACCGTCCATGGCAAGGGCCTGACTCACGTCGACGCCCAGGAGTTTTCCATGGGCCACGGGGCTTCGCACGACCGCCATGTGCAATGTTCCGTCGGGCTCGATGTCATCCAGGTACGTGGCGCCCCCGCTGATGAAGGCGAACGCGTCGTACTTGGGCCATCGGGCGCGCTCGGTCTCCGCACGCGTCGGTGCGCTGTCGGAGCCGATCCTGGGGGTGTTCACGGCTGTCACGCCTGAGCGTCACGGACGGGCACGGCGCCCCGCTCCGACGAGCAGGGGTCGATGTACGCCTCGCGGTCCTTGATGATGCGGTGGCCGTACGAGGCGGGATTGAGCCGCAGCATGTCGTCGAACGCAGCAGCCTCGTCGACGAAGGCCGCCGGGCCGTTCTTGAGTTCTTCGTAGGCCCGGTGGAGGTTCAACACGAAGCGCTCCGGGTGCTGCCACTCAGCGTATGCGCCGAGGTCCTGCTCCCGGGCGGCGTCGAGTACGGACAGGCCGGCGTTCAAGGCCTTGGCCGCCGTGTCGGTGATGAAGGAGAAGTAACCGAGCCACTGGTCGATCACCTCGGGACCGCAGACCGTGCCGTGGCCCGGAACAATGACGCGTGGATCGAGGGCCTTCATGGTGTTGAGTGCCCGCACGGATCCCGCGGTGGAGCCACCGTGGGTAATGGGCGTCGCGTCGTGAAAGAGCACGTCACCGGCAAACAGGACGCGTTCCTCGGGCAGCCAGACCACGATGTCGTTGGTGGTGTGGGCCGGCCCGACGAAAATCAGCTCTGCCCGGTGATCGCCGACGTACAGTTCCAGCTTCTCGTCGAAGAGGAGCTGTGGGGGACGCACTTTCAAAGATCCCCACGGGACGATCGGGTCCTGGTCCGTGGGCTTCAGTCCTTGCTTGACCACGGCCTCCCGGCAAAGGCGGTGGGCCACGATACAGGCGTCATCGAAGACCGAATTGCCGAAGGTGTGATCACTGTGGTGGTGCGTATTGATCAGCACCTGCGGCTTTTCCACGCCGGACCTGCGGGTCATCGCCTCACGGAACTGACGGGTGCGGTCTTCGGTCAGCGCGGTGTCGATCACCGCCAGTTCATGGCCTGAGTGCACGAACCCGGAATTGTTGAGTCCCCAGCTGCCGTCGTGGTGGAGGTAGGCGTACACGCCGTCTCCCACCTCCACCAGGCTGGGCTCCTCGACGTAGCCACGATAGAAACTGCTCCAACTGGAGGCCATGATCAGCTCCTGCCTTCGGGTCCGCTCGGTCGTCGTCTCGGTGGGGTGGGTGGTCAGTTCTCGCGCATGCGGGCCAAGCCCTCCAGCGCCAGTCCGTATCCGAGGAGTCCGTGCATCTGCTCCCGCAGAGTCTCGGTCACCACGGTGCGCGTGTAGCGCCTCACCAGCCGAGGCTGCTTCAGGAGTTCCGCGGCCAGTTCCTGGGCTCGTTCCAGGAGCTGGTCCTCGGGAAGGATTTCATTGACCAGGCCGAGGTCCTTCGCTTCGGCCGCTTCGATCTTCTGCCCGGTGTACAGGAAGTACCGACCGCGCGTCAGTCCCATCAGCAGGGGCATGACGATGTGCATGCCGTCTCCGGGGACCATCCCCCCGGCGAAATGGGCGGTGTCCTGAAAGTACGTGGAATCGGTCGCGAGCACGATGTCCGAGAGCAGCGGGATCTCGGCGTGGCGTACCGCGGGACCGTTGATCGCCGCGATCACCGGTGCCTCGATCGAGAGGAGGTTGGGGAGCAGATGCTTGCCCTCCCACAGGATCGGGTCGTAGTGGGAGGGAGTCATGCTGTTGCGGTTCGGGTGGGAGCCGGGCTTGATCGCCGGACCGCTGAAGGCGTCACCGGTGCCCGTCAGGATGATGACGTCGTTTTCACGGTCTCGCCCTACCTGTGCGAAGGCGTCCTCGAACTCGTAGTGTGCCTGCAGGCTCCACTGCAGGGGGCCGCCGTCCGTGTGGAACCGCATGGTCAGGATGCCGTCGGAGGTCCGCTCCATCGCGATGGTCTCGTAGCGGTCCTTGTACTCCTTGAACTGCGATGACGGGCGCGTGAAGTGGGTCATGCTCGAATTCGTTTCCGTCACTGTGGGCTCTCCTTTTCACCGCGTCACCGCAGGGCCTCGAGTTGCTTGGTAGGCCAGACGCTAGAAGCGCGCAACATGTCCGTCAAACGTTTGATATAAAAAATTCATCAGGTCGAACACCGCGGAGCCGCACGGGAGTCACCATGACCAAGGGATCCAAGCCCACGGGACCGCGAAGGCCCACCCTGGCCGACGTCGCCGCGGCGGCGGGCGTACATACGAGCCTGGTCTCGCGGGTCTTGCGCGACGATCCGCGGGGATTCGCCTCTGCCGAGACGCGAAGTCGCATCCTGGCGGCAGCGGAAGCCCTGGGATACCGCGCCAACGTCGCAGCTCGCGGACTGCGCAACGCACGCACGACCACGCTCGGACTGCTTCTGCCCGGCTTCACCAGTCCGATGTATACGGCCCTCGCGAAAAGCGTCGAGGAGCATGCCGCCCTGAAGGGCTATGGCCTGGTCATGGGGACCCATGCGGCGGGCGACCCGCACGAAACGATCACGAACATGCTGATGCAGGGACGCGTGGACGCGATGCTCGTGGCTTCCGGGCGGATCGAAGACAAGGCACTGCGCCAGCTCGCCGAGTGGGCACCGCACCGGGTGGTGCTCCTGAACCGGCAGGTGATGGCTGTCAGAGCGAGCGTGGTCCTGCGCGACAGCGACGCGGCGGCTCTCGCCGTGCGGCATCTCGCAGACCTGGGCCACCGGCGGATCGGCGGCGTCTTCGGACCGCCGTCCCTCGACACCATGGTTCGGCGCCTGCAGGGGTATCGGGCGGCAGTTCGCTCGACAGGGGTCGAGGCACTCACCGCCTCGTGCAAAGAGCGCGACTACGCCGCGGGCTTCAACGCCGTGCAGCGACTCGCGGGTGGGGCGAACCCACCGACCGCGATCTTCGCGGCGACGTTTCCCATGGGTGTGGGGGCGCTGGCAGCCGCCCGGGCGATGGGCCTGACGGTTCCGGAGCAGCTCTCGGTCATTGCGCTGCATGACGACGACCTGGCCGGCTTCCTGACGCCTGCGCTCACCACCGTGGCTCTTCCGGTCAAGGAACTCGGGGTGCAGGCAGTCGAACTCGCGCTCGACATGGCGGCGGGAGGGGAACCACGAAGGATCGTGGTTCCCCAGAGCCCCGAAGTGATCGAACGCGCGTCGACGTCAGCGGTTCGATGAGATCTTGACCGGCGGCGGTTCAGCTCACGGCTTGGTGGCATCGAGCAGGGGCATGTCCAGCCGCGCGGCGAGGTCGTCGAAGGTGGTTCCGAAGGTGTGCGTGACGCTGACCCCTTGGGACGAGATGTCGAACACGGCCAGATCGGTGTAGACGCGGTCGACACATCCCAAGCCGGTAAGGGGGTAACTGCACTCCTTCACGAGCTTCGGTGCGCCGTCCTTGGTGAAGAGGGTCATCACCACGAACACCTGCTTGGCTCCGATCGCCAGATCCATGGCCCCGCCGACAGCGGGGATGGCATCGGGTGCGCCGGTGTGCCAGTTGGCCAGGTCTCCCCGGGCGGAGACCTGATAAGCGCCCAGGACGCAGATGTCCAGGTGCCCGCCGCGCATCATGGCGAAGGAGTCCGCGTGGTGGAAGTAGGCCGCTCCCGGAAGCTCGGTGACAGGCACCTTTCCGGCATTGGTCAGGTCCGGGTCGATGTCGCTTCCCGTGGCGGCGGGGCCCATGTTCAGCATGCCGTTCTCCGTGTGCAGCACGACCCCCGAGCCAGGTGGCAGGTGGTCGGCGACGAGCGTCGGCTGGCCGATGCCCAGGTTCACGAACGCGCCGTCCGGGATGTGCCGGGCCACCAGGGCTGCGATGTCATGCTTGCCCAGCGGGGCATTCGTGTGCGATGAACGCGTGGCGGGGTTCATGCCGCGTCCCCTTCCTGCACCACTCGGTCGACGTAGATGCTCGGAGTGACCACGGTCTCGGGATCGATCTCACCGGTCTCGACGATCTCGCGTACCTGCGCGATCACCGTGGTCGCCGCGGTCGCCATGACCGGCCCGAAGTTGCGCGCCGTCTTGCGGTAGACGAGGTTGCCCATGCGGTCGGCGCGCTGAGCGCTGATGAGAGCCACGTCCCCCTTGATCGGATATTCGAGTACATACGTGCGCCCGTCGATCTCCCGGGTTTCCTTCCCCTCGGAGAGCAGGGTGCCCACCGCGGTGGGGCAGAAGAAGGCCCCGATGCCGGCGCCTGCGGCCCTGATCCGTTCGGCGAGGCTGCCCTGCGGCACAACCTCCAGCTCTACCTTTCCGGACCGGTAGAGCTCGTCGAACACCCAGGAGTCCGCCTGCCGCGGGAAGGAGCAGATCACCTTGCGGACGCGTCCCGCCGCGAGCAGGGCGGCGAGTCCGGTGTCACCGTTGCCCGCATTGTTGGACACCACGGTCAGGTCGCCGGCGCCCTGTCTCAGGAGCGCGTCGATCAGGGCCACCGGCATCCCGGCCATGCCGAATCCTCCGATCAGCACGGTCGAGCCGTCCTGGACTCCGGCGACCGCTTCATCGGCGTCGGCGCACAGCTGCGTGCTCATCCCCGGCCCCCCGTCACGTTCTCCAGCACCACGGCAAGACCTTGGCCGACACCTATGCACAGGGCCGCGACACCCCACCGTTCACCGGACTCGCGGAGCCGATGGGCCAGAGTGCCCAGGAGCCTGCCACCGGACGCACCCAAGGGGTGGCCCAGCGCTATGGCGCCACCTTTGGTGTTGACGATGCCGGGATCCACACCCCAAGCGTCCATGCAGGCCAAAGACTGTACGGCGAATGCTTCGTTGAGCTCGACCGCGGCGACATCGGCCCAGGAGATGCCCGCATTCTTCAGCGCCTGGTTGGCTGCTTCCACGGGCGCGAACCCGAACATCTGCGGGTCGAGCGCGGTGACGCCGCGGCCCGCGATCCGTGCGAGGGGTGCGGCCCCGATACGGGCCGCGGCGTCGGCGGAACCAAGCAGCACGGCCGAGGCCCCGTCATTGAGCGGGGAGGCATTACCGGCTGTGATGGCACCGTTCGGCCGGAAGGCGGGCTTGAGCCGGGCGAGCGTCTCGACGGTGGAGTCGGGACGGACGCCCTCATCCCGTTCGACTGCCGTGCCATCTCTTTCCGTCACTACCGGCACGATCAGGTCGTCGTAGAAGCCGGCGTTCCATGCCTGTTGAGCCAGTGTGTGGGAGCGGACCGCGAAAGCGTCCTGCCGTTCACGCGAGATGCCGAAGCGATCGACCAGCTGCTCGTTCGCCTCGCCCAGGGAAACGGTCCACTCCTTCGGCATCCGTTTGTTGACCAGCCTCCAGCCCAGCGTGGTCGACACCGCGGTGACGTCCGCTGCGGGAAACCCGCGCGCAGGCTTGGGCAGGACCCAGGGAGCCCGGCTCATCGACTCCGCGCCGCCGGACAGCACGATGTCCACATCACCCGTCTCGATGGCACGCGAGGCGATGATGGCGGCGTCCAGCGAGGATCCGCACAGACGGTTGACCGTCGTGGCGGGAACGGAAGTGGGAAGTCCCGCGAGGAGGACGGCCATCCTGCCCAGGTTGCGGTTGTCCTCGCCCGCGCCGTTGGCGTTGCCCCAGACGACGTCGCCGATCTCAGCCGGGTCGAGCGCGGGCGTCTTGGCGAGGACCCCGCTGATGGCCCGCGCGGCGAGGTCGTCGGGCCGCACCCCGGCGAGGGCGCCCGCGTACCGTCCGAAGGGCGTTCTCGCTGCCGCATATACGTAGCTATCGGTCATCCCGTCACCGTAGGAGCGGCGCATTCATCGTGTCCAACACCTAATTCTTATGCATTTATAAGGAGCTGCTATAAAAGGAGGCATGGAGATCCGTCAGCTCCGCTATTTCCTCGCCGTGGCCGAGGACTGCCACTTCGGACGCGCCGCGGCCCGCCTGCACATAGCGCAACCGGCCCTGTCCCAGCAGATCAAGCAGCTGGAGGGTGAACTGGGCCTTGCCCTCTTCACCCGAACCACCCGGCATGTCGAACTCACCGAAGCCGGCCGCCGACTCGCCGACCACGCGCGGACACTCGTCGCAGGTGAGGAACGCGCGCGCTCCCACATGCACGAACTGGCAGCAGGGCGCACGGGCCGTGTCTCCGTCGGCTTCATCGGCACGGCGACCTACGACGTGCTGCCCAAGGTCGCGCGCACCGTCAAAGAACGACTCCCCGGAGTCACTCTGGATCTGCACGGGGAGGTTCTCGCGCCTCGACTCGTCGAAGGGCTGCTCAACGAGACGTACGACCTCGTGGTGGTCCGAGAGGCAGCACCCGTCGAGGACGTCCACATCACGCCGCTGCGTACCGAACCCCTCGTGGCGGTGCTTCCATCCCACCATCCACTCGCAGGCCGCAGCCGCATGGCTCTGAAAAATCTCGCCGACGAGCCCTTCGTGATCCACCCCTCACAGGCGCGATCCTCGATGTACGACCGCGTTCTCGCAGCGTGCAAACGCGCCGGCTTCGAACCCTCGCCGCTGGTGGAGGTCAGTGAGACGGCGACGCTGGTCGTGTTCGTCGCAGCGGGACACGGTGTGGCCCTGGTCCCGCAGTCGGTACGAAGTCTCCACCTGGAAGGTGTGACGTACGTGCCGTTGGCGGACGCCGAAGCAGTCGACCTCCTCCTGGTCCGCCGGACGGACCGCTTTTCCCCGGCAACGGCCCGCGTCGCTACGGTGATCGAGGAGTGTGTGCGCGATTGAGCCCGGCGGCGGACCAGCCTGCGCGTGGTGCGGTCTCGCTCACCTCTTGCGCACCGGCTGAGCAGCTGCCTTCACGGTCGGCGAGACGCTCCTGCAAAGGTGACCAAGGAGAGCTCCTCGCTCAGGCTGAAGTGTTCGCGAGGCCCCACGTCCGCGGCTCGTTGAACGGTCACCGGGCGGTCCCGGCTTCTGTCAGTCCTCAGGTGCAGTGGTCTGCAGCCGCGCCCACCGCGTGATGCCACCGGAGTGGTGGCGAGTGCCGTGGGCGGTGGCCAGGGCGCCGACGACCTCCAGGCCCCGGCCGTGCTCGTCATCGGAGCAGGACGAGATCCAGGGCCCTGCGTCCTCGGCGGGGCCGCCATCGCTCACGCCCACCCAGACACGGCTCCCGGCACGCTCACGGTGCAGATGCAGCGTCACCGGTGGCTGCGCATGCTCTACGGCGTTGGTGACCAGTTCGGAGACCACCAGCAGGGCCGTGTCAGTCGCTTCTTCGCTCGTGTGCCATTCGGCCAGGACGACGGCAGCGATCTTCCGGGCGGCACGAGCTGCCTTCGGGCAGTGTGTCAGAAGCCAGCTGAAGTCATCGACCCGTGGCTGAGGAACGGGTATATGCGACGGTCCGTCCGGGGTGTTCGTTGCTTCTGCCGTAGTCGGACCGGACCGGTTCTCCGCGGCCGCGTCCGCGACAGGTGAGATGAGGTTCCCCGTCGCTGGGTACATGACGCCGACCCCTTCTTCCGCTTCCGCGTACCCAGACACCTTCAGGCCGGCATCATTTCGGCGCATCAGCGGTCCTACCTACATAGCTACGCATTCCACGTACCACCGCGTGTCGACGGCGTCGCCGGTCCGATCGCACCGGCGACGCCGTGGGGACTCGAAGTCTGCCGGAGCAGCAGAGAGCCATGCCAATCGCTGTCGCCGTGTCGCGGGAGTGGGCGAGCGCCTCGAAGCGGAACTACCCGGCGTCTTCTGGTCGCCAGCACAGCGCCAGCAAAAGCCCTGCCCCGACCACCCCCGCCAGGCCGATCACGAGCCCCGTCCATCCTGGCTGACCGATTCCGATCAGTCGGTCGAGCGAGATACGCCCCGGGCCGGTTCCCGCGAGACAGAGTCCCGTCGCCGCAAGCACCATCACATACTCATAGCCCTCGCCTGGCCGGAAGATGAAGAACCCGTTCTTGGCGTGGTTGATCACCCATGCGACGACCATCGTGCCGACGACGCCGGCCCCGGCAACCGGGGTGAACAGGCCGAACACCAGCAGCGCGCCCGATGCGACCTCGACGGCGCTGGCGACAACGGCGTGCACGTAACCAGGGCGCATGCCGAGACTGGCGAACCATCCGGCCGTGCCGCGCAGTCGTCCCCCGCCGAGAATGTGGTTCAACCCATGGGCCAAGAACACCCCACCGATCACTCCACGGAGAGCCAGAAGAGCCAGGTCAGTCGATGACATGGCCGGACCGTAACAGCCGCATAGGCAATTGACGCCGCTTCTGGTCCACTCTGCTGAACCCTTCGCCTCGACGGTGCGCCACGGCCGTCGACGGGTACCGGCCGCCTGTTCTACGAGCAGCGGGCATCCGTTGCTTTCGCCGTGCCATGCTTCAAGGCCACGACTTCTGCCGGTTCAGACGATGCGGCTTACAGGCGGCCGCTCCGGCCATGACGCCATCGTGCTAAGCGACCTTGATGGAACCGGCGTCGACGGCCCAGTTCGCACCGATCGCACTCGGCATGGTCGGGGATGCCAGCAGCAGCACGGCGCGGGCGATCTCGTCAGGCTCGATCATGTTGCCTGTGAGCATGCCGAGGTCTGCCGGCAGGGTCTGCAGCAGGGTGGCGTGTTCGACGCCGACCGCCTGCGCCACCTGAGACAGGTAACCGTCGTCGCCCGCGATCGCGTTGGTCCTGGTCAGAGCCGGTGACACAGTGTTGACGCGTACTCCCTGCGAGGCTATCCGCTCGGCGAGCCCCCGGGAGAACGTGGTGAGCGCCGCTTTGGCGGCCGCGTACGGCAGCGGGGTGCTGCCCGCGGCGCCGGGACGCCGGGCGGTGTCGGAGCCTATGTTGATGATCGCGCCGCGGGCCTCGATCAAGGCGGGCAGTGCCGCCCGGATGACCCGCACGGAGGAGCTGAGATTCAGCGCGAAGACGTCCTGCCAGATGTCGTCCCCGCCGTCGAGGGCGTTGCCGAGCGAACCCTCCGGCAGGCTGCCGCCACCGGCGTTGTTGACCAGGACGTCCAAGCGCGGGTCGGTCGCCAGGACCGCCTCGACCATGCGACGGCACTCATCGGCCCTGGACAGGTCGGCGGACACGAAGGCCGCCCCGGTTGCTTCGAGTTCGGGTGTGGTGCGCCGGGACACCGCGGTGACTGACGCGCCTTCGGCGACGAAGGCTCGCACGATCGCCAGGCCGATGCCCTTGCTGGCGCCGGTCACGAGCACGCGCTTGCCGACGAGTTGTAGATCCATGGTCCGTTACTCCTGTGTGTTCCGAGGCATGAGGCCTAGCACCGCACGCAGGGCCGCCTGTCTGACTCAGCGAGCCCTGGCGGAGCGATCCGGGGTGGGCGTGCGGACCATCCGTACTTCGAGATCCGCACCGCCTCCTTCATGTGACGTTGTCACATGAGACGACCCTAGGACTTTCATGTGACAACGTCAACCCACTCGGATGACGTCGTCATTTGTATGATGTGGGCATGGTCAGTCGTGCAGAGTCCGCCGCCGCCACCCGACGCGCCGTTCTGGACGCGGCCGCAGAACTGCTCGACGAGGGTGGTCCGGACGCGGTGACCCTGCGGGACGTGAGCGCACGGGCAGGTGTGAGTCGCGGCGCTCCCTACGGGCACTTCGCCGACAAGGACACCCTGCTCGCCGCCGTCGCCACAGAGGACTGGGAGCGCTTCAGCGACGAGATTGCCGCCCTGCGCGGCACCCCGGCCGCCAAACTCCGGGGCGCCCTCACCGCGCTTGTCTCCATCGGCCGTCACCACCCGCACCGCTACCGGCAGATGCTCGGCCCCCCGGCCGGCGAAGACCCCGGCCAGATGGTCGCCGCCTCCTGCCGCGCTCAGGAGGAATTCCTGACCCTCGTATCCCAGGTCGTCGACGAACAGGACGTGCACCGCTACGGAGGGCTGCTCTTCACCGGCGTCAGCGGGATCATCAACGCGGAACTGAGCGGCCACTTCACCACCGGGAAATGGCGCACCTCCGCCGATGCACTGGTCGACACCCTCGTCACGCTCATCGCCCACGGCCAACCCAGCGACCACATGGCCGGCGGATCTTCGCCCGCTCGCTGAACCCCGCCCGCCACTGTCCCGACGCGGCCAGTCCAACGGCGTCAGGGCTCGGGGCAGCAGGTGAGTTCGCCGAGCTGGTTCTCGACGGTCACCACGATCACCGGCACCCGATTCTCAGCTTCGGCCCGGTGCGCCAACCAGCTCACACGATCGTGATGCCGCCGTCCACCGGCAAGGTCTGGCCAGTGATGTAGCCGGCCGCGTCGGAGGCCAGGAAGACCACCGCGGCGGCGAGCTCCCGCGGGTCGCCCATGCGTCCGGCGGGGATCCGCGACAGCTGTCCGTCCAGGTAGCCGGGCGGATATTGGTCTGTCATCTCCGAGCTGAAAAAGCCCGGCGCCAAGGCGTTGACCCTGATTCCCTTGCGGCCGGTCCACTGCTGTGCGAGGTCGCGCGTCAGACCGATGAGCGCGGCCTTCGACGCGCTGTAGGCGGCCTGGGGCAGCCCAGCGGTGGTGAGCCCGAGGATCGAGGAGATGTTGATGATGTTCGAGCCCGGCTCCATCACCCGTGCGCAGGCTTGGGCCATCCAGTAACAGCCGTTGAGGTTGACGTCGATGACGGAGCGGAACTGCTGCGGGGTCTCGCGCAGAGCCGGTACGGCGGTGCCTCTACCGGCGTTGTTGACCAAGACGTCGACCTGTCCGAACTCCGCCAGTGTCCTGACCGTGAGCTGCTCGCAGGCTGCGGGATCCGAGACGTCGGTCAGGACGGTCAAGGCCCGCCTTCCGGCCGCCTCGACCAGTTCGGCGGTCTTCCGAAGTCCCTCGGCGCGGCGGGCAGCCAGGACGACGTGCGCTCCCGCCTCGGCGAGCCCCTGGGCGAAAGCGACCCCCAAGCCGCTTGAGGCACCGGTGACCAGCGCGACCTTGTCGTCGAGGCGAAACAGTTCGGGGACGGGCATGGGGTGAACTCCTCACGGCGGTCAGCGGGCGGCTCTCGGCAGGGCCTCGCGGGCGAGTTCCAGGTATCGGGGCACGGCGTCACCGGCCGTGTCGAAGCCGGGGCCGCTGTCGGCGCCGGACCGTCTGCGATGGTCGATTCCCGCTGCGATCGCAGCGATCTTGAAGTTGGCCAGGGCCAGGTGGAAGTCCCAGTGCGCGAGTTCACAGCCCCCGGCCTCGACGTACATCGCGGCCAGACCATCGGCGGACGGCAGTCGGTCACTGGTCCAGGCGCTCGGGGCACCCATGATGAGGTCGAAGGCCGGGTCCCGGTAGGCGCACATCATGGCCACGTCGGCCACCGGATCCCCGATGGTCGAGAGCTCCCAGTCGACCACCGCTGCCACTTCGGCATTGTCGAGGATCGTGTTGTCTACGCGGTAGTCGCCGTGCACGACGGCGCTGGTCGGCTGGCCCGGCACCCTGCGGCCGAGATTGCGGATGACCTCGTCGGCGAGCGGCTGGAGCTGCGGGTTCCCGGTCAGGCTCCATTGCTTGGCCCAGCGCCTCAACTGACGGGCCGCATAACCCTCAGGGCGCCCGAAGTCCGCCAGTCCGGCCGAGACATAGTCAAACCGGTGCAGGGCGATCAGCGCACCGAGCATGCTCGCCACGACCTGATCGACTTCCCAGTCACTGAGTCGGGCCAGGTCCTCCCTGGTCCGGAGCACCCGGCCGTCGACGAATGTGCTGATGGCGAAGGGCCCGCCGAGGAGCTGCTCGCGGGAGTGGAGGAGCACCGCCTCGGCCACCGGGACGCGAGAGCCGCGAAGCGCTGTCGTCACCCGGTGTTCCCGCGCGATGTCGTGGGCTGAGGGAGTCCGTCCGGCTCGCGGCGGTGTGCGCAGCACCCAGTGGTGCACGCCGTCGGTGATCCGGTAGGTCACGTTGGACCGGCCGCCGGTGATGACCGATGCGTCCAGCCGGCCGACCGGCTGGTGGCCGGCCGACGTGAGGGCCGCCGCCACTCCTTCGAGCTGCCATGCGGTGAGAGCCGCCGGGGCAACGCTCATGAGCCTGCAATCCATCGGATGGCACGGCGTGCGATCGCCCATCGGTGCACCTCGGACGGCCCGTCGTAGATGCGGAAGGGGCGCAGCTCACGAGCGATCTTGGCAACCGGCAGTTCGTCCGAGACGCCCAGAGCACCGCACATCTGGACGGCACGGTCGACGACCCGGTTCAGGGCCTCGGACGCGAACGTCTTCGCGATCGAGGTGCTCGCGGACGCGTGACCGCCTTCGTCCAGTTCCCGGCACGCTTCCAGGAGGAGGGCGCGCGTGGCGGCCAGGTCGATCTCGCTGTCCGCGATCAGTTGCTGGACCATCCCGAGGTCCGCAAGTCGCCCGGCGAAGGCACGCCTTCCCGCGACATGCTCGATGGCGACCTCGTGGGCTCGCTGCGCGGCGCCGGTCCACCTCATGACGTGCGTCATCCGCGCGGGACCGAGCCGAACCTGCGCATAGCGGAAACCTTCGTCGACCGCGCCCAGAACGTCGGTGTCCGGCACGACGACGTCGGTGAACGTGACTTCGCAATGACCGCCGAGCATAGAACGGTCCATTGTGCCGATATGCCGCGCGACCTTGATTCCGGCGCGATCGGCCGGAGCGAGCAGCATCGTGGCGCCGCCCCGATCCCCCGGCTCGCCGCTGGTGCGGGCCATGACGATGAAGAAGCCCGCTCCGTCCGCGCCGGTGATGAACCACTTGCGTCCATTGACCAACCAGCCCCCCGCGACCCGCGTGGCGGTCGTGGTGAGCAATGACGGATCCGAGCCGGCGCCTGGCGCCGGCTCGGTCATCGCGAATGCGCTCCGCACCTCACCTCGCACGAGAGGACGGAGGTACTGCTGGCGCTGCTCCGCTGTCGCCACGTGGTCGAGGAGATGGATGTTGCCCTCGTCGGGAGCGTTGATGTTCAACGCCATCGCTCCGAACAGAGAGCGGCCTGCGGTTTCGAACACGGGTGCACGGTCGACCATGCCGAGGCCGAGTCCGCCGAGGTCTGCGGGGCCGTGCGGGGACAACAGCCCGCGTGCACGGGCACCGGCCTGAAGCCGGATGCGCAGCGACTCTCCGCCGGCTGCCTCGACGTCGCCGTCGTGCTCGTCGTCCACGGGCAGGACGTGCTCGGCGATGAACTCCTCGACACCGGTGACCAGGCTTGCCGGCGGCGCAGCCTCGGCTTGTTCAGGGACCGTCGGTGGGGTCATCACCGCACTCCTTCACTCTGCTCCGGACGGCCTCGCGCCGCTTGTCCGGACTCGGCCGGGACACCCTCGATGTGATCGCGCACGGTCAGGGGCATGGAAGGGAAGGTAGCCGCACCTCAGCCGGCTGGCGCGATCATCGGTCCGCTCCGCTGAACACCTCGCTCGACGGCATCCGCAGAACCAGCGAACCTCGACGCTATGACTGAGAGCGGAGACGGAGCGGCGTCTGCCCCGTTCGACCTGACCGGCAAGGTGGCGCTGGTCACGGGCGGGAACGGCGGCATCGGTCTCGGCATGGCCGAGGGGCTGGCTCGCGCCGGTGCCGCTGTCGCCATCTGGGGTCGAGACGGTACGAAGCTCGAAACGGCCGCGGGAAAGCTGGCGCAGTACGGCGCCCCGGTGCACACGGCGATGGTCGACGTCAGCGACGCCGACGCCGTGGCCTCGGCCACCGAGGACACGGTCCGGCGCCTCGGTCGAATCGACGCGGTATTCGCGAACGCCGGCGTCGGCGGACGCACCAAGTTCCTGGATCTCGACCCTTCCGAGTTGCACCGTGTCCTGGCCACCGACCTCGACGGCGCGCTGTGGACGTTGCGAGAGGCGGCGCGCCACATGGTGGCGCGGGCCGAGACAGGGGACCCCGGGGGGTCCTTGGTCACCATCTCCAGTGTCTCCGCGATCCGCGGGGCGCCCACGCTGCAGTCGTACGCTGCGGCGAAGGGCGCGCTCGCCTCGGTCACCCGGGGGCTCGCGGTCGAGTTCGGACGCCACGCTATCCGCGCCAACACGATCATCCCCGGCTGGATCCGTACCGAGATGACCGCGGGCAGTTTCGACCGTCCGCACGTCCAGGAAGCGATCCTCAAGCGGGTGCCGATCCGGCGTTGGGGTACGAGTGCGGACTTCGCCGGCCTCGCTGTCTACCTTGCGTCCAACGCTTCCGCCTACCACACGGGCGACACCTTGGTCGTCGACGGCGGCTACACGGTGTCCTGAAAAGAGTGTCATTCATGGAGGAGCAGATGAGCGAGCAACGAACCGGTCCGGCGGCCGACGGCCCGGTCCTGGTGGTCGGGGCGACCGGAAAGCAGGGCGGAGCGGCTGCGCGAGCACTCCTGGCCGCCGGAGTCCCGGTCCGTGCGCTGGTGCGCGACCCTGACTCCGAGCGCGCCAAAGCACTCGCGGACCTCGGGGCGAGTGTGGCGGTGGGTGACCTCTACGATGCGGACTCACTGATTCAGCCGTGCACCGGGGTCCGGGCGGTCTTCTCCGTACTCAGTCCGGACATGGCGCGTCCAGAGGCTGATGCCGAGCGGACCCATGCGCGCAACCTCATCTCGGTGGCGGCAGCAGCCGGGGTACGGCACTTCGTGCAGACATCGGCGTCCGGTGCCGGTCACCACCTGACGGCGCCCGGGTGGAAAGAGGGGCGCTGGCAGCAGTCGTACAGCGATCTGGTGCCGCCGATCAGTGACTACTGGGTCAGCAAGGAGGAGGTCAACGACCTTGTCCGCAAGGCCGGTTTTCCCGTCTGGACCATCCTCTACCCCGCTACGTTCATGGAGATGTTCCTGCGCCCCTCGGTCTACTTCGAGGGCCGTACGAGCAACCGTCTGATGGCCGCCGTCGATCCGGAGACGACCTACGCGCTCATCGCGGTCGAGGACATCGGCCGCGCGGCGGCCGCCGCCATCCTGGAGCCCGAGCGGTTCCACGGTGTCGAGCTGCAACTGGCGGGCGACGTGCTCACCTTCATCGAGATCGCGGAAGTGCTGTCGCGCGCCTGGGGTGAGCAGATCCTCCCGCCCGAGCTGCCGATGACGGCCGAGCAGGCTCTGGCCAAGGGAATGGTCGCACCCATCGTGCAGGCGAGTGAGTGGAACCGCGACGTGGGCCAGCCCGCCACGCCGGAGCAGTTCAGGTCCTTCGGGGGCAAGCCGCTGAGCCTCGAGGCGTGGGCGCTGGCCCTCGCTGCGAGCCGATGAGCGCCGCAGACCAGGTCGAGCGGCTGACCCGTCGCCTGCTGGAGCGGTATCCGCCACAGACGACGGGCCGGACGGCGTTTCTCGCCGCCCAGTACGACGCGGGGTTGACCTGGGTGCACCATCCCGCCGGGCGCGGGGGACTCGGCGGAGAACGCGATGCCCAGCGCAGGGTGTTCGAACTACTCACAGCCGCCGGCGCGCCGAACCTCCAGGTCGAGAGCAGGCTGGCCTACTCGATGGGCGCGCCGAGCGTACTCGAGTGGGGCAGCGGCGAGCAGCAGGAACGCTACTTGCGGGCCATCGCGACGGGGGAACGCTGGTGCCAGCTGTTCTCCGAGCCGGGTGCTGGCTCGGACCTCGCCGCGATCGACACCCGGGCCGTTCGCGAGCAGGGCGGCTGGCGCGTGACCGGACAGAAGGTCTGGACATCCATGGCCGCCTCGTCTCAGCGGGGCATGTTGCTGGCCCGCACCGATCCGGCTCAGCCCAAGCACCGCGGACTCACCTACTTCGTGCTCGATCTGGCGACTCCGGGGGTCGAGATCCGGCCCTTGCGCCAGATCACCGGCGAAGCGGAGTTCAGCGAGGTCTATCTGACCGACGTCCTCATCCCCGACACCGACCGCCTTGGCCCGGTGAACGCGGGCTGGAAAGTCGCGATGTCGACGTTGATGAACGAACGTGACATGTTCGGCACGAAGGCGGCCGAAAGCGGTCCCGTCGAGCTCGCGCTCGCCCTGTACCGCGAGAGAGCCGGCGGTGATCCTGACCTCCGAACGAGGATGGTGCGGCTGTGGCTGCGCGGACACGTCCTCCGTCTGTACGCCGCTCGCGCCGCCAGACGGTCGACCGGGACGCCTGGTCCGCAGAGTTCCGTGAGCAAGGTCGGTTTCGCCGAACTGAACAAGGACGGCTACGAACTCTGCCTGGACCTGCTCGGCGACGAGGCGCTGCTCTACGACACCTATGAACCCGACGAGCTCACGGCACCCTCCGGAGCGGGTGCCTCCCAGGACCCGCGCAGGCTCTTCCTGCGCTCCCGGGCCAATTCCATCGAAGGTGGGACGACAGAGATCATGCGCAACATCCTCGCCGAGCGAGTGCTTGGCCTGCCCGCTGAGCCGAGGGTCGACAAGGACCTTCCCTACTCCTCGCTCCGGCGTGGTTAGCTCGCCGCCGACCGCGGCCGGCGTGGACGAGCCGGACGAGCTGCGCGACCTCCGCTCGACCTTGCACCGGATGCTGGCAAGCACGGCGCCCGAGTCCGTCGTACGTGAACATCTCGATTCGCCCGAGGGATTCGACCGTTCGGCATGGACACGCCTGGCCACGGAGATCGGGGTCCAGGGGTTGGCCGTGGCAGAGGAGTACGGCGGCGCGGGCTGCGGGATGCGCGAGCTGGCGGTCGCCGGCGAGGAGCTCGGCTACTCGCTGTTTCCCGGCCCGTTCCTGTCCACGGTACTGCTGGGCGCGACGCTCATAGCCCGGTCGCGGGACGCTGCGACGATGCAGGCTCTGCTCCCCGGGATAGCCGACGGTTCTCTTGTCTGCACGCTCGCACTGCCTCAGCACGGCGCGGGCTGGGATGCCGACGCCACCACCGTGACCGCCGTCTCGGAAGCGGGCACGTGGACATTGACCGGGACCATCGACCACGTCCTCGACGGCCAGGTCGCCGACGTCATTCTGGTCCCGGCTCGCCACGACGGCGTGATCTCGGTGTTCAGGGTGGACGCGAACAGTCCATCGGTCGAGGTCCGGCCGGCCCTCTCCATGGACCAGACGCGACGGTTCGCGCACGTCGATCTGACCTCGGCGTCCGCCCTGAGGATCGGCGCGCCGGGGTCGGCTCGGCAACTCCTCGCGGACGCCGGGGCGGTCGGCTCCGTCGGCCTGGCCGCCGATCAGATGGGGGGCGCGCGGCGGATGCTCGAGGTCACCGCCGACTACGCCCGGACCCGCTACCAGTTCGGGCGTCCGATCGGTTCGTTCCAGGCCGTGAAGCATGCCCTCGCGAACATGCTCATCAGCACCGAGCTCGCCCGCGCCGCTCTCGACGACGCGGTGCGCGCAGTGGACGAGAAAGCGCGGGACATGGGCACCGCGGTAAGTGTCGCGAACATTGTCTGCTCCGAGGCCTACTACGACGTCGCGGCAGCGGCGATCCAACTGCACGGAGGTATCGGCTTCACCTGGGAACACAGCGCTCACCTCTACTTCAAGCGCGCGACGGCTGACCGTTTTCTCCTGGGCACACCGGCCCACCACGCGCAGCGACTGGCGGGAGCCCTGGAACTGTGAGCCATGTGAGGACGCACGCGCCACCTACGAGGTCCGGGCGAGCGAAACAACCGGGAGTTCGAGGCCATGACGGGTGAGCTCGTGGACAAACCTGCCGGTCAGCTCGGCGGCGCTGGGCCGTGCACCTCCCGTGTCGCCCGGGTCGAGGTGAATCGTCCCGAACCGCTCATGGAGCTCGTCGTACAGACCGTCGAGCTGGCGGATCCGGAGGCGCCGGCTCGCGGAGCGCCAGCTTCCCGCCTGCCCCCGCCGTCCGGCGCCCGGTCGGGTCGTGAGCAGGACAGCGCCCCGGCGCGAGAGCACCCGGGCGCAGTGCAGCAGGTGCGCCCTCGTCGCGGCAAAATCCCACTGCGGATCACGCACGTCGGCCAGCCCGGCAGCCAGGCACACCAGGTGCGGCCGCTGGGCGACCGCGACGCGCAGCTGGACCCGTCGCACGTCGTACGTCGTGGCCCCTGCGCTTCTCGCGTCGCACCAGGAGAGATCGTGAGCTGCACCGATGACGCGCGCCAGCATCTGGGGCCATCCCCTGCCCATGGGCCCCCTCGACCGCAGGGTCGCACCGTCACCCATGACCGCCAGCCGGACATAGCAGCGATCCGCTCCCGTCTCAAGCCTCCTCCTGGGCGCTCCGATGGTCAGGTGCGGCGGTTGATAGCTCATCCCTGTCATGTGGAAACCCCTGACGTCGTGGCGGGCGTCACACCCGGTCCAGGTCAGGGTCACCGGTCCCGATGCTCCAGTAATCCCTCGATCTACCTACATGCCTACCTATGGTCTCCCCCGCTACGATCGGCTGATGGGTCGATCCGCCCACCGCACCGACGGTGACTCGTTGCCCGCCGAGGTCACTACCTTCGTGGGTCGCCGACATGAGCTGGGCGAAGCCCGGAAGCTGCTGTCCACGTCGCGGCTGGTGACCCTGACGGGTCCCGGCGGGGTGGGCAAGACCCGGCTTGCGATGCGTATTGGCGATCAGGCACGCCGTGCATTTCCTGACGGAGTGGTGCTGGTCGAGCTGGCCGAGGTCCGCAGCGCCGAGCTCGTGCCGCACGCTGTCGCCCTGGCTCTGGGCTTTCGCGACGAACCCTCCGGCTGGAGTGCTGAGAACCTGGCCGAGCGGCTCGCACACAAGCATCTGCTGCTGGTCCTGGACAACTGTGAGCATGTCATTGTGGCCTGTGCCCTGCTGATCAGGCGAATCCTGACACGCGCTCCCGAGGTGCATGTCCTCACCACGAGTCGCGAGGCCATGAAGATCGGAGGTGAATACACCTATGCCGTTCCACCACTCCCTGTCCCCACCTGGAACGTAGATTCCCGAGCTGCCGACCTGGCGCAGTACGACGGCGTGCGGTTGTTTCTGGACCGGGCGCAGGCCCGAGCACCAGGCTTTGTCATGACCGAGAGAAACGCGCCGCACGTCGCTCAAATCTGTCGCCGCCTCGACGGAATCCCCTTGGCGATCGAACTGGCCGCCGACCGCGTACGCGCCCTCCCCGTCGAACAGATCAATGCACGCCTCAGCTCCCGGCTGCGGTTGCTGACGACCGGCGATCGCAGCGCCTCCGCACGTCACCAGACCCTGCTCGCTTCCATCACGTGGAGTTATGACCTCTGCTCGCAGCTGGAGCAGCTCATGTGGGCGCGCCTGTCGGTGTTTCCGAGCAGCTTCGTCGTCTCCGCCGTGGAGTCTGTCTGCACCGGCGACGCCTTGGCCGCGGACGACGTCGTCGACCTGCTGACAGAACTCGTCGAGAAATCCATCCTGACGCGAGAGGAGGATGCCGGCCCCGAGGCCCGGTACCGGATGCTCGGCACCCTGCGCGAGTTCGGTCACGAACGGCTCGTCGAGTCGGGCGGAAGCAGCTCTGTCCAGGAACGGCTGGTTGTGTGGTCCGCGGGCCTGGCGAGGCGATATCGCGAGGGCTGGTTCGGACCGGGCCAGCAGGAGTGGTCATCTCGCCTGCGCACTGAACACCAGAACGTCGCATCCGCGCTGGGCTTCGCCCTGGACGCACGGGACCCGGCTCAGGCGATGAGCATCGCGTCCGACCTCAATCTTTACTGGGTGACGGCCGGCCTGCTGTCAGAAGGGCGCCACTGGCTGCGGCGCGGCGTCGAGGAGTCCGAGCCGGGCACCCCAGGTCGAGCCACCGCCATGCGCTGGCTCGCCTACTTCTCCTTCTACTTGGGGGACGCCGACCTCGTGCCTCAGCTCGTCGCCGACGCGATGAGTGAGCTCGGGCCCGAGCCCGCCCCCGGCGATCTGGCATACCTACGGTTCGTCGAGGGAATGGCCCAGCTCGCCGAGAGCGATCCGCACGGGGCACAGGCGCCGCTCGACCAGGCCCTCCGCCTGTTCGCGTCCACTGACGACGACGTCGGAAAGGCACATGTCCTCCTTGGCTACGGCCTCACTCAGTGGTTGTGCGGGGATCTCGCGTCGGCAAAGGCACTCCTCCAGGAATGTATGCGGCTCACCGGGCAACACGTGGAGAGCACGTTGCATTCAAGTGCCCTGATGAACCTCGGCATGGTCGTCTGGGACGCAGGCGAGCCAGCCGCGGCCGAGGCCATGGTGCTCGAAGCCCTTCAGCTCAAGGTGCACGACGAGGAGCTGATCGGTCAGGCGATGTGCCTGGACGCGCTGGCCTGGTTCAGTGTCAGCCAGGATCCTCAGCGTGCGGCCACCCTGGCCGGATGCGCCGAGACCGCGTGGCGGCGCAGCGGGGCCTCCATCGAGACCGTCAGCGCCTTGAGCAAGTTCCGCGATGCCTCGCTGGAGCAGTTGCGCGCCAAGTTCCCTGATCGCGTCCTGGCCTCGCTGATGGCCTCGGGTGCAGAGCTGTCGTCAGCTCAGGCACTGGCCTACGCCACGGGCATGCAAGAGCGTGGCACAGGGAGCGGCGACCACGCCGAGGTGTTCCGTCCCCTGACCAACCGTGAGTGGCAGGTGGCGCAGCAAATCGCCGACGGGCTCGGGAATCGGCAGATTGCGGGCCGCCTCGCCATCTCGCCGCGTACCGTGGATGCCCACGTCGCTCACATCCTCGAAAAGCTCGCCTTCAGCAGTCGGGCCCAGGTCGCTGCCTGGGTGGCAGAACGGCAACGCGAGCCACGCGGCTGACGGCCTGCTACTGCGCCCAACCGCATCCACTGCGCTGACATATGCTGTATCGGACACGATACGTGAAGTCGTCT